>CAZWDR010000023.1:0-25907 GCA_964632365.1 uncultured Steroidobacteraceae bacterium
AGGCGGCAACCAGCATCAGCAAGGTGGACTCCGGCAGGTGGAAATTGGTGATCAGGGCATCCACCACGCGGAACGGGTAGCCCGGCGTGATGAACAGGCGCGTCTGGCCGGCGCCCGCGCGCAGTGTGCCATCGGCGGCGGCGGATTCGAGCGCGCGCGTCACGGTGGTGCCCACCGCGATGACCCGGCCACCGGCGGCGCGACAGCGCGCCACCGCATCGACCAGCGACTGCGGCACGGCCCAGCTCTCGGCATGCATCACATGCTGCGCCAGATCGTCGACGCGCAGCGGCTGGAACGTGCCGGCGCCCACATGCAGCGTGACCAGCGCGCGCTGCACGCCCAGCGCATCGATGCGCGCCACCAGATCGGCGTCGAAATGCAGGCTCGCCGTGGGCGCGGCCACCGCGCCGGGCGCGCGCGCGAAGATGCTCTGGTAGCGCTCGCGATCGGACGCATCGGCGCTGCGCGTGATGTAGGGCGGCAGCGGCACGCTGCCATGGGCCTCGAAGAACGCCAGCGCCGCGCCGGGCGTGCGGATCTCCCACAGGTCGCCGGCCGGCGTGTTGACGCGCTCGATGACCTCGACCCCGCCGCCGGCGGTGTGGATCACGAGGCCCGGCCGGATGGCCTTGCTGGCGCGCAGCTGCACCCAGGCGCGGTCGGTGGCGACGGCCCGCTCGAGGAACACTTCGACGCGGCCACCCGAGGGCTTGCTGCCGAGCACGCGCGCGGCGACCACGCGCGTGTCGTTGAACACCATCAGGTCGGCAGGTCGCAACAGCTGCGGCAGGTCGGTGAATGCGCAGTCGGCCAGCGCGCCGGTGGCACCGTCCAGGCACAGCAGGCGGCTGGCGGAGCGCTCCGGCAGCGGGGCCTGGGCGATCAGCCCGGGCGGCAGTTCATAGGAAAAATCGGCGCGGCGCATGAAGCGCCCGGATGGTACTCCATGCGCCGCATGGGCAGGAAAGCCGCCGCGTCCCGCGATGCGGCGCATGGTTGCAGCGGCGCCGCGCCGGGCTCGCGCCGCGCCGCCACGGCTACCGCCCGGCCGGCGCGGTGGTGTCCAGGTCCATCGCGTTGCGGTCGCGCTGCACGCGCAGCTTCACCTTCTCGCCCGGCTGGTACGAACGCAGGATGCGCGCGGCATGCTGCGCACTGGTGGGCGTGCGACCGTCGATCGACAGGATCACGTCGCCATCCTGCAAGGTGAATGGCGCGCCGGGGCCGGCGCGCACCACCAGCACGCCGGCGCTGACGCCGAAATAGCTGCCGAGCCGGTCGGACAGCGTCGCGAACTCCATGCCGCCGAGCCGCAGTCCCGGCAGTTCGACGCCGGTGGCCGGGAACGGCTGGCTCACGCGCGCGCCGCTGCCGTTCCGCTGCGGCACCAGCCGGTCCGCGGCGCCCGCGGCTGGCCCGCTGCGCGGCGTCACCTGCAGCGCCATCCGCCGCCCCTCGCGCAGCAGTTCCACCCGCAGCGGGCGATCGGGCGTGACCTGTCGCATCTGCGTCACCAGCGCCCGCCCGGGGCTTGCGTCCTGCGTCAGGTCGCGCCCGTCCAGCGTGACCAGCACATCGCCTTCGCGGATGCCCGCCTCGGCGGCAGCGCCCCCGGGGCTCACGGTCAGCACGAGGGCGCCATCGGCGCGGCTCTCTTCAGAGACGGACAACCCCAGCAGCGCGCGCGGCGGCGGCGGCAGCGCGCCGGTGGTCCCCTCCCACACCTGGTAGTTGCGCCCGAGCTGCGTCGACAGCTCGGCCACCTCGCGCGTGGAGTTCTCCAGACGCTGCCGCGCCTGCTCGAGGCGCTGGATGGATTGCTCCTGGCCGCGCAGTGCCTCGCGCTGCATGCGCTCGCGCTGGGCCATCTCGCGCTGCGCCTGCTGCTGCTCCTGCTGCAGCTCGAGGTCACGGATGGCGCGATCCTGTGCGGCATCGGACGACAGCGCGATGCCGGGCAATGCGGCCAGCGTCATCGTCGCCAGCAACGCGGGCCGCCAGGCGCGCGCGGTACGGAATCGTGGATTCATTGCGGTTCTCCGTGGCATGGGCATCGTGGGTCGGGGATCACAGATCGAGCAGCGCATGCGCATGCGACACGCGCTGCAGCGAATCGTGGAGCTGGGCGCGTGTGGTCTCCAGCCGCCGCAGTTCCTCGCGGGGCACGGCCGCCAGCCGGGCCGCGGAGATCTGCGCATCGAGCAGCGCGATGTAGTCCTCCAGCTCGCTGGTGATCGCGAAGCGGCGCATGTCGACCAGCGCCGGCGGCTGCTGGAACACATCGGCCAGCGGCATCAGCTGGTCCGCCGACGGAGCGATGACGCGCGCGGCCGGCGCCGGCTGCGTCAGCACCGCGATCAACGGCACGATCGCGACCACGGCCAGCGCCGATGCGACCGCCATCTGCCGCAGCCGGCTGCGGCGGCCCAGCGCGGCGCGGCGCTGCTCGAACTGCGCGAAGCCGAATGGCGCGGCGGGTTCGGCGGCAGAAAGCAGACGAAGGTCGGTGGGTGCGGTCATGGCAGCGGTACCTGTGCCGCAAGCCCGGCGGCCGGCACGACGACGGCCGGCGGTGCGTCGCCCAGCTCGGCACGCAGCAGCGCATGGGCGCGGGCGAGCCGGGATTTGGAAAAACTCACGCTGCGGCCGTACAGCGCCGCGATCTCGTCGTGGCGCAGGCCTTCGACATCATGCAGCCACACGATGCTGCGCGCGGTCTGCGGCAGCCGCGCCAGCGCACGCTCCAGGTCGATCAGGTCGGCCAGCGGCGGCTCATGTGCCGCGTGGGCGTGATCCGGCGGATGGCCGCCCTCCTCATCGGCGTCGAGCCGCAGCACGCGGCGGGCGCGCTGCCACGGCGAGCGCAGGTGCATCAGGCACTGGCGCACCGCGATCTGCCGCACCCAGGCCCCGAACGGTGCCTCGCCGCGGAACTCCGCGACGCGATCGAGCACCCGCATCATGCAGTCCTGGAACACATCCTCGGCGGCGGCGCGGCCAGGCACCAGGCGCCGCACCAGCGCGAACACCGGGCCTGCCGCCCGTTCGTACAGGTCCCGCTGCGCGGCCCGGTCGCCGGCACCGGCGCGGCGCAGGCAGTCCGGATCCAGCGAGATGGCGAGAAATCGGCTCATGCCCCATAGGATGCGCCAGCCCGCCATCCGGTCGCAGCCCGCGGCGCAAAAATCGCATACCATCAGCGCCCTTGCCGACCTGCACGGGCCCGTGTGGCGGAACTGGTAGACGCAGCAGACTCAAAATCTGCCGGCCGCAAGGTCGTATCCGTTCGATTCGGATCACGGGCACCACCCGGGCAGGCCACGCGCTGCCCGCCGGGCAGCGCAGGCGAAGGATCTACCCCGGTGGCTGGTCGAACACGCGGAACAGCGTCGTCGCGCCGCGATCCCGCAGCCCGCTGATCGCGTCATCCAGCGGCTCCGGGCGACCGAACAGGTAGCCCTGGCCGAAATCCACGCCCAGCCGCCGCAGCATCGCGGCCTGCTCGCGGGTCTCCACATGCTCGCCGACCGTCTGCAGCACGAAGTCGCGCGCCAGCTGCACGATGCCCTTCACAGCGGATTCCGAGCGCCGGTTGGTGACGATGTCGCGCACGAAACTGCCGTCGATCTTCAGCCGCGTGACCGGCAGCTGGTGCACATAGGCCAGTGAGTTGGCGCCGGTGCCGAAGTCGTCGATGGCGATGCCGCAGCCGGCCGCGCGCAGGCGGCGCATGGCATCCCCGGCCCGGGCCGGATCCGACAGCGCCACCTGCTCGGTGATCTCGACCACGATGCAGCCGGGCGGCAGCTGTGAATCCCTCAACCGCTTGATGAAGGTGGAGGTGAACTCCGCATCGGCGAGTGAGGCCCCCGACACATTGATCGACACCGTCGCGCGGTGTGCGGCCAGCGCGGCGCGATGCGGCGCCAGGATCTGGAACGCGCGGTCCACCACGTGGCGGTCGAGCACCGACAGCAGCTGGAAGCGCTGCGCGACCTGCACGAGCCGGCCGGCCGAGCCTTCGACGTTCTCCTCGCCACGCAGGCGCAGCAGCAGCTCGAAGCCCATCGGGTGACGGCCCTCGCGCAGCGACACGATGGGCTGCGCGTAGAGCTCCAGCTCGTCGTTGCGCAGCGCCTCGCGCAGGTCCGCGGCGGCGAAGTCCTCATCGACACGCCGGATCACGCTGGCGTCGTTGCCGCGGTGCTTCTCGATGCGTGCGCGACCGCGCTCCTTGGCCATGCGCAGCACATGATCGGCGGCGAGCAGCGTGCGCTCGATGGGTTCGGCCGGCACGGCGTACTCGGCCACGCCTGCCGAGAAGCTCAGCTTCGGCAGCTGCGGATGATCACGCACTTCGACTTCCTCGAGCACGCGCTGCAGCCGCTCGGTGATGCGCGCCGCATAGTCGGCGTCGCGATCAGGCATCAGCATCGCGAACTTGCCGCCGTCGAGGCGCGCGACGAAGGATTTCTGCGGCAGCAGCGGCGGCACCATCAGCCGCGACAGCACGCGGATCGCCACATCGCCGGCCGCCACCCCCTGCGTATGGTTCAGGGTGCGCAGGCCATCCAGGTCGAGCAGCACCAGCGCGCCGGCGTCGACCGCGCGCTGGCCGACCACCGTGCGCAGTCCGGCGCGCGACAGGTGTCCGCTGTCATGGTCCAGCTCGCGCATCAGCCGCGGCGTCAGGCGCATCGCCTGCACCTGCGCGAGCACGGTGGACCAGGTGTCGAAGCGCGCGCCGCCGAGCTCGCGGGCGAAGGCCAGCCAGGCCGGGACGCGGCCGGAACCGGCATCGACGGGCAGCAGGACCAGGCGGCAGGCCGCGGGTGGATCCTCGCCCTGCACGATGCGCGGCTGGTCCTCGAGCGCCTCGGGCTGCACGGCCAGACGCGCGGACAGGGCGTCGAACTCGCTGGCGATGGTGATCGACAGTTCGCGCTCGCGCACGCCGACCGCGCACTTCAGGCGGCAGCCCGGCACCGACAGCAGCACCGCGTCGCACTCCATGCGCTCGCCCAGTTCCCGCAGCACATCGGCCAGCGGCATGCGCGAACGCACGCGCAGCCGCATCTCGCGGCTCAGGCGCATCAGGTCCATGTCCGCGTCGACACGTCCGGTGCCGGCAGCGGTCGCACTGCTATCCTTGGGATCCATCCGGAAGGTGCCTGGGTTCAGGGGAATCCATCATCTGCAAGGCATGTGCCCCCGGGCGTGACGCCGATCGCAGTCGGCAATGGCGGGATTGTGATCGACAAGCGCTTCTGCAGCTATTGCGGCGAACCCACGCAGATGCGCGTGCCGGCGGGCGACACGCGCCTGCGCCGCGTGTGCCCGGCCTGCGGCGCGATCGACTACGAGAACCCGCGCGTCGTCGTGGGCTGTGTGCCGGAGCACGCGGGGCGCATCCTGCTGTGCCGGCGCGCCATCGAGCCGCGGCGCGGTTTCTGGACGGTGCCGGCCGGCTTCCTCGAGAACGGCGAGACGCTGGAGGAAGGCGCGGCCCGCGAGTCATGGGAAGAAGCCCTCGCGCGCGTCGAGATCGGCACGCTGCTGGCCGTGGTCAACATCCCGGAAGCCTGCCAGGTGCATGTATTCTTCCGCGCCACGCTGCAGGGCACGGACTATGGCGTCGGCGAGGAGAGCCTCGAAGCCGCGCTGGTGGCGCCAGCCGACATTCCCTGGGAGGACATCGCCTTCCGCTCAACAACTTATGCCTTGCAGCACTACCTGCAGGACCGCGAGACTGGTGCGACCACCACGCACGTCACGACCCTCATGCGGCGCCATCCGGGATAAAATGGCGGGCTTGAGTCGTCAGGAGAGCGCATGACCTTCGTCGTTACCGAAAACTGCATCAAGTGCAAGTACATGGACTGCGTGGAGGTCTGCCCCGTCGACTGCTTCCACGAGGGTCCGAACTTCCTCGTGATCGATCCGGATGAATGCATCGACTGCACGCTGTGCGAGCCGGAATGCCCCGCCGAGGCCATCTTCTCCGAAGACGAGGTGCCCGAAGGGCAGAAGGACTTCCTGAAGATCAACGCGGAGCTGGCCAAGCAGTGGCCGGTGATCACCGAGAAGAAGCCCGCCCCCGGCGATGCCAAAGAGTGGGACGGCAAGCCCGGCAAGCGCGAGCTGCTCGAACGCTGAGTTTTCCGTGCGCGCGCGGCTGGCCGCCACCCGACCCCCGCCGGCCGGCTAATCGGCCGCTGCGGGGGAAGCCGACGCCTCGCTCTCGCGGATGGCCTCGAGCATGCGACGCGGCGGCAGGTAGCCCGGGATCATCTCGCCGGTGGCCAGCAGCACGCCGGGCGTGCCGGTGATGCCCACCTGCCGGCCCAGCTCGTAGTGGCGGGCGATCGGCGCATCGCATTGGCCGGCCTTCACTTCCTTGCCCTGCTTGGCCGTGGTCAGCGCGGCCTGGCGGTCGCTGGCGCACCAGACCGACTCGGCCTTGTGCCAGGCCTCGGTATCCGGACCGGTGCGCGGATAACTCAGGTAGCGCACGCGGATGCCGGCCTCGTTGTAGGCCGCGATCTCCGAGTGCATGCGCTGGCACCACTGGCAGTCCACATCGGTGAACACCGTGATGGTGTGGGCGGAGTCCGCAGGGCCGAAGGCGATCATCCCGCTCTCGGGGATGGCGGCGAGCAGGTCGCGACGGGCCTCGCGCCGGCGCGCCTCGGTGAGATTGGGGAACTCGCCGTCGGCCGTCACCTGGTAAAGGTCGCCGGCGAACACATAGGCGCCGTCGGCGCTGACGTAGCTCACCTCGCCGTTGTGCGCCAGCTCGTACACGCCCGGGACCGGCGAGAGGCGCAGCTCCTCGGGACGCACGCCGGGCATCCTGGCGGCCAGCGCGATGCGCGGATCGCCGGGCGGCACCGGTTCTGCGGTCGAGGGCGCTGCGTCGGCGGCGGGCGCCGCAGCGGCGGTGCCGGCAGCGGGGGTTTCGGTGTCCGCGCCGCGGGCGCAGGCGGCCAGCGCGACGGCCAGCGTGGACAGCAACGCGACACGCAGTTTCATGGGACCAGTCTAGCACCAGCGGGCCGCGGGGCCCGCCGCTCAGCCCCGCGGGTGGTGGCGGGTGTGCAGTTCCTTCATGCGTTCGCGCGCCACATGGGTGTAGATCTGCGTGGTCGACAGGTCGCTGTGGCCCAGCAGCATCTGCACCACGCGCAGGTCGGCGCCGTGGTTCAGCAGGTGCGTGGCAAAGGCATGGCGCAGCGTGTGCGGCGAGAGTTCCTTGTCGATGTTCGACTTGCGCGCATAGCGCTTGATGATGTGCCAGAAGGCCTGGCGCGTCATGTGGTCGCCGCGGCGCGTCGGGAACAGGTAGTCGGTGTGCCGGTCGAGCAGGATCTCGCCGCGGCCGGTGTTGATGAACTCGCGCAGCCAGCGCAGGGCCTCCTCGCCCAGCGGAATCATCCGCTCGCGATCGCCCTTGCCGTGCACGCGCAGCACGCCCTGGTTCAGGTTCAGCTGCGAATACTTCAGCGTCACCAGTTCAGACACGCGCAGGCCGGTGGCATAGAGCACTTCGAGCATCGTGCGGTCGCGGCTGCCCAGCGGGTCGGACACCACCGGCGCATTCAGCAGCGACTCCACTTCCTCCTCGGTGAGTGAGCGGGGCAGCGAGCGGCCGATCTTCGGCATCGCGATCTGCGCGGTGGGGTCCTCGCGCAGCCCGCCCTCGCGGGCCAGATGACGATAAAAGCGACGGAACGACGAGAGCTGGCGGGCGGTCGAGCGTGGCCTGGCACCGGATTCGACCCGCCATGCGATGAATCCGAGCAGGTCGGCGCGCGTCGCGGTTGAAATCGCCACGTCGCGGGCGGCGAGCCAGCGCGACAGGGCCATCAGGTCGGCCCGGTAGGCGGCCAGCGTGTTCACCGACAGGCCTCGTTCCATCCATGCCCCATCGAGGAACCGGGTGACGGCCGGATCGACCGCTTCGGCGACGGGACGGGAGACGCGGGGTGTACTGACGGGCTTGCTCACTGTGGATCTTTTCCGGTGACGCGCATGGACTTACGTTCGTGTCCGCAGTATCACGAAACTGCCTCTGCACCAGAGTGATGCCGGTCACAGCGCCGCCAGGCATTAACATAAAGGATACGCGGGTCACACTATCCCGCCCCCACCGCTCCCGCACCGTGTCGCAAGTTCCAAGCCCGCCGCCACCCCGCCTGCTCGCCATTCCCTACGCGGTGTGGGCAGGCGCCGTCTTCCTGCTGCTCGGGACGGTGGCCCTGCTGCTGATCCTGGTGCTGCCGGGCCTGACCGCGCGCCGGCGCGTGGCGCGGCGGGCCGCGCGCCTGGCGCTGGCGCTGTGCGGGATGAGATTGTCCACGCAGCATGTGGAGCGCCTGCCGAAGGGGGCGTGCGTGGTGGTGGCCAATCACGCCAGCTACCTCGACGGCGTGGCGCTGTTCGCGGCGCTGCCGCCCTGCTTCGGCTTCGTCATCAAGCGCGAGATGGACCGGGTGCCGCTGGCCGGACTGCTGCTGCGGCGCATCGGCTCGCATTTCGTGGACCGCGGCGGCGCAGCCCAGGGCAAGCGCGACGCGCGGGCCCTGCTGCGCGAGGCGCGCACTGGCGGGGCGATCGCGATGTTCCCGGAGGGCACCTTCCAGCCGGAGCCGGGCCTGGCGCGCTTCCGGCCGGGCGCGTTCGTGCTCGCGGCCAATGGCGCCCGACCGGTGGTGCCGGTGGCGATCCGCGGCACGCGCCGCGCACTGCCGCCCCGCTCGCCGCTGCCATGGCCCGGTGGCATCGAGGTGGAACTGGCGCCACCGCTGCCGCCGCCGCCCGCGGGGGACACCGGGGGCATCGCCGCGACGATGCGTGCAGCGCGGCAGGCCATCCTCGCCCGGATTCCCGAACCGGACCTTGCCCCGGAGGGCTAAACTCGCGCGCCATGACGCAGCGCGACCTGATGGAGTACGACGTACTCATTGTTGGCGCGGGGCCCGCCGGCCTCGCCGCCGCGATCCGTTTGAAGCAGCTGGATGCCGACCGCACCATCTGCGTGCTCGAGAAGGCGGCGAGCATCGGTGGCCACAGCCTGAGCGGCGCGATCATCGAGCCGGCCGCGCTCGATGCGCTGTGGCCGGCCTGGCGCGCGCACCAGCCGTCGATCTGCGTGCCGGTGGCACGCGATGAATTCCGCATGCTCGGGCCGAAGGGCGCGATGCGGTTGCCGGTGCCGCCGCAGCAGCGCAACCACGGCAACCTGATCGTCTCGCTGGGACAGCTGCTGCCCGCGCTGGCCGAGCATGCCGAGAGCCTGGGCGTGGATGTGCTGCCGGGATTCGCCGCCGCCGCGCCGGTGTTCGATGATGCGGGCCGCGTGGCCGGCGTGCGCGTGGGCGATGCGGGCCTCGACGCCGATCGGAACCCGGGCCCGGGCTACGCGCCTGGTCCCGAGATCCGCGCCCGCACCACGCTGGTGGCCGAGGGCTGCCGCGGGAGTCTGGCGAAGCACCTGATCCGCCATTTCGAACTGGATGCGGACCGATCGCCGCAGACCTTCGCGCTGGGCTTCAAGGAACTGTGGCAGCTGCCGCCGGGACGCGGGCAGCCTGGCCTTGTGCAGCACTCGGTGGGCTGGCCGCTGGACAATGCCACCTATGGCGGCAGCTTCATTTATCACCTGCAGAACGACCAGGTGTATGTGGGCTTCGTCGTCGGGCTCGACTATGAGGACCCGCGGCTGTCGCCATTCGAGGCCTTCCAGCAGTTCAAGCACCATCCGTCGGTGCAGGCGCTGCTCGAGGGCGGCGAGATCGTGGCGGCCGGCGCGCGCAGCATCGCTGCCGGTGGCTGGCAGTCCTGCCCGCGGCTGGACATGCCCGGCGCGATGCTGCTGGGCGATGCCGGTGGCACGCTGAATTTCCCGAAGCTCAAGGGCGTGCACCAGGCGCTGCGCTGCGGCGCGCTGGCCGCGGAGCATCTGGTGGAGACCGGCGACAGCGCCGGCTTCGACGCGCGCTGGCGTGCGTCCGCCGGCGGCCAGGAGCTGCGCCGGGTGCGCAACATCAAGCCCGGCTTCAAGCGCGGCCTGTGGTGGGGCCTGGTGAATGGCGCCTTCGAGACCGCCACCGCGGGCCTCGCGCCATGGACCTTGCGCAATGCCTCGAACACGGCGCTGCATCGCCTCGATGAATATGACTCCCCGGATCGCCAGTGGGTGGCGCGCACGCTGCCGCCGCGCGACCGCCTCGCCTCGGTGTTCTTCGCGCAGACCGCGCACGACGAGAGCCAGCCGGTGCACCTGCGGGTGCACGACCTGAACCTCTGCGCCACCCGCTGCACGCAGGAGTACGGCAATCCCTGCACGCGCTTCTGCCCGGCGCAGGTGTACGAGATGGTCGATGACGGTGCGGGCGGTCGCCGCCTGCAGGTCAACGCGGCCAATTGCGTGCACTGCAAGGCCTGCGACATCAAGGATCCCTACGGCATCATCACCTGGACTGCGCCCGAGGGCGGAAGCGGCCCGAACTATTCGGCGCTGTAGATGAACGAGGCGCACGACGACATCGCCATCACCCGCCCGGCACGCACCGGACGGCTGGAAGCGCTGCGCGTCGCGCTCGATGAAGGCGCCGTGCGTTCGGCCGAGCGCATCATCAACACACTGCATCCGTCCGAGATCGCGCAGCTGCTCGAATCGCTGCCGCCGGCCCGGCGCGCCTACGTCTGGGAAATGACCGATCCGGCGCTCGACGGCGACGTGCTGATCGAGCTCAGCGATGACGTGCGCATCCAGCTCATCAAGGACATGGATCCGGAGGAGCTGGCCGCCGCCACCGAGGGGCTGGAGGTCGATGACCTCGCCGACCTGCTGTCGGACCTGCCCGAGGCGGTGACGCAGCAGCTGCTGCGCAACATGGACCAGCTCGACCGCGAGCGGCTGTCGCGCGTGCTGTCGTGGCCGGAGGATTCCGCCGGTGGCCTGATGAGCACCGACACCGTCAGCGTGCGCGCGGATGTGTCCCTCGGCGTCGTGCAACGCTACCTGCGCATGCGCGGGGAACTGCCGGATGACACCGACCGGCTGTTCGTGGTGGACCGCCATGACCGCTTCCTCGGCACGATCACGCTGGCACGGCTGCTCACCGACGATCCGGACAACCTGGTCGGCGCCAGCCTCGACAAGGAGGCGCCGCGCATCGCGCCCGAGACGCCGGCGCGCGAGGTGTCGCAGCTGTTCCGCGACCGCGACCTGCTGTCCGCACCGGTGGTGGACGATCATGGCGTGCTGCTCGGGCGCATCACCGTCGACGATGTGGTGGACGTCATCACCGAGGAAGCGGCGCACGAGGTGATGGCCGGCGCGGGCCTGCGCGACGAGGAAGACGTGTTCGCGCCCGTGCTCACCGCCACGCGCCGGCGCACGCTGTGGCTGGGCATCAACCTGTTCGCCGCGATGCTGGCGGGGCTGGTGGTGCAGCGCTTCGACGGCACCATCGAGAAGGTCGCGGCGCTGGCGGTGCTGATGCCGGTGGTGTCGAGCATGGGCGGCATCGCCGGCTCCCAGACGGTGACGCTGATCATCCGCTCGATGGCGCTGGGCCAGGTCGAATGGCGCGATGCGCGCTGGCTGCTGTTCCGCGAGGTCGGCGTCGGCGCGATCAATGCGCTGGGCATGTCGCTGATCCTGGCCGCGCTGATGGTGGCGTGGCTGGGCACCTGGAAGATCGCCGCGGTGGTGACGCTGGCGATGATGACCAACCTGCTCACCGCGGCGGTGGTGGGCGTGATGGTGCCGCTGACGCTGCGCCGGCTGCACATCGACCCGGCGCTGTCGGCGGGTGTGATCCTCACGGCGATCACCGACTGCGTGGGGTTTGCCACGCTGCTGGGACTGGGCACGCTGTTCCTGGTGTGACGGGCCAGTCCGGCGGCCTGGTCGCGGAGACTGGCACTTGCGACACCGCTCCAGGCCGGGTGCGTCGTCGGCTTCGAGTGGCCCGCTAAGTGGTGGCCTCGATGGCCCGCAGCAGCTGTTCGAACGGCTCGACGAACTTGCGCACGCCCTCCTCTTCGAGCCTTGCGCTGACCTGCGGCAGATCGATGCCGAGGCCCGCCAGCGCCTGCAGCGCATCGTCCGCCTCCGTGCCGGCGGCCGGCAGCGACGGGCGCGGGCGCCCGCGCGCGCGCCAGGCCTCGAGCGTCGGGCGCGGCAGCGTGTTCACCGTGCCCGCGCCGATCAGTCCTTCCACATACATCAGCTCGTCATAGGCCGGGTCCTTGGTCGATGTCGAGGCCCACAGCAGCCGCTGGGGCTGCGCGCCACGTTCGCGCAGCCGCTGCCAGCGCGCGCCCTGCTGCCAGGCCTCGTACTGCGCGAAGGCCTGCTGCGCGCAGGCGATCGCCGTGCGGCCGCGCAGCGCGCGCGCCGCCGGCGTGCCGAGCGCATCGAGTGCGGCGTCCACCGCCGTGTCGATGCGGCTGATGAAGAAGCTCGCGACCGAGGCGATGCCGGCCACAGGTTCGTTGCGCGCGGCGCGCTGCTCGAGCCCGGCGGTGAAGGCCTCGACCACCTCGGCGTAACGCGGCACATCGAACACCAGCGTCACGTTCACGCTGATGCCCGCGGCGATCAGCGCGCGGATCGCCGGCACGCCGGCCCGGGTGGCCGGCACCTTGATCATCACGTTGCGGCGGTCCAGCGCCTGCCACAGGTGGCGCGCCTCGCGCAGCGTGCCCTCGGTGTCATCGGCGAGCAGCGGCGAGACCTCGAGGCTGACGAAGCCATCGGTGCCGCCGCTGGCGCGATGCAACGGCGCGAACAGGTCCGCCGCGGCGCCGACATCCTCGATGGCCAGCTCCTCGTAGATCTGGAACGGCGACAGCCCGCGCGCCCGCTTCTGCAGGATGGCCTCGCGATACTCGCTGCCACCGGAAATCGACTTGGCGAAGATCGCCGGATTCGACGTGATGCCGCGCACGCCGTCGGTGTCGATCCAGCGCTGCAGGGTGCCGTCGGCGACCCACGCGCGGCGCAGGTCATCGACCCAGATGCTCTGGCCCAGGGCCTGCAGTTCAGACAGTGGATTCACCGGCGTTCCTCTTCATGGCAGTGGCTTCGTGGCAGTGGCGATCCCGCGATCGTCGAGCGGGCGGACTTCGAGCGCGCGATCATCGACCAGGTGGTCATCGGCGTGCGCGGTCACCGGCAGGTCAGGCAGGGAAGGATCCAGCAGCGCGCGCACCTCGGCGGCATGCGTCAGGCCGTCGCGGTAGCCCAGGTCGATCAGCGCGCGGGTGTACTCGGATTCGAACATCAGGTAGCTGGCCAGCTGCGCGCCGCGCGCGTCGCGCGCGCCCACCACGCGCAGCAGCGCCTTCAGCGAGGGCGGCAGCGTGTGCATGCACCGCTCGGCGATCGAACGCAGGTCTTCCGACGGCGAGATGAACACGATCTGCTCGATCAGGCGCGCGTGCGGGAACACCTGTGGCGCCAGCCGCAGCGTGCGGTTGACGCGCTCGATCTGTTCCAGGTCGGCCCAGATCTGGTCGGTGAACAGGTTGTCCAGCGCAAAACCCGCGATCTGCCCGGGGGTGGGCTGCGCATGGGGCGTGGACCGGCGGCGGGTCATGCCGCCCGTGCCCGGTGCGCGCATGCCGATGATCAGCATGCGGTCCGCGCCGAGGCGCACCGGCGGCGACAGCGGCGACATCTGGCGCATCGCGCCGTCACCGAACCATTCCCCCTCGATCTCCTCGGCCGGGAACAGCAGCGGCACCGACAGGCTGCCCATCAGGTGCGGCAGGCCCAGGCGAACGCGGCGGCCCACGTGGTGGTGACGGCTCCATTCCGAGATGCCCGCGCGCGCCTCGAAGAAGGCCACCGAGCGGGCGGTGCCATAGCCGGTGCAGCACAGCGCCAGCGCATCGAGCTTGCCGTTGCGGATGCTGCGGCCGATGCCGCGCCAGGGCACCTCGCGCTTCAGCAGCGCGCGCAGCGGCGCGTTGTCGAACAGCGAGCGCGGGGTGCTCATCAGGTGCCCGCCCGACAGCAGCGACAGCGCCCAGTGCAGGCCCGACTGCAGCATCTTGCGGCGGCCGACGTGGAAGATCTGGTCGACGTGGAAATTCGCCCACACGTCCTCGATGGAGGCGATGGCCTGGCGCCAGTAGTCGGCGCGCGCTGCCAGCACGCTCGCCGCCACGGCGCCGGCGGACGTGCCGACGATGATGCGGAAGGGGTTTTGCTGCTGCGGCAATATCTGCGCGATGGCCTTCAGCACACCGGCCTGGTACGCGGATCGCGCGCCGCCACCGGTCAGGACCAGTGCAGGAACGGGCTGCTGGCGGGATGGCGGCGCGGCAGGCATGGGCCTATCATTATGGTTCAAGCCGTCCGCCGCCGGGACGGCTTCACCATTTCAAAGGAGTGGCCCATGCGCGCCGGTTCCATCCGACTGACCCCGTTCCGCATCCTCACTGCATTTGCCGCGCTGGCCCTGGTCGCTGTCGCGGTCTCGGCGCAGCAGGCGCCCGCCCAGGCCGCAGCCGCGACCGCAGCGGCCAAGCCGAAGGCCGGCGATGTCGCGCCCACGTTCAATCTCGCCGACCAGAACGGCAAGAAGCATTCGCTGGCCGACTACAAGGGCAAGTGGGTGGTGGTCTATTTCTACCCGAAGGACCAGACGCCCGGCTGCACCAACCAGGCCTGCGAGTTCACCGAGAACGTGTTTGCGTTCCGCCGCGCGAATGCGCAGATCCTCGGCGTCAGCGTCGATGACGAGGCCTCGCACAAGGCTTTCGAGAAGGCGCTGGCCGGCAATGCGAAGATCTCCGAAGAGAACCGCAAGGCCATCGAGGAACATGGCCTGCCGTTCCCGCTGCTGTCCGACACCAGCCACGACACGGCGAAGAAGTACGGCGTGCTGACGCAGCGCGGCAACACGGTCATCGCCGCGCGCGAGACGTTCCTGATCGATCCCGCCGGCAAGGTGGCCAAGCACTACAACGTCACGCCCGACAAGCTCGATGGCCACTCGGCCGAGCTGCTGAAGGATATCGAGGCGCTGAAGTCGAAGGGCTGAGCGCAACCGCCGCTGACACCGGCCTGAACGACAAGGGCCGGCTCCTTTGCGAAGAGCCGGCCCTTTTTCATGCGCCGGTGACAGCGATGGACAGTCGCGCGGCTCGATGCCGCGCGGCACCGGCAATGCCGCTCAGCCGTGCTCGCTGCGCTGCACCCGCAGGATCTGCATCGAATTCGTGCCGCCCTGCACACCCGACAGGTCGCCCTTGGTCACGATGACCTGGTCGCCCACCTCCACCATGCCATCGGCCAGCAGCCGGTCGAAGATCGACTGGTAGATGCTGGCGCTGCCGCGCTGGGTCACATCGAACAGCACCGGGTAGACGCCGCGATACAACGTCACGCGGCTCTGCGTCACCGACTGGCGTGTGAACGCGAAGATCGGGATGTCGACGCGGTTGCGCGACATCCACAGCGGCGTCAGGCCTGACTCGGTCAAGGCCACGATGGCGCGCGGATGCAGGTACTGCGCGGTGTACATCACCGCCCGCGCGATGGCCTCCTCGTTGTTCGCGAAGGTGCCTTCCATGCGCTGCGCGCGGCGGAAGGTGTGGCCGAATTCGTATTTCTCGGCGCCGAGGATCACCTCCGACATGGCCTGCACGGCCTTGACCGGATAGCGGCCCGCGGCCGACTCCGCCGACAGCATCACCGCATCGGTGCCGTCGAGCACGGCGTTGGCGACGTCGCTGACCTCGGCGCGGGTGGGCACCGGGCTGTGGATCATCGATTCCATCATCTGCGTCGCGGTGATCACGATGCGGTTGGCGAGTTGCGCCTGCTGGATGATGGTCTTCTGCATGCCGGTCAGCGCGGCATAGCCCATCTCCACACCCAGGTCACCGCGGGCCACCATCACGGCGTCGGCCACCGAGAGGATGTCGCTGAGATTGTCGATGGCCTCGTGACGCTCGATCTTGGCCACCACATGGGCGGTGCCCTTGTGCTTGCGCAGCTCGGCCTGTGCGCGGCGCACATCCGCCGCATCGCGCGCGAACGACACGGCGAGGAAGTCCACGCCCATGCCGGCCGCCAGCTCGATGTACTCCAGGTCCTTGTCGGTCAGCGCGGGCGCCGAGAGGCCCCCGCCCTGCTTGTTCAGGCCCTTGCGGTTCGACAGCTCACCACCGGCGCGCGTGATGCACTCCACGCGCGTGGAGCCCACCGAGACCACCTCGAGCACGATGTAGCCGTCGGCCAGCAGCAGCATGTCGCCGGCCTTCACGTCCTTGACGAGGTTCTTGTACGCGCAGCCCACCTCGCGCTCGTTGCCGGCGGAGGGATCGAGCGCGATGTCGAGCGCGAAGGGCTGACCCTCGGCCAGGTCGATCCTGCCCTTCTCGAAGCTCTCGATGCGGATCTTGGGACCGGACAGGTCGGCGAGGATGCCCACCGACCGGCCCACCTTGCGGGCCGCCTCGCGCACCGCGACGATGCGCCGCCGCTGCTCATCCTTGCCGCCATGGGAGAAGTTCACGCGCGCGACGTCGAGGCCGGCGCGCACCATGGCCTCCAGCACACCGGGATCATCGGTCGCCGGCCCGAGGGTGGCGACGATCTTGGTCCGGCGCAGGAAAGGCTCAGGATTGGTCACAGGTCTACCCTTTGGCGCGTTCTTCCAGCGCCGCTACTGCCGGCAGCCGCTTGCCCTCGACGAATTCGAGGAATGCGCCGCCGCCCGTCGAAATATAGGAAATGCCCTCGCCGACGCCATATTTCTCGATGGCGGCCAGCGTGTCGCCGCCGCCGGCCAGCGAGAAGGCCTTGCTGTCGGCAATGGCATTGGCGATGACGCGCGTGCCCTCGCCGAACTGGTCGAACTCGAACACGCCCACCGGACCGTTCCACAGCACCGTGCCGGCGCTGGCGATCACCTTCGCGAGGCGCTCGGCGGTGTCGGGACCGATGTCGAGGATCAGCTCGTTCGGGCTGACCTCATGGATGTCGCGGACATCCGCATGCGCGGTCGCGGCCAGCTCGGTCGCCACCACCACGTCGGTGGGCAGCGGGATGTCGGCGCCGCGCTCGCGGGCGCGCGTCATCAGCGTGCGGCAGGTGTCGAGCATGTCCATCTCGCACAGCGACCTGCCCACCGGCACGCCCGAGGCGGCCAGGAAGGTGTTGGCGATGCCGCCGCCGACGATCAGCCGGTCGACCTTCTCGAGCAGCGCCTCGAGGATGGTCAGCTTGGTGCTGACCTTCGAGCCGGCAACGATCGCCACCATCGGCCGCTGCGGCTTCTCGAGCGCGCGCTCCAGCGCCTCGAGCTCGCCCACCAGCAGTGGACCGGCGCAGGCGATGGGCGCATGGCGCGCCACGCCATGCGTGGAAGCCTCGGCGCGGTGCGCGGTGCCGAAGGCATCCATCACGAACACATCGCACAGCGCCGCCATGCTGCGGGCGAGCTGCTCGTCGTCCTTCTTCTCGCCCTTGTTGAAGCGCACGTTCTCGCACATGACGGCCTGGCCGGGCTGCGCCGACACGCCGTCGAGCCAGTCGCGCACCACCGGCACATTGCGGCCGAGCAGCTCGGAGAGCCGCTTGGCCACCGGCACCAGCGACAGCGCCGGGTCGAACTTGCCCTCTTCGGGACGCCCCAGGTGCGACAGGATGATGACCCGCGCGTTGGCGTCGATCGCCGCCTGGATGGTGGGCAGCGCCGCGCGGATGCGCGCGTCGCTGCTGACCGTGCCGTCATGGACCGGCACGTTCAGGTCCTCGCGGATCAGCACGCGCTTGCCGGCCAGCGGCAGGTCGCTCATCTTGAGCACTTTCATGGATATCCTCGGGCCTACTTCGCGCGGTTCCAGGCCAGTGCCGTGTCGAGCATGCGGTTGGAGAAGCCCCACTCGTTGTCATACCACGCGCAGACCTTCACCAGCCCGCCGTCGATGATCTTGGTCAGCGTGGCGTCATAGGTGGAGGAAGCCGGGTCATGGTTGTAGTCCACCGACACCAGCGGCGCTTCGGTGTAGTTCAGCACGCCCTTCAGCGCGCCATCGGCGGCCGCCTTCACCAGCTTGTTCACTTCCTCGACCGTGGTCGCGCGCTTCGGGCGGAAGGTGAGGTCGACCAGCGACACGTTGATGGTGGGCACGCGGATCGAGAACCCGTCGAGCTTGCCTTTCAGTTCCGGCAGCACGAGGCCGACCGCCGCGGCGGCGCCGGTCTTGGTCGGGATCAGCGACTGCGTGGCGGAGCGGGCGCGCCGGATGTCCTTGTGGAACACGTCGGTGAGCACCTGGTCGTTGGTGTAGGCATGGATGGTGTTCATCAGGCCCGACTCGATGCCGATGCCATCGTGCAGCACCTTGGCCAGCGGCGCGAGGCAGTTGGTGGTGCACGAGGCATTCGACACCACGGTCATCGCCTGGGTGATGGTGTCGTGGTTCACGCCATAGACCACGGTGGCGTCCACGTCCTTGTCGCCGGGCGCCGAGATCAGCACCTTCTTCGCACCACCGGAAAGATGCGCCGAGGCCTTCGCCTTGCTGGTGAACAGGCCCGTGCACTCGAACACGATGTCGGCACCGACCGACGACCAGGGCAGCTTCGCCGGGTCGCGCTCGGCGAACACCTTGATGCGATCGCCGTTGACGACGATGGCATCGCCATCGGCGCGCACTTCGCCAGGGAAGCGGCCATGCGCCGAGTCGTACTGTGTCAGGTGCGCATTGGTGGCCGCGTCGCCGAGGTCGTTGATGGCGACGATCTGGATCTCGTCGTTGCGCTTGTTCTCGTACAGCGCGCGCAGGATGTTGCGGCCGATGCGGCCGTACCCGTTGATGCCTACCTTGATCGCCATGGAACCCTTCCTCTCACTTGCTCAGTTCGGTTGCAGAATCTCTTCGACGGCCTGGCGCACATGCTCCGTGGTGAGGCCGAAGTGGCGGAACAGGTCCGCCGCCTTGCCGGACGCACCAAAGGAATCGATGCCGAGCACGCGGCCGCCCATGCCCACGTACTTCCACCACGACAGCGTGGCGCCTGCCTCCACCGCCACGCGGCACGTGACCGCGGCAGGCAGCACCGACTCGCGCCAGGAATCGTCCTGCCGGTCGAAGGTGTCGGTGCTGGGCATCGACACCAGGCGCACGCGGCGACCCGCGGCGTTCAGCGCCTTCACCGCCTCGGCGGCGAGGCTCACCTCGGAACCGGTGGCGATGACGATGGCCTCGGGCGTGCCCTCCACATCGACCAGCGTGTAGCCGCCACGCGCGATGTCGCGCGCCTGCTGGCTGCTGCGGGGCTGCGGGGGCAGCGCCTGGCGCGTCAGCACCAGTGCGGTGGGTCCGTCGGTGCGTGCCACGGCTGCGGCCCATGATACGGCGGTTTCCAGTGCATCGGCCGGCCGCCAGGTCGACAGGCCCGGCATCGCGCGCAGCGAGGTCAGGTGCTCGATGGGCTGGTGCGTGGGACCATCCTCACCGAGGCCGATCGAATCGTGCGTGTAGACCAGCACCACGCCCTGGCGCATCAACGCGGCCATGCGCACCGCATTGCGCGCGTAGTCGCTGAACACCAGGAAGGTGCCGGCATAGGGCCGGAAGCCGCCGTGCAGGGTCATGCCGTTCATCGCCGCGGTCATGCCGAATTCGCGCACGCCCCAGTTGATGTAATTGCCGAAGGCAGCATCCGGCGTCACCGGCACCGAGTCGTTGCGGAAGGTGTTGTTCGAGCCGGACAGGTCGGCCGAACCGCCGACCAGCTCGGGCAGCAGCGGCCCGATGGCATTGAGCACCACCTGCGAGGACTGGCGCGTGGCCTGCGGCTTGCTGACCGCCTGCGCGGCCTCGATGCCTTTCTGCGCGATGTCCGCGAAGTCCGCGGGCAGCTCGCTGTTCATGCGGCGGAGGAACTCGGCGGCCAGGTCGGGGAAGGCCTGCTCGTACGCGGCAAAGCGCTGCGACCAGTCCTGCTGGGCGGCGGCGCCGCGCGCGCGCTGGTCCCACGCGCTGCGGATCGGCTCGGGGATCACGAACGGCTCGGCCGTCCACACCAGGTGCTTGCGCGCGGCGGCGATCTCGTCCGCACCCAGCGCCTCGCCATGCGTGGACTTGGTGCCGGCCTTGGTCGGCGCGCCATAGCCGATGATGGTCTTGCAGCAGATCAGCACCGGCTTGTCGGTGTTGCCGCAGGCCTCGACGATCGCCGCATCGAGCGCGGCGGCGTCGTGGCCGTCCACATCGCGGATCACGCGCCAGCCATAGGCCTCGAAGCGCGCCGGCACGTCGTCGGCGCACCAGCCGGCCACATCGCCATCGATGGAGATGCCGTTGTCGTCAAAGAATGCCACCAGCTTGCCCAGGCGCAGCGTGCCGGCCAGCGAGCACACCTCGTGCGAGATGCCCTCCATCATGCAGCCATCGCCGAGGAACACCCAGGTGCGGTGGTCCACCACCTCATGGCCGGGACGGTTGAACTGCGCGGCGAGCATCTTCTCGGCCAGCGCCATGCCGACGGCATTGGCGATGCCCTGGCCCAGCGGACCGGTGGTGGTCTCGATGCCCAGGTGCAGATCGCGCTCCGGGTGGCCCGCGGTGTGCGCGCCGATCTGGCGGAAACTGCGCAGATCGTCGACCGTGAGGGGGTAGCCGGACAGATGCAGCAGCGAATAGAGCAGCATCGACGCGTGGCCGTTGGACAGCACGAACCGGTCGCGGTCGGGCCAGCGCGGATCGGCGGGGTTGTGCTTCAGATGGCCGCGCCACAGCACCTCTGCGATGTCGGCCATGCCCATCGGGGCGCCCGGATGTCCTGAATTGGCCTGTTGGACGGCATCCATGGACAGGGCCCGGATGGCATTGGCGAGATCGCGACGACTGGGAGTGCTCAAAATGACGTGGAATCCGTTAAAGGGGGGTGTGAAGAGTCGCGCATTTTCCAATGCGGAGAGGTCCACCGCAAATCGGGTGGCGATGCGGTTCACTTTACGGTCAGCCGCGGCTGCGTAGAGTAACGCACGCGGGCCGTTCCGCCCGCGCAACCCGACGCCTCAAGCGACTGAAAGAATTGACTAAATCTGCCTTGCGGCTGGTCCAGCTCACCGACCAGCATCTTTTCGGCGATGGCACGCGCGAATTGCGCGGCGTGGCCACCCTGCCCGCGCTGCAGGCCACCCTGGCCGCCGCGCGCGCCGATATCGACGCATCCGATGCCATCCTCGCCACCGGCGACCTGGTGCAGGACGATCCGGCCGGTTACGCGCATTTCCGCGCCGAGATGGGCACGCTGGGCCGGCCGGTGCTGTGCATTCCGGGCAACCATGACGATGTGCCCGCGATGCGCGCCGCGCTGGCGGCGCCGCCCTTCCAGTACGGTGGCGTGCATGACGGCGGCAACTGGCGGGTGGTGATGCTCGACAGCACCATTCCCGGACGCACCGAGGGCCGCCTGGCCGACGCGGAGCTGGCGCATCTGGTGCGCAGCCTGCGGGAGGCGCCGCAGCGCCATGCGCTGGTCTGCCTGCACCATCACCCGGTGTCCCTGCAGAGCCGCTGGCTCGACCAGGTGGGCCTGCAGAACGGCGCGGAGTTCCTCGCGCTGCTGCGCGAATATCCCAATGTGCGCGGCGTGGTGTTCGGCCACGTGCACCAGGACTCGGACCTGCTGCTCGACGGGCTGCGGGTGATCGCGACGCCCTCCACCTGTTCGCAGTTCCGCCCGCGTTCGGACGACTTTGCGGTGGATGAGAAGCCGCCCGCCTGGCGCACGCTGACGCTGCACGCCGATGGCCGCATCGACACCCGGCTGAAGTGGGTGGAGGACTGGCCCGAAGGCCACGCGCCGGACCGGCGCTAGAGCTGCAGCTGCGCGATGCGTCGCAGGCGCTCGCGCGCGCCGTCGACCTCGAGGATCTTCTGCCGCGTGGCCGCCGGCACCGGCAGCAGCTGGCCGAGCTGGCCGGCCAGCCACAGCGCATCGTGCGCACGCAGCGGACCCACCGGGTAGTCGTCGCCGAGCTCGGCGAGCGCGGCCTGCAGCGTCGCGGTGAGCTCGCTGTAGTCGCCGTCGCCGATCGATTCGGGGACGTCGGGCAGCCACTGCACATCGGCCAGGTGCAGCCCGTCCGGCTGCATGTCGCGGCCAACGATGCGGAAGCGGCGCTCGCCGCGCGCCACGATCTTCAGCAGCCCATCGGGCAGCTGATCGAAGTCCACGACCTTCGCAAAGGTGCCCACCCGCGCCACCTCGCCCACCTTGCCGATCTCGGCGCCATCGAGGATCAGCACCACGCCGAAGCCGGAATCCTCGCGCATCACGCGGCGGATCATGTCGAGGTAGCGGGTTTCGAAGATGCGCAGCGGCAGCAGGCCCTGCGGGAACAGCACGGTGCGCAGCGGGAACAGCGCAATGCGTTCGGTGCTGCTCATGGGCGCTGCTGCAGCCGTTCGAGCAGCCGGCGATGCAGCCCGCCGAAGCCGCCATTGCTCATCACCAGCACCTGGTCGCCGGCGGCGAGATCGCGCCCGAGGCGGTCGAGCAGCGCGTCGACGGACGGTTCGGTGGCCGCCCGCGGCCCGAGCTCGCGCGCCACCGCCGCGGCGTCCCAGCCGAGGTCGGGAGGCGCGAACAGGTAGACGGCATCGGCCCCCCGCAGGGATCCGGCCAGCGTGTCCTTGTGTACGCCCATGCGCATGGTGTTCGAACGGGCCTCCAGCACTGCGACCAGTCGCGCCTGGCCGATGTTACGCCTCAGGCCCTCGATGGTCGTGGCGATCGCGGTGGGGTGATGCGCGAAATCATCGAACAGGCGGATGCCGGCGGCCTCGCCGGTGAGCTCCATGCGCCGGCGCACGCCGCGGAATCCGGCCAGCGCCTCGATGGCCGTGGCCACCGGCACCCCGGCGTGGCGTGCGGCGGCGATCGCGGCCAGCGCGTTGTCGACGTTGTGGGCGCCCAGCATGTTCCAGGCCACGGTGCCCTGGGGTCTGCCCTCCAGCAGCACCTCGAAGCGCGAATGGTCGGCGCCGGGCAGGCGCGCGCTCCACATCGCGCCGCTGGCGCCCGCCTGTGCAAAGCCCTCGCGCGCGCTCCAGCAGCCGCGGGCCAGCACGTCATCGAGGTTCGCATCCGCGCCGTTGTGCACTACCAGGCCCTCGCCGGGCACGATGCGCAGCAGGTGGCTGAACTGGCGCTTGATGGACTCGAGGTCCGGGTAGATGTCGGCGTGGTCGAACTCGAGGTTGTTCAGCACCAGCGTGCGTGGCGCGTAGTGCACGAACTTGGCGCGCTTGTCGAAGAACGCCGTGTCGTATTCATCCGCCTCGATGACGAAGAACGGCGCGGAGCCCAGGCGCGCGCTGACCTCGAAGTTGCCCGGCACGCCGCCGATGAGGAATCCCGGCGACAGTCCGGCATGCTCCAGGATGTGCGCCAGCATGCTGCTGGTGGTGGTCTTGCCATGCGTGCCGGCCACGGCCAGCACCCAGCGGTCGTGCAGCACATTGCGCGCCAGCCACTCCGGCCCCGATGCATGGGGAATGCGACGGTTCAGCAGCGCCTCGATCACCGGCCGGCCCCGCGACATCACATTGCCAACCACAACCACATCGGGCGCGGGGTCGAGCTGTCCGGCGTCGTAGCCCTGCACGATGTCGATGCCCAGCGCCGCCAGCTGCGTGCTCATCGGCGGATAGACGTTCTGGTCGGAGCCGGTCACCGTGTGGCCGGCGGCACGCGCGATCGCGGCGATGCCGCCCATGAACGTGCCGCAGATCCCGAGGATGTGGACGTGCATGCGATTCCCTTCAGGCCGGCGCGGCCGCGGCGGCGCCCTCGAGTGCGGCCGGATAGATGGCGAGCATCACGGCCAGCGACAGCACCTCGATGCCCAGCGCGAACACCACGCAGCCGAGCACCGGCCATCCGGTCGCGGACCGGAAGATGCGCACGGTTGCGGCCATCAGCCACACCGCGACGGCGAAGAACAGCAGGCGCGCGACGCTGCCTGCGCCGGGCTGGTCGAAATAATTGACCAGCAGCCAGCGGGTGGCGAGCAGCGCCGGCGCCATCACCAGCTGGCACATCAGCAGCGCCGTCGCCGTCTGGGTGAAGCGGGCCGGATGCCCGGCCGCGCGCAGCGCGAAGCCCAGGCACAGCAGCGGCACGCCCAGCTCGATGGCCATCAGGACCAGGGGATTGCCGACATCGGGGGCTTCGGCGGCACGGCTGATGGTGGCCTGACCGATCAGACGGACCACGATGCCGCCGACGACGGCCGCCCACAGCAGCGCCGTGGATGCCGGCATGTCTTCCGGGCCCTTGCGGAAACGCAGGATGTCGACGGCAGTCGCGACAGCGGTGGTGAACGGGGAGCGTGGCGAGTCGTTCAAGGCAGGGCGAATCCCGGCGGATCAAGTAAGCTTGGGATTCTACATGACGCCTGTTCCTCTCTCAGACCAGCCCGCCGTGGCGGCCCTGGCCACACGGCTCGCGGCGGCCCCCTGGATCGCGCTCGATACCGAGTTCATGCGCGAACGCACCTATCGCGCACAGCTGTGCCTGCTGCAGTTCGCGCTGCCGGGCGAGGCGGTGTGCGTCGATCCGCTCGCCGGCATCGATCTTGCGCCGCTGCGTGCCGCACTGGCCACGCCGGCGCCGAAGATCATGCACGCCGCGCGTCAGGACCTCGAGGTGCTGTGGCCGGAGTTCGGCCCGGTCGCGCCGGTGTTCGACACGCAGATCGCCGCGGCACTGGCGGGGTTCCCGGCGCAGATCGGCTACAGCGAGCTGGCGCGGCAGGTGCTCGGCGCACAGGTGGAGAAGGGGCAGACGCGCACCGACTGGTCACGCCGTCCGCTCAGCGGCGCGCAGATGCACTACGCGGTCGAGGATGTGATCCACCTTGCGCCGCTGCGCGATGCATTGCTCGGGAAGCTTGCGGATCTCGGCCGAACGGCGTGGCTCGACGAGGAGCAGCAGGACCTCGCGCGCGAGGACCGGCTGTTCGTCGATCCGCGCACCGCGCATGAACGCCTGCGTTTCGGCGGCGACCTCGATCCGCATCGCCAGCGGCTGCTCAAGCTGCTGGCGACGTGGCGCGAGCAGCGGGCCATCGACCGCGACCGGCCACGCAGCTGGATCCTGGCCGATGCGTCGCTGCGCGCGATGGTGTTCGACCCGCCGCGCGATGCCGACGCGCTGTCGCGCGTGCCGGAGCTGGCGCCCGGGTTCATCGAGCGCAGCGGCGAGGCGATCCTGAAGCTCGTCGATGAAGCGCAGCTGCCCGCGACGCTGCCGGCGCTGCCCGGCCGTCCCCGTCCGGACCCTGTCTTTCAGGAACGGGTGAAGAAACTCGCCGCGATCCTGCAGCGCCGCGCCGGTGAGCTCGGCATCGTGGCCGAAGTGCTGGCGACGCGGCGCGCGCTTGAAGCCGTCGCGCGCGGCGACGATGCGGAGGTGCTGCATGGGTGGCGCCGCGCGCAGCTCGGCGAGGAGCTGCTGGCGGCACTGTAGCGCGCGGCGGCCGCCGGGCCGCCGGCGCATGGCGCTGGCCTATTTGCGGCGCGCGGGGACCTTGCGCTTCGACTTGCGCGCCGGCGCCTTCGACCGGGCGGCGGCGCCGGAACGCGCGGCGGACTTCGCGCGACTGCCCTGCTTGACCGCCTTGGCGCGGCCGGCGCGGGCCGGGCCCGCGGCCACCTTCGATCGTGACGACGTCGACTTCGATCTGGCCTTGGACTTCGATGTCGCCTTTGATTTCGACTTCGGTGTCGCCTTGGGTGTCGCCTTCGACTTCGATTTCGACGTCGCCTTCGACTTCGACTTCGACTTCGATGTCGCCCTGGACGTCGCCTTTGATTTCGACTTCGCCTTCGCGCGGGCCCCGGTCGAC
>CAZWDR010000023.1:26007-29623 GCA_964632365.1 uncultured Steroidobacteraceae bacterium
CGCCCTGGACGTCGCCTTTGATTTCGACTTCGCCTTCGCGCGGGCCCCGGTCGACTTCGAGCCGGCCGCAGCCGTCGCACGACGTGCAGCCTTCGACTTCGCCGCGGTGCCTGAACGCCTGGTCGCCGCCGACCTCCCCGCGCTGCGACCCACGGCCTGGGCGCGGCGCCCGGGCGCGGAAGACAGCACGCCTACCAGCAGCTCGGTGATGTCATCGACCGAGCCCTGCGCATCGATGCTCTGCAGCAGGCCCTGGCGGCCGTAGTAGTCCACCAGCGGACGGGTCTGGGCCTCGTAGACCTTCAGCCGCTCGACCACGGTGGACTCGTTGTCATCGGCGCGCTGGAACAGCTGCGGGTTGCCGGGGCAACTCGGGCACACCATCGCCGCGCCGATCGGCATCGAGTAGATGTTGAACACGCGGCCGCAGTTGCGGCAGCTGCGGCGGCCGGCGATGCGGCGCGTCAGGTCGGCATTGGGCACATCCATCTGCACCACCGCGGTGAGCGGCTTGCGCAGCTCCTTCAGCATGCGGTCGAGGGCCTCGGCCTGCGCGATGTTGCGCGGGAAGCCATCGAGGATGAAGCCGCGCGCCACGTCCGGCTCTGCCAGGCGCTCCTGGATCATGCCGAGTACGATGGCGTCATCGACGAGCTTGCCGGCATCCATCACCACCTTGGCCTTGCGGCCGAGTTCGGTGCCACGGGCCACCGCCGACCGCAGCAGGTCGCCGGTGGAAATCTGGGGAATGCCGAAGCGCTGCACGAGACGCTGGGATTGTGTGCCTTTGCCGGAGCCGGGGGCTCCCAGGAGAACGATGCGCATGAGACTGTTGTTGTCGTCGTTGAAGGTCGAGGCACAGTACCGATACGCTTTCCGCCGGTCAAACCGGGCCCACCCACGGAGCTTTCCATGCGCAAGGCAGCCAATCGTCCCCGCAACGCCTTCTACGCCCAGTCCGGCGGTGTCACTGCGGTCATCAATGCCTCTGCGGCGGGCGTCATCGATGCGGCGCGCAGGCACCGGCGGCACATCGGGCGGCTCTATGCCGGCCGCGACGGCATCGTCGGCGGGCTCACCGAGGATCTGATCGATGTGGGCGCAGAGAGCGCGGCGACGCTGAAGGGCCTGCGCCATACGCCGGCCGGCGCTTTCGGTTCGGCGCGCTTCAAGCTCAAGGGCCTGGAACAGAACCGCGCCGAGTACGAGCGGCTGATCGAGGTGTTCCGCGCGCACGACATCGGCTACTTCTTCTACAACGGCGGCAATGACTCGATGGACACCGCGCTGAAGGTGTCGCAGATCGGTGAGGCGCTGGGCTATCCGGTGACCTGCATCGGCATCCCGAAGACCGTGGACAACGACCTGCCGCTCACCGACTGCTGCCCCGGCTTCGGCTCGGTGGCCAAGTACATCGCGGTGTCCACGCGCGAGGCCGCGCTCGATGTGGCCTCGATGGCGCGCACCTCGACCAAGGTGTTCGTGCTGGAAGTGATGGGGCGCCACGCCGGCTGGATCGCCGCCGCGGGCGGACTGGCCGGCAGCCGCAGCGGCGATGCGCCGCAGGTGATCCTGTTCCCGGAGATCGCCTTCGACCAGGCCGCATTCCTGGCGAAGGTGAAGGCCAGTGTCACCCGCAACGGCTACTGCGTCATCGTCGTGTCCGAAGGCGTGAAGGGACCGGACGGAAAATTCCTCGCCGAGGCCGGCACGCGCGATGCGTTCGGCCATGCGCAGCTCGGCGGCGTGGGGCCGGTGATCGCAAACCTGGTGAAGAACGAGCTGGGCTACAAATATCACTGGGCCGTGGCCGACTACTTGCAGCGCGCTGCGCGCCATATCGCCTCGAAGACAGACGTGGAGCAGGCCTATGCCGTGGGCAAGGCCGCGGTGGAATACGCCGTGCAGGGGAAGCATGCGGTGATGCCAGCCATCATCCGCAAGTCTTCCCGGCCCTACCGCTGGAAGATCGAACCGGTGCCGCTGGCCGACGTGGCCAACGTCGAGAAGAAGGTGCCGCGCAACTTCATCACCGCGGACGGCTTCGGCATCACCGCAGCCTGCCGCCGCTACCTGGCGCCATTGATCGCCGGCGAGGATTACCCGCCCTATCGCGATGGCCTGCCGGACTATGTGCGCCTGCGGGGCAAGCGCGTGAAGAAGAAGCTGAAGACCACGTACGCGCTCTGATGGCCGGCACATCGACATGGAGTGATGCGCAGGTGAGCGCCTTCGTCGAGGGCCGGCTCGATGCGCAGCAGACGGCGCGTTTCAGCGCCCAGGTGCAGCACGACCTGGCGCTGGCGGAACGCGTGGCGCGCCAGCGCGCCCTGCAGCGCCGCGCGCCAGAAGTCGCCGCGACGCCGGCGGTGCCGGCTGCTGCCGTCGTGCCGGCCGATGCTGCGATCGTCGCCGGGCGGGCGCGGCCCTCAGCGTGGTGGTGGATGGGCAGTGCTGCGGCGGTGCTGCTGGCGGCATGGGCGGGCACGCGCCTGCCGGAAAACAACGACGCGCCACTGATCGCGGGACCCAGCGGGGTGATGGCGGCAGGCCGCCTGGCCGAGGCGCTGACCACGCGCGGCTTCATCGAAGGCCCCGCGGACGGTGTGCTCATCTCGCTGAGCTTCCGCGGCGGTGATGGCCGCTACTGCCGCACGTTCAGCCTCGACATCGGCATCGATGGGCTGGCCTGTCGCGACGATGCGGGCTGGCTGGTGGAATCCATCGGACGCTCGCCCGGCGATGTGCGGCCGGATGGCGCAGCGGTGCAACCGGTCTCCACCCAGCTGTCGCCGTCGGTGCTTGCCGCCATCGCGCGATGGCAGGCGGGTGACGCATTGACCCCTGAGGAAGAACGTCGCGTGCGCGATCGCGACTGGCGATAGCGCCATCGGGCGTCATGCCGGCGCCCTTCCCTTTCAGTTGCCGGGGCGGGTTATATTCAGCCGGGCCGTCCGGCCGCGGGCGGCACGCAATTCAAAAGAAACGAAGGGGAGAATCGATGCAAGCCGGTACCTGGTTGTGGCTGTCGATCGCGGCGGGAGTGCTCGCCGTCATCTATGGCGTGATTTCGATGCTGTCCATCCTGAAACTGCCCGCCGGCAACGCGCGCATGCAGGAGATCGCCGCGGCCATCCAGGCGGGCGCCAAGGCCTACCTGAACCGGCAGTACGCCACCATCACGGTGGTCGGCATCGTGCTGTTCGTCGCACTCGGCTTCGCATTGAACTGGCCCACCGCCGGCGGCTTTGCCATCGGCGCCATCCTCTCCGGCCTGGCCGGCTACATCGGCATGAACATCTCGGTGCGCGCGAACGTGCGCACCGCGCAGGCGGCCAACTCGGGTCTCAACGCGGCGTTGCAGGTCGCCTTCAAGGGCGGCGCCATCACCGGCATGCTGGTGGTGGGCCTGGGCCTGCTCGGTGTGGCGGGCTACTACTTCGTCCTCGATGGCGACAGCAGCGATGCGGCCGTGCGCGAGGATGCGCTGCACGCGCTGGTGGGCCTGGCCTTCGGCGGCTCGCTGATCTCGATCTTCGCCCGCCTCGGCGGCGGCATCTTCACCAAGGGTGCCGACGTCGGCGCCGACCTCGTGGGCAAGGTCGAGGCCGGCATC
>CAZWDR010000024.1:0-29535 GCA_964632365.1 uncultured Steroidobacteraceae bacterium
CAGGCCGACAGCAGCAGCAACCAACCCGTCACCGCCGGCGGATTCACCGGCAGCAGGGCGCGTGTTCCGGTGAGTCCCGCGCTGCCGCCCGCCACATGGCCGGCGACGGCGAGCGCGCCGATCGTGGCGACGATCACGGCCAGGTACCGTGGCAGGCTGGCGTTGTCGACGCGGCGCAGGATGCCGCGCGACAGGCGCACGATGCCCGCCACCGCCGCCTGGAACCACCGCATCGCATCCGGGCGCGGCAGGGCCAGGCGAACGCGATCGAGGGTCTCGTGCCCACGCAGCAGCAGCAGGCCTCCGGCCAGCGCGATTGCGCTCATGGCCAGGGCCGGGGTGAATCCGTGCCACAGCGCAAGATGGACCGCCGGCGCCGCACCGCCGGCGGCCGCGCCCGCCGTGAGGGCAACGATCGGTGCAACCAGTGCCGGCATCACGCCAATGACGATCACTGGAAGCACGAGCAGTGCCACCGGCAGCCACATACCGGCCGGCGGATCATGCGGCGCGTGCGCATGCGCGGCGCGCGGACGCCCGAGGAACACATGGAAGATCAGGCGGGCGGAATAAGCCGCCGACAGCAGCGCGCCGGCCGTGGCCAGTCCCGGCAACAGCCACGCGTGGCCGGCGTAGGCCGTATGGGCGGCCTCTTCGAGCATCATCTCCTTGGACACGAAGCCGCCCAGCAACGGCACGCCGGCCATCGAGGCCGCCGCGATGATGGCCAGGGTGGCGGTGACCGGCATCAGGCGATGCAATCCCCCCAGCTGGCGGATGTCGCGCGTGTGTGCGGCGTGGTCCACGATGCCGGCGCTCATGAACAGCGCCGCCTTGAAGGCGGCATGGTTGATGACATGGAACAGCGCCGCGACCAGCGCCAGGTGCGTGCCGAAACCCAGCAGCATCACCAGCAGGCCCAGGTGGCTGACCGTGGAGAACGCCAGCAGCGCCTTCAGGTCATCCCTGAACAGCGCGATCCATGCGCCCACCAGCATCGTGGCCAGGCCCGCGAGCGTGACGATGAGGAACCATGCCGGTGTGCCGGACAGCACCGGCCACAGGCGCGCGAGCAGGAACACGCCGGCCTTCACCATCGTCGCCGAATGCAGGTAGGCCGAGACCGGCGTGGGCGCCGCCATCGCATGCGGCAGCCAGAAATGGAACGGGAACTGCGCCGACTTGGTGAAGGCGCCGCCGAGCACCAGCAACAGCATCGGCAGGTACAGCGGCGAGTCGCGGATCACATCGCCACGCGTCAGGATGGTGCCCAGCTCGTAGCTGCCGGCCATGTGCCCGAGCAGCAGCAGGCCACCGAGCAGGGCCAGGCCGCCGGCGCCGGTGACCACCAGCGCCATGCGCGCGCCGGCGCGTGAGGCCGGCAGGTGGGACCAGAAACCGATCAGCAGGAAGGAACTGAGGCTGGTCAGCTCCCAGAACACCGCCAGCAGCAGCACGTTCTCGCTCAGGACGATGCCCAGCATCGAGCCCTGGAACAGCAGCAGGCAGCAGAAGAAACGACCCATGGGATCGCGCGGATCCAGGTAGAAGCGCGCGTACAGGATGACCAGCAGACCGATGCCGAGGATCAGCGCGGCGAACAGCAGGCCGAGACCGTCGAGGAAGAACGAGAACGAGAGCCCGGTTTGCGGCAGCCAGGCCAGCGCGGAGCGCGGCACCGCCCCCGACCAGAGATCGACGCTGCCAGACATCAGCACGACCAGCGACAGTGCACTGACTGCGGCGGTGGCAGCGGTACAGGCATTGCGTCCCGCACGGATGGCCAGCAGCGGTACGAAGGCGCCGAGCAGCGGGATGAGGACGACGAGTGCCGGATTCATGAGCGCATCGGCGCGGGGCAGCCAAGGTTTCTCGCGCGCGGCGGCCCGACCTGCGCATCACCTGTCTGCCGCCACGTGCGGCAGACACCCGGCCGGCACTCTCTCATGGGCCTGCCTGTGCTGCAACCGCAGGCGCGCGCCGCGCCGGCAGATGTCCGCGTCGTGAAACGCTAGCGCACGACACCCATCTGCGTCGCCTCGATGCCATAGGTGCCCGGGTTGAAGTTCGGGTCGCGCGTCAGGATGTAGGCATCCTGGCCGCTGACCCGCCACGCGTGCTCATAGGTGGCATCAAGCTGCACGGCGGTGCCGTCCACCGGATCATGGTAGGTCTCCACACCGCGGATCAACTCGATGCGTTCACGCTGCGCGCGGTCGCCGGCCGCATCCCCCGGAAACACGCCGGTGTCGCGGCTCGATGCCACGGCGCGGTCGCCCGCGGCGATGCGTTCGCGGCTGTCCTGCACCGAGTTGCGCGCCATCTGCTCATAGGTGGCGATGTTGCGGCGGGTCGCCTCGGCGCCGCCGGCCACGATGATGGCGGCGCGCTCGCTGGTCGCCTGCGCGTTGATGCGGCCGATCTCGCCCTGCAGCGCGAACAGCTGCCGCAACCACGACGCCTGCGGCGTGATCGAGCGCCGCGTCGCTTCGACCAGGTGTGGGTCGAGCCTGCCTTCGGGCGCATAGGCCACGAAGGTGCCCAGGGTGGATCCGGTGACAGTTTCCATCACCGAGCCGTCCATCGGGTTGGGCACGCTGGATCCCTGGAACGTCGCGGTCACGGCGATGATGCCCTGCATGGGCCGGCCTTCACGCTGGAACACGAACTGCAGCTCGCCCCCCTCGGCCCGTGCGTGCATGCCCGCAAGGCCCATCGACCGGGCCATCTGCATGAGGCGCTCGGCGCCCTCCTGGGCCGAGCGCGCAAGATCCGGGCGCTCGCGATAGGCGACGACGCGCGCGCCGGGGAACAGCTGCCGCGTCTTGTCCGCCAGATAGTCGCGCGCGTTGCGCAGCACGCGGGAAGGGCACGCGGACGGTATCGGATAGGTGGACCACTGCCAGATCTCGGTGGGGAACACGCCCATTCCGTTCAGGCCGTCGGCCGACTCCGCGCGCCAGTCCACCACATAGGGTTCAGAGCAGGCCGACGGCGGCTGTGCAACGCCGCCGCGGGTGTGCCAGCCGGCCGGCACCAGTGCGGTGAGCGCGGGCCCGCGGGCGATCACGCCCGGATCGGAGATGACGACCTTCTGCAGGACCAGTGCATCGGGGGGCAGATCGACCAGCGTCGCCGCCGCTCCGGTCGCGCGCGGCGTGGAGGCGCCGGCGCGGGACGTGGTGTGCTGATCGGCCGCCCCGGAAGCCGGGGCAGGATCGGCAGCGCGCCCCGCATCGCTGCAGGCGGCCATCACCAGCAACGTGCCGGCTGAAAGGAACAGGCGCAGGGTGGCACAGGGCATGGCAGGTTTTCCGCAAAAGAGGGGCAATGTCGGGCTACGCGTCATCCGCCGCCTGCACGGCTCATCGCGTCATTGCGCCACAGGCGGCGGCGCTGGTTACCATCACTGCCTTGCCCGCCGGAAGTGCAGCCGCCAGCCAGGCTCTGCGCTCCGCGTCCTGCCGTTGCAATGGAGAATTCCGATGACCCAGTCCCCGCCGTCACCCGCCACCGCGCAGGCCGCGGACATCCAGCGCGTCTTCGCCCTGCAGCAGGCGCATCAATGGGACGTGAAAGCCAGCACTGCGGAGCAGCGCAAGGACAAGCTGCGCCGGCTGAAGGCGGCGGTCGAGGCGCATGCGGAAGAGCTCGTGGCCGCCGTGCGCCGCGACACCCGCAAGCCCGAGCAGGAGGTGCGCATCACCGAGGTGCTCAACGTGCTGGGCAACATCGATCGCAACATCGGCAATCTCGATGAGTGGATGCAGCCGGTGGAGGTCGCCACCTCGCTGAATCCGCAGGACCGGGCGCAGATCCTGCACGAGGCGCGCGGCGTGTGCCTGATCCTCGGGCCGTGGAATTTCCCGTTCGGGCTCGTGATGGGCCCGCTGGCGGCGGCCATCGCCGCCGGCAACTGCTGCATCGTGAAACTCACCGACCTGTGCCCCAACACCGCGGAGGTCGCCGGCCGCATCATCCGCGCGGCCTTCGAAGAGCGCGAGGTGGCATTGTTCGAAGGTGGCGTGGAGGTCGCCACGGCGCTGCTGGAAATGCCCTTCAACCACATCTTCTTCACCGGCAGCACGCGGGTCGGCAAGCTGGTCATGGCGGCGGCTGCGAAGCACCTGGCCAGCGTGACGCTGGAACTGGGCGGCAAGTCGCCGGTCATCGTCGATGAGGACGCGGACATCGCCAAGGTCGCGGCGGACCTGGCCGCCGCGAAGCAGTTCAATGGCGGGCAGGCCTGCATCAGCCCGGACTTCGTGTTCGTGAAAGCCGGGCAGGCACAGCGCCTGGCGGATGCATTCCGCGAGCGCGTGCGGCAGAGCCTGCTGCACGAGGATGGCAGCGTGAAGAAGGACCGCATCGCCCAGATCGTCAATGCACAGAACTTCACGCGTGTGAGCCGCCTGCTGGAAGACGCGATCACCCGCGGCGCGACGGTTGCAGCCGGGGGCCGGCTCGACGCGGCAGACCGCACGATCGAGCCGACGCTGCTCACCGGCGTCACCGCCGACATGCAGATCATGCAGGAGGAGATCTTCGGCCCCATCGTGCCGGTGATGACCTATGACAGCCTCGATGAGGTGGTGCAGTTCATCGCGCGACGCGACCGGCCGCTGGCGCTCTACATCTACAGCCACACGCAGCAGAACATCGACACCATCCTGGCGCGCACCTCCTCCGGCGGCGTGACCGTCAATGGGTTTTTCTCGCACTACCTCGAGAACCACCTGCCCTTCGGCGGCGTGAACCAGAGCGGCACCGGCAGCTATCACGGCGTGTTCGGCTTCCGCGCGTTCTCGCACGCGCGCGCGGTCTACCTGCACCAGCAGCCGGCGCATGCGGCCTGACGGGCCCGCCCTGCAGCCCTGCCTGCTGGTCAACCCGCGCAGTTTCCGCGCGTCGCGGCGCGGTCGCGCTGCGCGGGTGATGCGGATGGCGCGCGAGGCCGGCCTCGACGCATACGCGGTGACGGATCCGGCCAGCCTGCACGCGCGGCTGCAGCTGCTGCGTGACCAGGGCGTGCAGCAGATCTGGGTGTTCTCCGGCGACGGCACCATCCTCGCGCTCGCGGAGTACCTCGCCGAGCGGTCGGCGGGCTGGTCGCCGGCGCTGCTGCTGCTGGCCGGCGGTCGCGCCAATGTGGTGCCGCGTGACGTCGGCGGCTATCCGGCGTTGCCCGCGTTGCGGCGGGCGCTGTCCGCATGGCGCGCGGGACGCCCGCTGCGCGAAGAGCAGATCAACACGCTGCGCGTGGCGCAACAGGGCCAACCGGACCGGCACGGCTTCGTCTGGGTCGGTGCGCTGGTGCACGAGGCGGTGCGGCTGACGGCAGCGCATCGCGCCGCGGGGACCGGCTGGTGGCGGCACAGCCTGTTGGCCGATCCGTTCGTGCTGCTGCGCTGGGCACTGCGCACGTGGCTGCTGCGCGTGCCGTTGTCGCCCGCGCCGCGGGTGCAGGTCCACCTGACCGGCGTCGGCCATCTGGCCGCGCCGATGCGCGCGATGGTGGCCTCCTCGCTGGCCATGCGCAACGCGCTCTACCACCCGTTCGCGCAGCGCGGCGACGGCCCGGTGCGCTTCACCGCCGTGGCCGCCGGCGGGCCGTCGCCGTGGCGGCTGCTGCCTGCCATCCTGCGTGGCCGTTTCGGCGCGGAACTGGGCGTGGAGCGCGGCGTGCTCAGCGGCCGCGGCCGCGACGTGCAACTGCTGGGCGTGGACGCCTATGCGCTGGACGGCGAACTGTTCAGTGCGGATCCGGCGCGCCCGCTGGTGCTGTCGGTGGGGCGCCCGCTGCGTGTGCTGCGTCCAGATGCCTGACGAAGGCCCGGCGGCGCTTGTGCTGCACGTGTTCGAACGCGTCCCACTGTGACTGCACCTTCAGGTTGCTGACCAGCTCGGGATTGCTCTCGGCCAGCAGCCCGCCATTCCTGCGGACATACGGGATCACGTCGTAGAAGAACAGCGCATTGACACCCTTGTTCTGGTAATCGCGCCGCACAGCGACCAGCAGGCAGTCAACGACCGGATTCTTCATCTTCAATGCCTTGAGCACGTGCACGAAACCGAACGGCGCGAGGCGTCCCTGCGCCTTGCGCAGCGCGGCGGTCAGCGAGGGCATCACGAGCCCCATGCCCACCAGCTCACCGGCCTCGTTCTCCACCAGCGTCAGGTAGTCGAGGTTCAGCATCGGGACGTACAGCTTCGTGTAGTACTCGATCTGCGCATCGGTCAGCGGCGTGAACCCGTACAGATGGCTGTAGCTGTCGTTCACCAGCTCGAACATCCTGCGCACCTGGCCGTCCTTGACCAGCTGTCGCGCACTGCTGTACTTGACGATGCGCAGCCGCTGCCGCTGCAGCACCATCTGCGCGATGCGGTGCAGGCGCTCCGGCACCGTCCCGGGAATGGTGATGCGGTATTCCACCCACTCTGCATCCGGCTGATAGCCCAGCCGCTCCAGGTGCACCGGGTAATACGGATGGTTGTAGATCGTGGCCATCGTGCCGGGCTGGTCGAAGCCCTCGACCAGCATGCCTTCCTGGTCCAGGTCCGTGAATCCGAGCGGACCATGGATGGCCTGCATGCCACGCGCGCGCACCCACTGCTCCGCGGCGTCGAACAGCGCCTTCGACACAGCCGGATCGTCGATGAAATCGACGAAGCCGAAGCGCCCGCTGGCGTTCTTCCAGACCTCGTTGGCGCGGCGATTGACCATCGCGCAGATGCGGCCTACGGGCTTGCTGCCGTCGAAGGCCATGAAGCACTGCGCCTCGGAGAACGCGAATGCCGGATTCTTCCGCGGATCGAGCGTGGTCAGCTCATCCATGTACAGCGGCGGCACGGCATAGGGGGAGTCACGGTAGAGGTCGATGCGGAACCGCACGAACTGCTTCATCTGGCTGCGACCGGAGACCGGACGGATGCTGATCGCCATAGGCTTTTCCACACTCGAATGGACGACAGGACGATGGGACATTATGCCCAACAGGCCGCGGGGCGGCCGGCACGCTGGTGGCGGCTGCGATCTAGCCTGGCCGGCGCATCCTGAAGACACTGGCGGGGGTCACCTCGACGTACACGTCGGTGCCCCCGGCCCGCAGGATCGGATGGGCCGCGGCCGTGTCATAGATGCCTTCCACGAGCAGGTGGCGTGCGATGTGCACCGCGACCACCTCGCCGAACACCACCCACTGTGATACCGGCGCCTGCGCCTGGTCGACCAGCTGCACGATCTGCGTCACGCGGCACTCGAAATGGACCGGACTTTCGGCCACCCGCGGCGCCCGCACCCGCACCGACGCGCGTGGCGTGAGGCCCGTGACCTCGAACTCGCTGACCTCGCGCGCGGCAGAGCGGGAGGTGGCATTCATCTGCTGCGCGAGCGGCATCGTCGCCAGGTTCCACACGAACTCGCCGGTGTCGCCGGCATTGCGCAAGGTGTCCTTCGATCCGGTGCTGGAGAAGCCGATGATGGGCGGCTTGTAGGCGAAGGCGTTGAAGAAGCTGTAGGGCGCGAGGTTCGACCGGCCGGCGCCATCCTGCGTCGAGATCCAGCCGATCGGGCGCGGCCCGACGATGGCATTGAACGGGTCATGGGGCAGGCCATGACCCATCGCCGGCTCGTAGTAGTGGAAATCCGCGTCCATCAGCGTGGACCGGGGCCCGCGGATGGGATCGCCTGCGGCGCGGAACGGCGCGGCGTCGCAAGGCACGTGAATGGCAGCATCGATGGTCCCCTTGTGTCGGACCTGCGCATCTTGCCACCAGCACCCTCGCACCGCACCGCCCCGTGGCGCGCGGGCTATCGCTGCGCGAGTGCCTCCTCCAGCACCGAGTAGTCGATCAGCCTGGCCAGCTCGTCCCGCGTACGCGGCTCGCGGTTCATGTTCTTCGCCACCCAGACCTCTTCGGTCTCGAGCACGTCGAGCATGTCCGGGATGATCTGCACCGGGAATTCCATCTCCGGCCAGCCCCAGCCGATCTGCTCGAGCGAATAGGTCGTGACGCTGGAGACATGCGGCCAGTATTTTTCCGGGTCCTTCTTCACCGCGTCGGTGGCGTCAGCCACGGCGCGCACGAATGCGACGATCGCGCGGCGCTTCTCCGGATCGGCCAGGTCCGTGGCCCGCGCGTGCAGGTTGAACACCTCGCGATAGACGCTGCGATCCTGCAGCACGATGGCATCGTCCCCCAGCTTGTGGATGGCATCTTCCGGCTCCGGCTCCCAGATCGAGATGACGTCCACCTCGCCCTTCTGCAGCGCGTCGGACATCATGTCGAGGCTGGCCAGCACGTTGGCGGCGCGCGGGATGTTCACCAGGGTGACTTCTTCTTCGGCGATGCCGGCGCTGCGCAGCATCGCGACGAGGTAATAATGCGCGGAGGTCATGCGCGGCACCATGATGCGCTTGCCGCGCAGGTCCGCCATCGAGTTGATGCCGGCGGACCTGCGGCCCACCAGCCGGTAGAAGCTCTCCGTCACCGTCATGATGATGCGCAGGTCCGGATTGCGGATGGACTCGCGCAGCAGCTGCGTCTCGGCATTGGTGGCAAGGTCCGCCTCGCCGGAGGTGATGCGGGTGATGCCGCCCTCGTCGACATTCATCTTCACCGGATAGAAGCTGTTCGCCGCCACCAGCACCGGCGACAGCTCGATCCAGTAGCTGCCGGATACCTTGATCGGCGCCAGTGGCGCCGCCTGCGCCTCGTCGGAACGGCTGGCGCAGCTCTGCAGAAGCAGGGCCGCGGCCGCGAGCGCACAGGCGCGGGACAGGTTTCGGGCGAGCGATCCAGTCTTGGTCATGAATGCATCCGTTCTGGCCGGGAAAATGGAAGGCGCGGCTGCCACAGGGCGCCGCGCCGCGCTGAACCCTAACACTAGTTGCCGCCCACGGCAGTTGTTGCGCAGAACGGAGCGATTTGTAGCGTGAACCGGAAACAACCCGCACGCGTTCGCATGGCAGACCTACGACGCGGTTTTTTCCAGCGCGACCTGCACCCGCCGGAAGGCCGTGCGCAGCTGCGCTCCGGCGGCTGCAGGCATCGCGCCGAGGACGACCTCGGCACTGCGGCGCGCCGGTGTTCCCTTCCATGCGAACGCCACCCGATTGCTCTGGCGCGGCTCGTCGAACAGCATGGCCTGTCCCTGGAAGGCCGCGCGCAGGCGCGCGAAATGCACGCTGTGGTCATCGCAGTACAGGTTGGTCGCAAGCGCTCCGCCATCGCGCAGCGCGGCCTGACAGGCCGCATGGAAAGCGGGAGTACCGAGCGCCGCCGGGATGCCCCGGGCGTCATACGCGTCCACCAGCAGCAGGTCATATCGCGCGGGGTGCGCCGGCAGATATTCCGCGGCATCGGCCTGCACGACGCTGAACCGCGAATCATCCCGGGGAACATGGAACCGCTCGCGCAGCGCGAGCACCGCGCTGCTGATCTCCAGCGCCTCGATGCGGACCTGCGGCAAATGCCGGTACAGGAACTTCGCCTGCGAGCCGCCGCCCAGGCCGATGCATTGCGGCGAGGGCTGCCACAGCAGGGCCGCCAGCATCGTGCGCGTGTAGTCGACGACCAGCAGGTCGGGCGCATTGCGACGCATGCGGCTCTGCGCGACGCCGCTGGCGAAGCGCAGGTCGATGGTGCCGGCGGGTCCTGATGCGATGTAGGCGGAGCGGTCGCGGTTGCCGCCGAGCCAGCACGGCAGCCATTGGCGCCAGCGCGCGTCGCTCATGATCGGGGCTGGCCGCAATGGGCCGGGGTGCATCTCACCGCGGCATTCTATCTGCGGCGGGCGTGGCACCGCGTGCCGGCTCACTCCCGCCAGCGGATCTCCACATCCTGACGTCCGAACTCGCGCGCCCGCTTCACGTCCTTGCCCATGTACAGGTCGATCAGGTTCTCGTGGCGCGCGGCGGTGACATCCTCGACCGTCCACTCGCCCTCCATGCCTTCGATGCGCACGGTGGTGCCGCAGCCGAGCCCGGCATCGCGAAGGTCGCGCGAGACCGCGATCACCTTCCTGCCCGGTTCCAGCTTCGTGCCGCAGGCGGTCTCATCGGGCCGGCCGTCGGTCTGGGCGCGGGTGGAGTTGTATGCAGTGGCCTTGACCTCCAGCTGCTGCTCGCGGCTGCAGCCTGCGGCCAGAAGGCCGGCGGCCCCGATGCAGATTGCGACGCGGGTGGCCGGGTGCATGGCGCGTGCCTCATTCCGTGTCGGGCACCGGCGCGAGCGGCGGCTGGGGGGTGTGCTTGCGATGCTCATGCTGCCGGTCGACGGTCTTGTCGAGCAGTCGCACCAGTTTCGCGGTGGCCCCATCGAGCGCCTCCTTCATCGTGGCGGCCAGCTCCGTCACAGCGATCGGCGGGCGCCCGTCCAGGCGCGCCTCGATCATGCAGCGCTTGTCACGGTCGCCGCCCTTGCCGGCGTTCTCGTCACTCATGTGCACCTCGACGCGCGACAGCTGCGCGCGGAAGCGATCCAGTTCCGCTTCGAGATAACCCGACACGCTGGAATCGAGCGCTTCACCGCCCTGGATGTGGTCGCCGGCATTGATCTGGATCAGCATCGTCACTCCTGATGGACCCGGCGATCGTCGCGCGGGCTCGCACTGGGCAGTGGACCGCACCCCTGCAGGAAGGACAAGCCGGAAGCGGCCGACCCGTGCGGATCAGAGTCGATGTTGTGGCTGCCAGAGCGGTCCTACACGCGGCACGCGCACGGTGCGCGCATGGCTTTTCAGCCTGCGTGCGGCAGCGGTCCGCAGCCCGGCAGCGCGCGCAGCGCAGGGCGCCCGAACAGATAGCCCTGGAACAGCCGCAGGCCGGCACGCCGGAACCAGCGGTACTCCGCCAGCGTCTCGACGCCCTCCGCAACCACCTCGATGCCGAGATCGTCGCAGGCCTGGATCATCGCGCGCACGATGGCCTGGCGGGGCCCGTGGCTGTCGATGTTCCGCACCAGATACATGTCGAGCTTGATCAGGTCCGGCTGGAAGTCGGCCAGCAGGTTCAGACCGGAGTAACCGGCGCCAAAATCATCGATGGCCAGGCGCAACCCCTGGCTGCGATAGGCATTCAGCCGCGCCGCGAACCGCGCCGTGTCATGGATGAGCTCGCCCTCGGTGACCTCGAGGATCAGGCTGCGGGCCGGCATCTGGACGCGCCCGGCCACCTCGAGCAGGGCATCGATGGCGTCCGGCACGCTCTCCAGGCCCTGCGGCATCAGGTTCAGTGACAGCAGGTTCGACAGGCCCAGATCAGCAGCGCATTGCAGCGCCGCGAGCCGGGCGTCGCGGTCAAACTGGTACAGCCGCGCCGCATCGACCGCGCCCAGCACGGCCGAGGCCGGCTCACCGTCCGGTCCTCGCACCAGTGCCTCGTGCGCGAACACCGATCCGGCGTCGGCATCGACGATGGCCTGGTACGCGAAGCTGTAGCGGAGCGCGTCGGTGGTGCGGGTCACCCGGCCATGCGGTGCGTGCGGTGCACGCCCGTCTCCTCCGACCGCCATCGCCCCTGCGCGAAGGCCAGCAGCAGCTTGCGGGCGCGGCCGGGACTGATCGTCTCGAGGCAGGTCGCGGAGGTGAAGAAATCATTCTCGCCGAGATGTTCCTGCACCGCGCGCAGGTCCGGTCGCGCATAGCCCATCGTCCATTCCGGGAAGTCCCGTTCGAAGATCGGCTCCCGGATGATGCGTGTCACGCGGGTGTGGCCCGGATCGCCGCTGATGCGCGCGAACAGGCCATCGACCGCCGACTGCTCGCCTTCGAGCACCTGGAAGAAATGCCCGTCAATGTGCAGCAGCATGCCGGTGACACCCAGCGAGGCATTGTTGGCGCGTGACGTGCGCAGCAGCGCGGTCAGCCGGGCCTCGGGGAACGGTCCCGACGCGCGGCTGGAATAGATCAGACGGATGATGCAGTCCATGCGGAGAATCCTGCCGCTGGCGGGCGCCGCGCGCTGTGACGGTCGGCGCAATTGTCCATGCATGATCGCCGGGGGCGCCCCCGAAGCGCACACGTGTTAAGGGAAACCCTTAAAAAACGCCGATCGCGATCATGCCGCCCACGCCGGCAACGGCGCGGTGAAGGACATTGCCTCGCCACTCACCGGATGGGCAAAGTCGATGCGCAGCGCATGCAGGCACAGTGGCGGCTCCTCCACATCCAGCGTCTGTCGCGGAGGCGAGGACGTCTGCCCGTAGGCGGCGTCACCCATCACCGGAAAGCCCAGGAACGCGCAGTGGATGCGGATCTGGTTCGTGCGTCCGGTGAGTGGTTGCGCCTCGATCAGGCTGGTTCCGTCGGGCAGCCGCCGCTGGACGCGAAACCGCGTCAGCGCCACCACGCCCTCCGCCGCATCGATGATGCGCGTCCCGGACGCGCGCGCATCGCGCCCGATCGGCGCATCGCATCCGAAATCGTCGGCGCAGGGATGCCCATGCACGCGCACCAGGTAGGTCTTGCGCACGGTGCCTTCGGCGAACTGCTCCTGCAGGCGTCCGGCAAAGTGCCGGTTGCGCGCGACGATGACGATGCCGGTGGTGTTGGCATCGAGGCGGTGCGCCGGCTTCGGCTTCTGCGGCCGATAGACCGTGTTGAGGATCTGCTGCAGCGTGTTGCGTGCATAGCGACCTCCCGCATGCATCGGCAGCGGTGCCGGCTTGTCGAGCACGATCAGCGCCTCGTCCTCGTGCAGGATCGTCACGTTGCCGTTCACCGGCGGCTCGGTCGTGGCGCAGAGACGGTGCAGCAGGCGCTCGCCGGCGCGCACGATGTGCCCGGCATCGAGCACCTGATGCCGGGAATCCAGCAGCCTGCCTGTCCGGCATTCGCCTTCCCAGTATTCCGGCGGCAGATGACCGACGATGCGGCAGAAGGTCTCGAGCACGGTGAGTCCGTCGCATTGCTGCGGCACACGCAGCGGACGGAAGGATTCGGCAGGCACGCTGCCGGGGAGCGGGTCCGTGGCTGCGCGGATGGCCGCATTGCGCCGCGCGATGGCCAGCCGGGTCTGCTCCGCCTCGCTGCGGTGGCACCATGGGCAGGAACGACCCGGTACATACCGGGGGTCCTGCTGCTCGGCGACCGTCAGCGGCGACAGGCAGTTGAAGCATTGCGCGGCATCGGTCTCCCGCAGCGAGGGATCGACGCCGACGCGCTGGTCGAACACGAAACATTCGCCGCGATAGTGGGCGCCGCCGCATTCCTCGAAGTATTTCAGGATGCCGCCGTCGAGCTGCAGCACGTCGCGGAAGCCCTGTGATTCCATGTAGGGCCCGGCCTTCTCGCAGCGGATGCCGCCGGTGCAGAACATCACGATGGTCTGCTCGCGCAGTGCCGCCGGCAGCCGCGCCACAGCGGCGGGAAAATCGCGGAAGTGGCCCACGCCCACCGGCAACGCGTTCTCGAAGGTGCCCAGCTTCACCTCGTAGTCGTTGCGGGTGTCGAGCAGCGTCAGCGGGCGCCCCTCGTCGAGCCACGCCTTGAGCTGCCGCGCTGAGAGCTTGCGCGCGGGATGGCGTGCCGGATCGATGCCGGGGACGCCGAAGGCGATGATCTCCTTCTTGATGCGCACGAGCATGCGACGGAACGGCTGGTGCGCAGTGCGGCTGTACTTGCCTTCGAGCGCCGCAAGACCCGGCACCGCGCGCAGCCGCGACAGCAGCGCGTGGGTGCCCTCCTGCGTGCCAGCCACGAACAGGTTGACCCCTTCGGTGCTGAGCAGGATGGTGCCGCGCAACCGGTGCGCGCGGCACAGCGCCATCAGCTCGCCACGCAGCGGCGCAAGCCCGGTCAGCGCGGCGAACCGGTACGCCGCGACGTTCACCACCGCCGGCGCCGTCGCCGCGCCGGACGCGGCTGCGGGCAGCACGCCCTTTACTTCTTCTCGCGCTCGATCCACGGATCGGGTGAGGCGGGACCGACCACCGCCATCGCGTAATCCACGCGGCCGTTGCTCATCTTGAACACGTGCACGTCGGCGAGGCTGTTCGAGAAATGCAGGAACGCGGCCACCATGCCCGCCTCCACGTCGGCCAGCGGCACCCGCGGTGCGGGGTGCGCGATGACCAGACCCTTCGGCGAGCAGTTGTGCGTGGGCGTGGTCTTGATGCCGTTCTCCCAGCGATCGCAGCGCGCGGCGAACGGCGTGTTCACCATCGGCTGCTCGGCAAACATCGCGAAGTAGTCGGTCGCCGCCGCGGCCATCAGCGCGCGCGACTGGCGCTCGTCGGGCGGCAGGATGTTCTCCCAGTCGAGATAGCTGGTGGCGAGCACCACATCGGGGTTGTACATGAACTCGTTCTCGCGCCCGAGCACGTGCTCGATCTCGGTGATGGGGCCGCCGTCAAGCGTCTGCAGGCGGATGGCCGCATGGATCAGGCGCCCGTTCTCGTTGATGACGCCGAAGGTCACCGCACCACAGCGCTCGGTATCGATCAGGTAGTTCTGCTCGCCCCAGGCGCCGGCGCCCTTCCACAGCGCGCTCGCCCCCGGCGCCTGCACGATGCCGTTCTCGGTGAACATCACATCGGCGGCCAGCTTCAGGCGCGACGGATCATGCGCGGCCAGCGCGGCGGAATAGTCGTCGACCAGCGTCTTGAGGCTGGCGCGGGGGCATTTCGTGCCCGGCGCCTCGACCGGGTAGTTGCGCCGGGCCTGACCGGGGGCGCCGCCAGCCAGCGGGCCCGCGCCCGCACCCGGTGGGGCCGCGCCCGGTCCGGGAGCCGCGGGTGCCGCAGCCTGCGCGCCAGACCATGCCATCGACGCCGCGAATACCGCGGCAAGAATCCTGCTCTTCATGAAACCCCCGGGGAAATCGTTGCGGCGCAAGCTACTTCGCAGCCGTGGGCGGGTCAAGACAGCGGCGTGACCCGGGTGGGGCAAATTCCTGCAGGCGGCGCAGCGCCCGGTCTATCCTTCCCCGCTCCCTACCGTGACGAGCCGACGCGATGGAACAGTGGAACCGCTGGACCCAGGACTGGATCGCCGCCCTGCCCGCAGTTGCGTACCTGCTGCTGATCCTGGCTGGGGCATGGCTGCTGCGCCGGATGGTGCGCGTGCTGTTCCGGCGCCTCGGGGACCGCTCGCTGCTGCCGCCGGAGGTGGCGCAGGGGCTGCTGCGCGTCGCGTCGTTCCTGATCACCGCCGGCGCGGTGCTGCTGATCCTGGATCTGTGGGGTGTCTCGGCGACGGTGCTGTGGACCGCGTTCACCGGCTTCGCCGCCGTCGCTGCCGTGGCGTTCTTTGCGGCGTGGAGCGTGCTGTCGAACATCTTCTGCACCCTGCTGATCGCGGCGACGCGCCCGTTTCGCCTGCTGGACCACGTCGAGCTGCTCGAGAACGGCGAGGCCCGGGGCCTGCGCGGGCAGGTCATCGACGTGAACCTGATCTATACGACCTTGCAGGAGACCACCAGCGGCGCCGAGGCGGGCACGGTGCTGCAGATTCCCAACAGCCTGTTCTTCCAGCGGACGCTGCGGCGCTGGCGCGGCGGTGCGACGCCACCGGCCCGCACCGCGATGGAAGTCACGGAGCGCCCTGTGCCGCCGGCGCGGGACCCTGCGCCTCCCTGATCTTCACCAGCGTGCAGACGAGGCGGTTCAGTGGCACGGCGATGCCATGCCGCTGCGCGCAGCGGACCACGTGCCCGTTGATGTAGTCGATCTCCGAGGGGCGGCCGCGCGCAAGATCCTGCGCGGTGGAGGACCGCTGCTGCGCCATGCTGCGCGAGAGCGAAAGAACCTCGTCCCACAGCGAGTCGCCCGGAACGTGTCCTTCCGCGGCGGCCACGGCCACGCATTCGTCGAACAGCCCCCGCATCGCCGCTTCGATGCCGTCATGGCGGATGAGCTCGCCGTAGGGCAGTTGCGTCAGCGCGGACAGCGCGTTGTAGGTGCAGTTGGCGGCGAGCTTCGCCCACAGCGCGTCCATGACGCGGGCCGTCACGCTCACGGGCACGCCCGCCGCGTCGAACGCCGCGGCAATGGCATCGCTGCCTCGCCCCGGCCCGATCACCAGTTCACCGCGCCCGTGGTGGATGACATGTCCCGGCGCCGGGGACTCGACCGCCACGTAGACCGCCGCCGGCAGCGCCGGGATGCCCAGCACCTGCGAGAGACGCTGCGCGTTGTCCACCCCGTTCTGCAGGCACAGCACGGTGCAGTCGGGAGAAAGGAACGGCCGCAGCGATTCGCCGCTGGCCTCGGTGTGCTGCGACTTCACGCAGAACAGCACCAGCCCGGCGCCGGTTGCGGCGGCCGGCTCAGTGCTGGACGGAATGGGCAGATGCCCGTCGAAGTCCCTCGCCTGGAGACGCAGCCCGCGGGCCTGCAGCGCCTGCGCCGTCGCACCGCGCGCAATCAGCACCACCTCGTGCCCTGCCTGATGCAGCCTGGCGCCGAAATAGCTGCCGACGGCACCCGCGCCCATGACTGCGATCTTCATATGTCTCCTGCCCGTTGAAGCGATTCTAGCGCACGCGAATGCACACCCGCGGCGGCACTGACTGCCGCTGGCAATCGAGCCACGGCGGGGATATCCCGCGCCTGCGCTATCATTCGCGCCCGTTGCCTGCCGCCGACGCAGCGCAAGGAATCCACACTGTCCTTGAACACCCTTTCCTTCGCATCCATCCGCCAGAACTGGCTCACGAACATCCGCGCCGACGTGCTGGCCGGCATTGTCGTGGCGCTGGCGCTGATTCCGGAGGCCATCGGCTTTTCCATCATCGCCGGCGTGGACCCGCGCGTCGGCCTGTACGCCTCGGTGGTGATCGCGATCGTCATCTCGTTCGCAGGCGGCAGGCCGGCAATGATTTCCGCGGCCACTGCCGCGACCGCCGTGCTGTTCGGCGCCCTCGTGCGGGAGCATGGCCTGCAATACCTGCTGGCGGCCACGCTCCTCGCGGGGCTGATCCAGATCGTCGCCGGCCTGCTGCGCGTGGGCTACATCATGCGGTTCGTGTCCCGTTCGGTGATGACGGGCTTCGTCAATTCGCTGGCCATCCTGATCTTCATGGCGCAGCTGCCCGAACTCATTGGCGTGACGTGGGAAACCTACGTGCTGATCGCCGCGGGACTCGCGATCATCTACCTGTTCCCGCGCCTGACCACCGTGGTGCCCTCGCCGCTGGTCTGCATCCTCGTGCTGACGGCGCTGTCATTGATGCTGGGCATCGACATCCGCACCGTCGCGGACCTCGGCGAGCTGCCGGATGCACTGCCGGTGCTGCTGTTCCCGGACATCCCGCTGAACCTGCAGACCCTGTGGATCATCCTGCCCACCTCGGCCGCAGCCGCAGCCGTGGGATTGCTGGAGAGCCTGCTCACCGCGTCCATCGTGGACCAGATGACCGACACCGGCAGCGACAAGAACCGCGAAAGCATCGGGCAGGGGCTGGCCAACATCGCGAGCGGCCTGTTTGGCGGCATGGCCGGCTGCGCGATGATCGGGCAGTCGGTGATCAACGTGCGCTCCGGCGGACGAACACGGCTGTCCACGCTGACCGCGGGGGTGTTCCTGCTGTTCCTGCTGATGGTGCTCGGCGATCTGGTGGGGCTGATCCCGATGCCGGCGCTGGTGGCCATCATGATCATGGTGTCGGTGGGCACGTTCAGCTGGTCATCCCTTGCCGACCTGCGGCATCACCCGCGCCGCTCCAGCGTGGTGATGCTGGCCACGGTGGTGACGGTCGTCAGCACCCACAATCTCGCGTTGGGCGTGGGCGTGGGCGTGCTGCTGTCCGGCATCTTCTTCGCATGGAAGGTGGCGCAGATCCTGCGCGTCACCTCTTCATTGTCGCCGGACGGCCGGCACCGGCACTATCGCGTCGAGGGGCAGGTGTTCTTCGCCTCGGCTGATGATTTCCTCGCCGCTTTTGATGTCAACGAGGCACTGGAATCGGTGACGATCGACCTCGGGCGGGCGCACATCTGGGACCTCACCGGCGTCAACGCCATCGACAAGGTCGTCGTGAAGTTCCGCAAGGCCGGCGTCGAAGCCCGGGTGGAAGGCCTGAACGATGCCAGCGCCACCATCATGGACCGGTTTGCACTGCAGGACCGGCCCAACGCGATCGAGAAAGTGCTGGGGCACTGAGGGCGTTTTCCGCACCGCTGCCGGCGCGCATAGAATCGCGCGATGACGGACGCACCGGCCGATTTCCAGGTGGAAGTGCTGACCTGCGGCGACGTGCGCACGCTGCGCGCCATGCTCGGCCTCTTCGGCCGCGCATTCGACGATCCGCAGTCCTATCTTGCGAACCCGCCGGATGATGCCTATCTGGACACGCTGCTCGCCCGCGACACCTTCGTCGCGATCGCGGCGCTGCAGGCCGGTCACGTGATCGGCGCACTGGCCGGCTACGTGCTGCCGAAGTTCGAGCAGGCGCGGTCGGAGTTCTACATCTATGACCTGGCGGTGGATGCCGTTCACCGCCGCCGCGGAATCGCCACGTCGATGATCCGCAGGTTGCAGCGGCATCTGGCTGCCGGCGACACGCACGTCATCTTCGTGCAGGCCGACCATGGCGACGAGGCGGCGATCGCGCTGTACACGAAACTGGGGATCCGCGAGGACGTGCTGCATTTCGACCTGCAGCCCCCTCCCCGCCGGCCCTGAACGCCAGCGCCCGCCTCCAACAGCTTCATGCGGATGCCTGTCGAGGATCCCGTGATCTCAGGATTCCGACGGATCGTCCGGCAGGCGTTCGGGACCGGGCCGCTGCGCCAGCTTGCGCTGCAGGGAGCGGCGATGGGCGCCGAGCAGCCGCGCGGCCGCGGAGATGTTGCCGTCGGTCTCGGTGAGCGCCTGCTGGATGTGCTCCCATTCCACCCGCGCCAGCGGCACCATCGTGGATTCCGGCTCCGGCGCTTCCTCGCTCGCCTCGCCATCGAGCACCTTCACGATCGCATCGGCGGTCAGCGGCTTCATCAGGTAATGGTCCGCGCCGCGCTTGATCGCCTCCACGGCGGTGGCCACGCTGGCGTAGCCGGTCACCAGCACGATGCGCATGTCGGCGCGGATCGCGCGCAGCGGTTCGATCAGCTTCAGCCCGGACTCGGCGCCCAGACGCAGGTCGACCAGCGCGAATTGCGGCGAATGGTTGCGGGCCAGCTCCAGCGCCTGTGCGATGTCGCCCGCGAGCAGCGACTGGATGCCGCGCTTCGCCAGCGAACGCTGCAAGGTCGCAAGGTACAGCGCGTTGTCGTCCACGAGCAGCCCGACCCGCGGGTTCTGGCCAGGGGCACTCATGCCGGCGAAGTCACCGGCAGCTCGAAGGACACCACCACGCCCGCGCCGCGCGCGGCGGCCTCCATCGACAATGTGCCCCCCAGCCGTTCCACCGTGGCATGCGAGAGCGCCAGCCCGATGCCCAGTCCGTGCGGCTTGTCGCTGCGGAACAAGGTGCCAGGCAGCGGCGCCGCAGTCTGCGCGAAGCCCGCGCCGTAGTCGCGGATCACCGCGCGCATGCCCGCACCGCGCGCTTCCACGTGCAGGTCCACCTGCGTGGAGCCGGCCTGCGCGCTGGCCTCCGCCGCGTTGTTCAGCAGCGCCTGCAGCAGATGGCCGATCGCCGGATCGACCGCAGACAAGCCGGCCGAAGTGCCGGTGCGGCGCAGGTCGACGGTCGGGCGCAGCAGCTGCCAGCGCTCGATCACCTGCTCGACGTCGACCGCACCGCCGCGACCGCCTTCGCCGGCACTGGCCGGGCGCGCAAGATCGCGCACGCGGTCGCGGCACACCTCGAGCAGCGCGCGCATCGTCGCGTATTCGTCGCGACGCGCATCGGTGGCCTCGCCCTGCAGGTCCTCGACCATCAGCGTCAAGGTGGCCAGCGGCGTGTTCAGCTCGTGCGCCACCGACGCCGCGTGCGTGGCCAGCGCGACGATGCCCTCGTTGCGGGCGAAGCGCTCCTGCAGTCGCGCGACCTGGCGCTCGCTGTGTCGCCATGCCGCCGCGAGCCGCGTGAAGAACACCAGCACCACCACGGCCGACACCACGAAGTTCGCGAGCATGCCGGCCTTGTGCAGGCCGAAGGATCCGCCAGCCAGGCCATGCACATGCGGCAGCGGCTGCGCCAGCCAGGCCGACAGCACATAGCCGAGCACACTGGCCGCGGCCGCGGCCCACATCCAGCGGCCGGGGAGCGCGAGGATGGCCAGCGCGATGGGCAGCAGGAACAGCGAGGAGAACGGATTCTCGATGCCTCCGCTCCATCCGACCATCCAGGCCAGCAGCGCCACGTCGACCAGCAGATGGCAGAGCACCTCCGGATGGCCGGGTGCAGGCGGCCGCCGCACGCGCCAGGTCGCATACACATTGAACAGGCCCAGCGCGGTGATGCCGGCCCACAGTGGCGCGGCCGGCAGCGGCACGTCCAGCCATCGGGTGACCAGCAGCAGGGTCGACACCTCGCCCGCCAGCGCCAGCCAGCGCAGGTTGCACAGCACGGTGAGGAAGGGGCGACTGATACCCGGCATGGCGTGGATTCTACTGCGGCATTCCCCGGCAGCCCGTCGCTGCGACATTCTGCCGCACGCGCCTTTGGACGGCGTTTCCTAGAATCCATCGCGTTGGCGCGGCAGGTGGCCGCGCGAGAACTTCGAGGATCCTTGCATGTCCAGTTCCGCGTCCGATTCCCGATCCGGCCTGTTGCGGGTCCTGGTCGCCGGCGGCGTGACGCTGGCGGCCCCGGTCGTCACCACGGCCGCACAGCCGGAAGCGGACGCCACGCTGCAGACCGTGGTGGTCACCGCGCAGCGGCTGGGCGCCGACCTGGAACGTGAAGTGGCCGTCACGCCCGGCGCGGTGACCCTCATCGACGGACAGGCCCTGCAGCAGCGCGGCGTGACGCATCTTGCCGATGTGCTGCGCCAGGTGCCGGGCGTCTTCGCCGAGAGCTACAGCGGCACCGACGAGGTGTTCTATTCCAGCCGCGGCTCGAACCTCGATTCCACCGACTATGACCGCAACGGAATCCGCTTCTTCCAGGATGGCCTGCCGCTCACCGCCGCCGATGGCAACAACCACAACCGTGGCCCGGACCCGCTGAATGCGCGCTTCGTGACGGTGGCGCACGGTGCGAATGCGCTGGCGTATGGCGCCAGCACGCTGGGCGGCGCCATCGATTTCACCACGCCCACTGCGCGCGACACGGCCCCGCGCGTCGCACTGTCAGGCGGCAGCTTCGGACAATGGGGTGCGCACGCGACGCTGTCCGAAGTCGCAGGCAACTTCGACGGGCTGGTGACGCTCGCAACCCAGCAGCGCGACGGCTATCGCCGTCACAGCCAGCAGGACCGCCGCAACGTGCATGCGAATCTGGGATGGCGGTCTTCGGCGAACGTGTCGACGCGCCTGTATGGGGCGTGGAGCGACTATTCCGTCGAGCTGCCGCGGGAGATCTCCCGCGCGGCGCTGCGCGCGGAACCCCGGGCCGCGCGGCCCGATGCACTGCTGGGCGACCATCGCAAGGACCTGACCGCCTGGCGTGTCGCGTTCAAGACCACGGCGTCGCAGTTCGCCGGCGGGACCTTCGAGATCGGCGCCTCGCATGAGCGCCAGTCGCTGTTCCATCCGATTGTCAGCACGCCGTTCTTCAGCCTGCTGATCGACACCGATCATCGCGACACAGCCACGATGCTGCGCTTTCGCCGCCAGGCCGGCACGCATGACGTGACGCTGGGCGCGAACCTCGCGTGGTCGTCGATGCGCGGCGGCAACTTCCAGAACCTGGGCGGCGCGCGCGGGGACCTCATGTACCCCACCGACGACCGCGCCCGCAGCGTCGAAGTCCATGCGCTGGACCGCTGGCGCTTCGCACCGCGCTGGACGCTGGTCTACGGCGCGCAGTTCGCGCACGGAATGCGCGATGTGGGCGGATTCGACGCCACCTACAACGCCGTGAATCCCCGCGTGGGGCTGATCCGCGACTTCGGGCGTGCCGCGCAGTGGTTCGCGAGCGCCGGACGCATCCACGAAGCCCCCACCACCTATGAACTGACCGACGATCTGAGCGGCGGCACGCACGCGCTGGATGCGATGCATGGCCTGGGCGTGGAATCCGGATTGCGCGGCGAAACCTGGCGCGGCGTGGGACAACTGCACTGGCACGTCACGGCGTATTACAACGCGCTGCGCGACGAGATCCTCTCGGTGGATGATCCCGCGGCACCCGGAACCAGCCTCTCGACGAACATCCCGCGGACGACGCACGCCGGCGTGGAAGCATTGTTCGGCGGCCGCTTCACGCTGCGCGGCCCGCTGCGCCTGGAGCCGGTGATCTCAGCGACCTACAACGCGTTCAACTTCGATGACCACGCCAGCTACCATGACAACCGCCTGGCCTCGGCACCGCGCTGGTTTGCGCGCGGCGAGGTGATGCTGGCGCACGTGGCGGGCTTTTCCGCCGGGCCGACCTTCGATTTCGTCGGCCCGCGACATGCGGACTTTGCCAATTCCTACCGGGTCGGCACCTATGGACTGCTGGGCGCACGCGCGTTGGTGGAAGCCGGACGCTGGCAGTTCTTCATCGAGGGCCGCAACCTGCTGGATCGAAGGCATGCCGCCACGGTGCTGGCGCGCGATGTCGCAGCGAGCGATGCGCAGGTGCTGTTTCCCGGCGCCCCGCGGTCGGTGCATCTGGGTGCCGCTTACGATTTCCAGTCGGTGGGCGGGCTTCGGCGCAGACGATGAGCGCGCCTGGACCGGATCAACCGGCGCAGGTGGCCAGCGGCGCGGCATCCGGGCGCGGCGCATAGCTGTAATGCCAGGGTTCGTCCGGTGAGCGCAGCGGCCCCTCGAAGGGTGCGCGCGATTCCGCGACGGCGGCTGCAAGGCGGCGACTCCATCCGGGCGCGTCCCAGACCCGGCTGACGGAGGCACTGTCCGGGCCGGCGACGACCCTGCCCTCCCGGTGCACCTGGAAATCGATCGCGCTGCCCCGTCCGTGCGGCGACAGGCCTGGAGCGGCCAGTGTCGGAACCGGCTGCGGCGCATGCCGCAGCAGCAGCTCGCGCAGCCATGACTCCTCCGGCGCACCCGCGACGGGACCTGCCTGCATCAGTGCCGCGCGTGCCTGTGCGAGCACATTGCGGGCAGCGCGTCCCACGCTGTCGTTCGCATTCCAGCGCGAAAGCTGCACCTCGAGGCTGCGGAATTCCGGATTCACATACAACGTGTGGCCGGGGTTTGCCCACTCGAATGCGCAGCGCACCGCGGCGACGGCCTGCTGCAGTGAGCGGCCATCGGCGGAACGGGCGAAGGCCGCGGCCTCCTCCTGCGTCCAGCTCCATCGCGACGCCAGCGCCGTGCCGGCACGCAGGTACGCGCGCACGGCCAGCAGCCGGCGGCCGGGATCCGGGATGCGCGCGGCCGTGTCACGTGCGGGCGCAGGCAGTGATTCGGTCACGCGCTGCAGGATGCTCGCAAGCCGCGCATCGACGGCCTTGTCCGCGGGGACGGCACCGCGTGTGGCCAGCGGCAGCATCGCTGCGGCAACGAACAGCAGCGTGCGCAACGCCGGCGTCCGTCGACTGCACCTGATTGCGGTCGCAGCCGTCGCGTGGCCGGGCCGGTTCGCGATCCTCACCATGACTCATTATGCCGCGCGTGTCGCCGGCATGGATCGGGGCCGACGTTCGTCGCACGGCATGGCGCCGCGCATGGCGATATGCTCGTCGGCATGTACAGATCCCGCACTGTCTCCGTGGTCATTGCCCTGCCCTGGCGCGTGGTCTACGAATTCACGGCCAATGCCGGGCACCTGCCGTTGTGGGCGCCGGGCTTTGCCCGGTCCATCGAGCAACGCGGCAACGAGTGGATCGCGCAGACCACCCTCGGCGAGGCGAAGGTGAGGTTCGCTCCGGCCAACGATTTCGGCGTCCTCGACCATGCGGTTGAAATCGACGGGCAGCACTTCCACAACCCGATGCGGGTGATCCCGAACGGCGATGGCGCGGAAGTCATGTTCACCGCGATGCAGCTGCCCGGCGTCGGTGACGCCCAGTTCGCGATCGATCTGGACACGATCCGGTCCGACCTTGCAGCGCTGCGCGATGTGCTCGAGAGCGGCCAGACCGCAGCAAGCGCACGACCTGCATGACGTGGTGACGCGCGTCAGCCATCGCGCGCCGGAATGAAGATGCGATCCACCGCGGCCTGCAGTTCGCTGGCGGCGGTGTCGATGACAGCACCCTGTGCCCCGATCAATTCCTGCACCTGCTGCACTTCCTGCAGGCGCAGCGCCTCCAGGATCTCCGTCCGCATCGCTTCCCGGTAACGGCGTTCGTCGATCTCGATCTGCACCTTGTCCACGGTGATCCACGCGGCACCACCCGCCGCAAGACTGCACAGCAGCGCGAGCGGACCGCCTGGCGCGCAGACGGCGGCGCCGGTACCGCCACCGACCAGCAGCGAGCCGGCGCGCCTGCCAAGCAGCCGCATGAGCACGCTTCCCGCGCCCCGGTACGCGGGGCTCGCCGCAAGACGCGCAATCACCGCGCGCGACAGGCCCGCGGCTGCGGCGCGGGTGACCAGTGCGCCGGCGATGCCTGCGGCGGCCGACACGCCCGCGGCGCGGATGTCCCGCTGCGCCGGCGCAACGGCGTCGAAGTGCACGAGGTCATTCCAGCACGCGGTGGCATCGGAGAAATCCAGTTGCCGCCCCACCTCGGACGCCATCTGCCGGATCTCCTGCTGCAGGTCGGTCGCGATCTGCGCGTGCGCGTCGGCGAGCCGCTCTGCGATGCGCGGCCCGCTGAACACCGCGGCCTCGAGCCGCGCATCGATCCGCGCGCTGATGCCCTCGATGGACCGCGACGCGACCAGTGCGCCCAGACGCTGGTACTGGCCCGTCAGTGAGAAATACCAGTCGAGGTAGCTGTCCACGCCAGCCTCGGCGGCATCGAAGACTTCGCCGAGGTCCTGCCGGGCGCGCTGCGTGAGTCGCGCGTGCAGCGCCAACTTGCGCGAGCCGATTTCGGCGCCGATCCCGGTGCGCAGCGCCGCGACCTGCCGGCTTGCCGGCCCGCATGGATCCAGCGTCTGCGTGATGCCCAGCAATGCGGGACGCACGCGTGCCGGGTCGAAGTCGCGCAGGCCGAGGCTCAGCAGCATGAAGGCCGGCACGAGGAAGGCGAGAGCCAGCGGAAGGATGCGATCGCGCCGCCCGCCCGCTGCGGGAACGCTGCGCGTCGCGACGAGCGCCAGAACCCCGAGCTGAAACCGGGTATAGGCGAAGCCGGCAAGGCCCGCCTGCAGCAACAGCAGCAGCCAGGCCATGCCCCGGTAGCCCCCGGGCAACGCGGGGACCAGACCCTGCGCCAGATGCCAGGTCAGACGGTCTGCCGCATTCAGCGCGCCCAGCATCGTGGCGATCAGCGGACATCCGGCGCTGCCTTCGAACTGCCCGAAGGCCAGATCGGCGACGGTGCTCCAGGCCTGGCCGCGCGAGTCCGCCGTACCGGTGAAAAAATCGATGGCAAAGAACCCCGCGGCGATGAATGCCACGTTCCCGGCGCCGAGCATCCACCGCCGCGACAGCACGCCGACGTGCTCGGCCTGGATCTCGCTGGCGAGCAAGGCCTCGGACCATCGCGCGGCTGCCGCGAGCAGCAGCGCATCCAGCGCGAGCAGCAGCAGATGCCAGGGACCCAGCAGCGGTATCAGCAGCAGCAGGACGGCGGCCCACGCCAACCCGGCCAGCAGTTGCACGAAGCTGGCGAGTCGCCCGCTCCAGAACCAGCGGCGGATGAAGCTGTCGGGTCGCGTCAGCGCGCCAAGTGCCAGGCGGCGGTGGAACAGCGCATCCTCGCGCATCCCGAACCAGACCGGCCAGGCGACGCAGGCCACCGGAAGGATCAGGGCCCAGCACGGGGCGCGCAGCAGGACCCACGAGAACGTCCACAGCGCGAGCGCCGCGAAACACAGTGCAAGCACAGCAATCAGGGCGCGCCGGTTCACGACCCGTGCTTAGCAGAAACGCGACCTGGACGTCCAGGCGAGCGCCTCACACCGCGACAGCGGCCGGCGCGGCGCAGCGTCAATGCGGCGGCTGGTCCACGTGCGGGATCAGCCGCCGATGACGCCGAACGCCCAGCGGACCACGCTGACCAGTACCCACCCGGCCATGATCAGCAGACCCAGCAGGACCAGGCCGCCGATGGCCACCACCGCCCAGCTGCTGCGCCGGGTCTGGTGTGGGGTCTGCAGCCACTGTGTCAGCAGCGCGTGGTTGCGGCTGTGTGCCTTGAATGCGAAGTCGAACAGGTCGCCAGCGAACGGAATCAGCCCGATCACGCCGTCGATGGTGAGGTTCATCACCATGCGCGCCTGGACCGAACTGGGCGCACCCAGCTGCCGCGCGATCCACAGGCTGTAAGCCCCGACCAGCGAGCCGATCACATCGCCGAGGCCGGGGATGAGTCCGACCAGCGGATCGAGGCCGAAGCGCCACTGCGTGCCGGGCACGCGGAATGCGCGATCGAGCAGATGCGACAGCAGCGTCAGATGTTCCAGACGTGCGCGCGGATCGGCCTCGTCACGCCCGATGTATGTGGCTCGCGTGGCAGGCATCGCAGGTCAGTCGCGCGCCTGGCCGGCCCGGTCCCGCAATGCGCGCTGGATTTCCTCGTCGGTGACGCCCAGTTGTGCCTCTTCGGCCTGGTCCAGGCCGTCGCCGAGTCCGGCTTCCTCGGCCCCCACGATCGCATCCGGTGAGAGATCAGCGGGCGAATCTTCATCCGACGGATCCTCCGCACTGGCCCGTTCGCCAGTTCCGTGTCGATCGCCGGTACTGTCGAGGCCGCCGAGGCCCACCATGTCGGAGCCGGTGTCGGAGCTGTCGCTCGGGCCGAGATCGCGGATGCTGTGCCCCTTCGGCAGTCCGTTGCCCGACCCGTCGAGCAGGCTGTCCAGGTCGAGATCTTGAGTACGCGCCATGTCGAGCCTCCGTCTGAAGGATCGATGCCGATCCCAGTGACATCGTTGCCCGCGCGGCAGCCCACGGTAAGGCGCAGTCGGCCGCCCGATCCCGTAAGACTCCGCCTATGCTACGGCGAAGGCGACATGCCAACCGGCAGGACGACACGATGGCGCAGTTTTCCGTGGGTTCCAGGTGATGACGTTCGCCGAAGACAGCTGCTGCATCTGGGTCGATGCCGATGCCTGCCCCAGGGTGATCAAGGACATCCTCTACCGCGCGGCGGAACGCTCCGGCATCCCGGTCACGCTCGTCGCCAACCAGCCACTGCAGGTGCCGCGCGGCAGCAACGTGCGTGTGCTGCAGGTGTCGCAGGGGTTCGACGTGGCCGACAACGAGATCGTGCGGCGCGCGCGACCGGCGGATCTGGTCATCACCGCAGACATCCCTCTGGCGGCCGAAGTCATCGCCAAGGGTGCGCAGGCGCTGAATCCGCGCGGCGAGCTGTATTCCGCGGACACCATCCGCGGCCTGCTGAACCTGCGCGACTTCATGGACACGATGCGTGCCAGCGGCCACACCGGCGATGGGCCGCCGCCATTGAGCCAGGCGAACCGCAATGCCTTCGCGCGACATCTGGATACGTGGATCGCGCGGCGGAAGACCTGAAGCGGGGCCCGTGGCGTGCGGATCCGACAGGTCTTCATGGCGCCTGCACCGGGTGCACCGGCCTGCGCCCCAGCCAGCGTCGCACGCTCAGGTAAAGCAGCGGAATGAAGAACACTCCCAGCAGCGTCGCGGCGATCATGCCGCCCATCACGCCGGTGCCCACCGCGATGCGGCTGGCGGCGCCGGCACCGGTCGAGACCACCAGCGGGACCATGCCCAGGATGAACGCCAGCGAGGTCATGATGATGGGCCGAAGACGCAGTCTCACCGCCGCCAGCGTCGCCTCGAGCACGCCCTTGCCGGCTGCTTCCTCGTCCAGCGCGAACTCGACGATGAGGATGGCGTTCTTGGCCGCAAGGCCGATGATGGTGATCAGGCCGACGTTGAAATAGACATCCGCCGGCAGCCCGCGGCTCATCGACAGCAGCGCGGCGCCGAGCATGCCGAGCGGCACCACCAGCAGCACGGCAAGCGGCGTGGTCCAGCTTTCATACAGCGCGGCGAGCAGCAGGAAGATCACCACCACCGACACGAACAGCAAGGCGCCGATCTGCCCCGCCGCCTGCTTCTCCTCCAGCGAGATGCCGGTCCACTCGAAGTCGAAGCCTTCGGGCAACGCGCGCACCAGCCGTTCCATTTCGTCCAGTGCCGCGCCCGTCGACAGGCCTGGCGCGGGTGACCCGGAGATCGTCGTCGCGGGATATCCGTTGTACCGTTCCAGCTGCGACGCGCCGGCCGTCCACTCCACCGTGGTGAAGGCGCTGAATGGAACCATGTCGCCGCTGGCGCTGCGTACCCGCAGGGCCAGCACATCTTCGGGCGTCATGCGCTGCGCACTCTCGGCCTGCAGCAGCACGCGCAGGATGCGGCCCTGGTAACCGAAGTCGTTTGCATAGGCGCTGCCGAAGCTGATCGCCAGCGTGGCGTTGATGTCCGCGATCGACAGTCCCATCGATCGGGCCTGGATGCGGTCGACCAGCACGCGCAGCTGCGGCGCGATGGGCTGTTCCTCGGATCGCACCTGCGTCACGCGGGTGCTCTGTGCGGCGGCCGCGAGCAGCTGCGTCTGCGCCGCCAGCAGCGCCTCGCGCCCCTTCCCACCGCGATCCTGCAGCTTCATCGAGAAGCCGCCGGCCACCCCGAGCCCGGAGATCGCCGGCGGATTGAGCGTGAAGACCATCGCCTGCTTGATGCCGGAGAGGCCGACCATGCTGCGTGCCACCAGCGCCTGGGCGCTGTTCTCCTGACCCGGGCGTTCATCCCACGGCTTCAGTGCCACGAACGCCATGGCATTGGACTGCCCCTGCCCGAAGAAGCTGAAGCCGCGCACGGTATTGACGGCGGCCACCTGCGGCTGCCCGGCAAAGAAGGCCTGCACCTGCTGCACCGCCTCATCGGTCCGCTGCAGGGTCGCGCCCGGCGGCGCCTGGATCGCGGCCAGCACGACACCCTGGTCCTCGGTGGGCAGGAAACTGCCGGGCAGCCGCAGGAACAGCAGCACGCCGATGGCCACCAGCAGCAGGTAGATCGCGAGGAACCGCAGCGGCCGCACGAGAATGTGGCCGACGCCGGACTGGTATCGCCGCGTGGTGCGTTCGAACCAGCGGTTGAACCCGCCGAAGGCGCGGGCGGCCAGGCCGGGCCGGCGCCCGTCGGTGGCGTGATCGTGAGGCTTGAGCAGGGTCGCACACAGCGCCGGCGTCAGCGTCAGCGCGAACACGGCCGAGAAGCTGATCGACAGCGCCAGCGTCAGCGAGAACTGCCGGTAGATGCCGCCCGTGGATCCCGGGAAGAATGCCATCGGCACGAACACCGCCACCAGCACCAGCGAGATGCCGATGATCGGTGAGGTGATCTGCGACATCGCCTTCACGGTGGCCTCGCGCGGGGCCAGCCGTTCCTCGCGCATGATGCGCTCGACGTTCTCCACGACCACGAT
>CAZWDR010000025.1:0-5831 GCA_964632365.1 uncultured Steroidobacteraceae bacterium
CCAGGTCCGGATAGAACTCCGCCAGGTGCGCGGGCATCACCATGCCCTTGTAGACAATGGTGCTGGCCGACAGGCTCGGCACATAGAACGCAGGATCAGCCTGCTCGCGCGCCAGTTCGGCACGGCGGCGGGCCATGAACAGCTTGCGGTTGAATTCCGCCTCGTCCTCGATGTCGGCCGGTGCATTGACGAACAGCTGCCAGATCGACGGCAGCGTGCGCAGCGCCTCTTCACCGCAGGCGGCAGGATCGATCGGCAACTCGCGCCAGCCGGCGAACACCAGGCCCTCGCGCTCCACCTGCGCCTGCAGCTCGGCGCGGCCGGCATCGGCCACAGCCGCATCGCGCGACAGGAACACATTGCCGGCGGCGAACTGCGCGGCGAGCTTGATGCCCGCATCCTTCGCCACCGCGCGCAGGAACTTCTCCGGTTTCTTCAGCAGCACGCCGCAGCCGTCGCCGGTCTTGCCGTCGGCCGCCACCGCGCCGCGGTGGGTCAGCCGCCCCAGCGAGGCGATTGCGGTTTCGACGAGCCAGTGGCTGGGCCGATCGTCGAGGTTCGCGATCAGACCGAAGCCACAACTGTCCTTCTCGAAGGCCTCGCGGTAGAGGCCCTGCTGTTCACTGCTCATGCCACTGTCCTTCAGGTTCACGAATCAGGCAGGCACGGGCCATGGCTTGGGCAATTGCCTTCGGGCCTGCCGCGAACGACCTGCAAATCAACCACTGGCCAAGGGGGAGCCGGGCTTCGGGAGCCGGCAGGAGGGACAGGGGTGGCTGTCCTCCGGGGAACCTTGGCAGGCAATCATACCTACCCGCGGCCCCTCATCAAAATAGCAAGGCCTCACAAGCTATTGCATCCTGGGTGCATTAGCCCTAGAGTCCGCGCGCGTTGCGGGGTGTGGTACCGCCCGTGACGCCCAGAAATGGTTGTCAGGACCCTTGGAGGTGTGTGGCGACTTAGATGACAAATATCCGCAGTGCCCAGAACGACGATCCTGGACCCCGCCTGCTGAGTGTCACTCAGTATCTCGAGAAGAATTTTCCCGACTTTTTCGCCGAAGCCCGCTTTCACGTGGGTAACGACGACTATTTCCTGTATAGCCGGTTCGGCCAGTACCTGGCCCGCTCGATCGAGCAGAACCGCGCGCCCCGTCAGAAGATCAACCGTGGCTTCACGGTGCTGAACAAGATGGCCCGGGTGTCCGCCCGGCATCCGACGGTGCGCGGCATGATGGTCTCGGGTCCGCTCGAGCACATCATCGATGCCCCGAAGGCCCGTGAGCTGGCGAAGAAGCGCCTCTCGCCGGTCGCGCAGGGCATGCTCGAAAGCCTCTGCGAGTAACGCCCTCCGCCTGGAAAAAGGCGAAAAAAAGCGCCGCATCGGGGATACCGCTGCGGCGCCTGAGGAAAGCGAAGACCAACGGGGGGTGTTCTGGCACTTCGCAAAGGGCGACTTGTCTTCGCCCTGACTGACATGAAGCAAGGCGCGTGCCATCCACCGCCGGCATCGTCCGGACGCCGTCGGCCCGCGTAGCGGGCATCGCGCGGATCCGGATTCCCGCAGCGCCTCGCCCCGCCCATCCCTGACGCACGCTGCTGGTGCACGCCGCGCCAGCAATGGGCAGCGGGTCACCGCGGACCATGCGCGGAGGCCGGACCGGGCGTCCCGACCCGTGCCGGCAACGACCCTGCCCGCGCGATGCAAGAAAAAGCGCCCTGCTTCACGGCGGCCCGGTCCGGCCCGCGTGCAAACTGCTCCGACCATGACCGACCAGACCGCCCCCCACCGACGCCTGTCAGACCGCGGCAGCGGCCCGCCCACCATCATCGGCACGGGCGTGAGCTTCCGCGGCGATGTCATCGCGCCCGGCTCGGTACTGCTGAGCGGCACGGTGCGCGGCGACGGCGACATCGGCGGCACCCTGCAGATCGCGCGTGACGCGCTCTGGGAAGGCCAGGTCCGCGCCAGCTCGGCCGTGATCGCCGGCGCGCTGACCGGCAGCCTGGAATGCACCGGCCCGCTGGAACTGGGCGCGGCAGCCGTCATCAAGGGCAGCGTCACCGCGAAGTCGCTGTCCATTGCGCGCGGCGCGGTGATCGAGGGCGAGATCCATGTCACCAGCGGGGCGCCGGTGGTGACCTTCGAAGAGAAGCGCGCGCGCGCCTAGCCGGCATCCGGCCGCAGCGCGGCCGGTTGACCGCCCGCGGGCGCGAGGCCCAGTTCTTCCAGCACGAAACGGTTCACCCAGGATTCGCTCCATGGGTTCGGCAGGAAGCCCATGTGCCCGCCATGCGGCACCGTGACCACGCGCAGCTGCGGCGAGCGGGCGAGGCGGTCCAGGTCCTGCGCGGGGATGATCGGGTCATCGAGCGCCGCCAGCACCACGGCCGGTGCGCGCAGCGTCGCGAGGCGCTCGCCGGTGATGGCGTAGCCTTCCAGGTACGCATCGATGTCGGCGAATTCCGTATAGCGAGCGACCATCGCCGCGGTCATGCGGCGCAGGTCGCGCTGCCCGAAGAAGGTCTCGTCCACCGCCGTGGCGGGCCACAGCGCGCGCTTGCGGCGCAGCGAACGGCTCCACTTGCGCACGAAATGCTGCTGGTACACCGGCAGGCCGCGTTCCATCGCGACCATCGCGTTGTCCGGATGCAGCACCGGCGAGATCGCCAGCACCTTGCGCAGCGGCGGAAGCTGCGGGGCGCCGCTGGCGGCCACGCGCAACATGAAGTTGCCACCCAGCGAGAACCCGATCAGCCATGGCGGGACCTGCAACTGCGGCCCCAGCGCCGCCACGGCGCCAATCACCTCATCGAGCCGGCACGAATGGAAGATGTGTTCGTTCAGATGGTGGGTGTCGCCGTGGTCGCGCAGGTTCAGCCGCACCACCTCGACGCCGGCGGCGAACAGCTGCGCGGCGAGCGCCACGACATAGTAGGAATCCGCGCTGCCCTCCCAGCCGTGCAGCAGGATGGCCGCGCCGGTGGGGTTGCCGTGGGGCCGCGCATGCCAGGCCTGCAGGCGCACGCCTTCGCCGCAATCCAGGATCCGCTCGCGGCTGGCCGCCAGCATCGGGCGCGCGCGCCGCCGCAGGCGCCAGCGTGGCAGCAGCGCCGGCACGATGGACTGGAAATGATGGTGGCGCCACGGCCAGGCGGGCGCGAAGGGCGACTTCACGCGCGCATGATCGATGAAACCGGCGCCGGTTGCAGCCCCTCAGGCGCCGGGTCGGGGCGGGACCTGCACATCGAGGTCCGGTTGCGGCACCGTCCCAGGCTCCGGCGCCAGCGCCGGGTCGGCCGGCACCAGGCCGGGCAGCGGCACGGCCCCGGTCTGGCCGTTCACCGTGAGCCGACCGCTCTGGTACTGGATGCGCGCGACCAGTTTGTCATCCTGCTGCACCAGGTAGCCGCTCGCGATGCCGGGGCCGGTGAGCATCTCGCCGTTCGGCACGCGCTGCGCCAGCGCCAGCGCGATCTCGAAATTGAATTCCGCATCCAGCCGGCCGATCAGCCCGGCCATGCCCTCGGACTGGAACTGCTGCTCGGTCATGCCGGGCGCAGTGATCGTGCCAGTGAGCGTTGCATCGCCGTGCTGCGTCGAGAAGCCGATGCGGCGGAACGACAGCCGCGCGCCGCGCTCGATCACAGCGCCCACATGCATCATCAGCGGCTCGAAGAAGCCGATGCGCATCGCCTCGTCGGCAGCGGCCGGGTCGGCGGCGTCGGCGGCAGGCAGGTGGTCAGAGACCTGCTGCATCGAGGTATAGAACGCATCCACCGTCGGCGCGTGCAGCTGCTCGAGCGCGACGGCATAGTGCACGCTGCGCACGGCGATGTCGTAGCCCGCGAGCTCCGGCGACTCGACTTCGCCACTGCCCGCCTCGAACGACATCTCCGTGAAGCCGTCCTCGGTGTCGATGTCGGCGGCATAGCGCAGGTTCCCGATGCGCAGCGCCCCGCCGGCACGGTCCACCGCCAGCTCGCGCGCGGCCATCTCGAACTCGCTGTCATACAGGTGTTCGAAGCCCTCGACACGGCGGCCGTCGCCCTCCATCGAGATGCGCTCGACCACCATGCGCTGGCCGTCGGGGCGACGCACCTCCAATTGCGGCAGGCGTCCATCCACTTCATAGCGAGACAGGTCGCGGCTGAAATCCACCGTCACCGTGGCCGTCTCATATTCCAGATCGCCGGCACCGCCGGTGATCGCAAGCGTGCGGCCCGGCGAGCGCAGCATGGTGCTGCCGCCGCCAGTCAGGCCGATGCGCGTCGTGACCTGCAGCGCAGGCTCCGGCCCGAAGATGTCGCGGATTTCGTCAGCCGCCTCTGCCGGCAGCTCCAGACGGGTTTTCACGCGCGCCGCGCCGATGCCCGACAGGCCCAGCACCGGTCCGTGCAGCACGTCGTTGTGGACGGTGTAGCGCTCGCGCTCACCGCCGCCGGCCTCGCGGACCTCGAAGACCAGCCGCTGTCGCGAGGTGAACCAGCCGCGCTCCCAGCTGCGCTCGACCACCGACAGATAGGGCATCTGCTCGACCAGCACCTCGGTCACGGCGTCGGAGCGCTGCTCGGCGAAGCGACCGAGGGCATAGGGCCCGAGCAGCAGCAGGGCAGCCACCAGCACGGCGGCCGCGATGAGCGTTTTCTTCATGGTTCTTCTCCGCGATGCGCCGCCGCCGGAGGCAGGCAGGAACTGCGCGGCAGCCTAGCGCGCAGGCCCCGCGCATGCCAGTCGCGCGACGGCTGGACGTCCGCCGCGCCGGCTGGATATCCGGACTAGGTCAGCCGCCGGCGAGGCGCATCGTCAGCATCGCGATGCCGGCGCCGAGCAGCGCGCCGGCCAGCACATCCGACGGATAGTGCAGCCCGAGCACCACCCGCGACAGCGCGATCAGCAGCGCCGCGGGCACCAGCACCACCGCGAGCACCGGGAATGCGCTGCCGGCGATCAGCGTGAAGCTGACGGCATGCAGCGTGTGTCCGGACGGGAAGCTGAAGCGGTCCAGCGGACGACCCGCGCAGCGGATCGCCGCATGCGTCATGAAGGGCCGCTCGCGCACCAGGACATGCTTCAGGCGGCGGTAGATGAGCAGTCCGCCGACGCCCGCGACCGCGCACTGCAGCGCCGCGGCGCGGCCCTCCGCACCGAAGGCCAATGCCAGCACCGCGATCAGCGCGTACCAGAGCATCCCGTCGCCCAGGCGGCTCGCGGTGCGGAACAACGCCAGCAGGTGCGCCCGGCGGATCACGCCATTGAGGCGGCGGCAGGCTGCCAGCTCGGCCTGGTCGAGCCAGGCCAGCAGCAGGACGACGCGGGCGACGGCATTGCTCGGGAACATGCACGCATGCTGCGCACCCGCAGGGTCAGCCATGTGACAGCCCGGCTGCAGAATGATGACAGCGGGCTGTGCACAATAGGCCCATGGCCAGCCCCTCCCGCGAACAACCGGCGGACTGCCCGCGCTCCTGGCTCGGCGACCGCCACCGGCATTTCGAGTCCCGCACGCGCTGGGTGGTGGTGCTGACCGTGGTGATGATGGTGGCCGAGATCGCCGGCGGCTACTGGTATGGCTCGATGGCGCTGGCCGCGGATGGCTGGCACATGGCCACGCATGCGGCCGCGCTGGGCGTGGCGGCGCTGGCCTACCGCTATGCCCGCATCCACGCGGGCAACCCGCGCTTTGCCTTCGGCACCGGCAAGGTCGGCGAACTGGCGGGCTTCGCCAGCGCCGTCTCGCTGGGCATCGTCGCGCTGCTGATCGGCGTCGAATCCTTCGCACGGCTGCTCGATCCGCGGCAGATCGATTTCACCGAAGCGACGCTGATCGC
>CAZWDR010000025.1:5931-28964 GCA_964632365.1 uncultured Steroidobacteraceae bacterium
TCGCACGGCTGCTCGATCCGCGGCAGATCGATTTCACCGAAGCGACGCTGATCGCGATGCTGGGACTGGTGGTGAACCTGGTCAGTGCATGGCTTCTGTCGGGAGGCGGAGGCGGGCATGTGCACGACCACGCCGCGCATGGGCATGGATCGCATGGCGTGGCGGCCGGTGCGCATGGACACCGAAGCGCGCCTGCGGACGATCACTCGCATGCCCATGCGCATGCCCACCACGACACCAACCTGCGCGCGGCCTACGTGCATGTGCTGACCGATGCGCTGACCTCCGTGCTGGCGATCGCGGGCCTGCTGGCCGGCCGCTTCCTGGGCTGGATCTGGATGGATGCCGCAGCCGGCCTGATCGGTGCCGCGATCATCGCGCACTGGGCCATCGGCCTCGGCCGCCAGGCCGGACGCAGCCTGCTCGACGCGCATGACGATGGCGCGCTGGAGCAGGCGGCGCGCGAGCGGCTGCTGCGCGCGACCCCGCGCGGAGAACTGAAGGACCTGCACCTGTGGCGCCTCGGCCCCGGGCAGTTTGCGCTGATCGCGACGCTGCGCGGCGAACACCTCGCCTCGCCCGACCAGTACCGGCACGCGCTGGCGGACCTGCCGCACTTGCGGCACATCACGGTCGAGGTGAATCAGGTCAGCCGGTGAGAGCGCCGGCTCATCGGTGCTGGTTGATCTCGTCGCGCAGCGCGCGCGCCGCAGCGCGCGCGGCATCGGCGAAATCCTCGCCGCTGCCGGCGTACAGGATGCCGCGCGACGAATTGAGCACCACGCCGAAGCCATCGCCCGTGCGGCCAGCGCGCACGGCGGCGCCCACATCGCCACCCTGCGCGCCCACGCCTGGCACGAGGAACGGCAGCCCGCCCACGGCGGCGCGGATCTCGGCCAGTTCCTTCGGGTAGGTCGCGCCAACCACCAGCATGCACTGTCCGCCCGCATTCCACTGCGTGGCCACGCGCTCGGCCACGTGCATGTACAGCGGCCGGCCATCACAGGTCAGGTCCTGGAAATCGCGCGCGCCGGGATTGGAGGTGCGGCACAGCAGGATCACGCCACGGTCGGACCACTTCAGGAACGGCTCCACCGAATCGAATCCCAGGTAGGGGTTCACCGTGACCGCATCGGCTTCGAAGCGGCCGAAGGATTCCTGCGCATACTTCGCGGCGGTGCTGCCGATGTCGCTGCGCTTGGAATCGAGGATCACCGGCAGGCCCGGATGCCGCGCGTGGATGTAGCGGATCGTCGCCAGCAGCTCATCCTCGGCGCCGATCGCGGCATAGTGCGCGAACTGCGGCTTGAAGCAGCAGGCGAATTCGGCCGTGGCATCGATGATGCGCTGGTTGAACGCGAGGATGGGCTGGTCCAGGCCGCGCAGGTGCGCGGGAATGCGCTCTGGCTCCGGATCGAGCCCCACGCAGACCAGCGAGTTCTGCCGCCGTGCCGCGGCCTGCAGCCGCGCGGTGAAGCCTGCCTCAGTCACGGATGCCGCTTCCCCGGTCCAGCAGCACCTGCACCCACACGTAAAGCGCGATGACGCACGCGATCATGATGCCGAACGCCAGCGGCACGTTCACATCGCTGGTGCCCAGGAATCCGTAGCGGAAGGCGTTGACCATGTGCAGGATGGGATTGGCGTAGGAGATCGTCTGGGCCCACTGCGGCAGCATGTCGACGGAATAGAACACGCCGCCGAAATAGGTCAGCGGCGTCAGCACGAACGCCGGGATCCAGTTCACGTGGTCGAAGTTCTTCGCGTACACCGCGTTGATCATGCCGCCCAGCGAGAACACCAGCGCCGTCAGCACCGCCGCGGCGAACACCAGCAGCACGCTGTGCAGCTGCAGCTGGTGCGAATGCAGCCACGTGAACACCAGCGCGACGCAGGTCACCACCAGGCCCACCAGCAGCCCGCGCATCAGCCCGCCGCAGACGTAGCCGGCGATGATGATCCAGTTGGGCAGCGGCGAGACCAGCAGCTCCTCGATGTGCTTGCCGAATTTCGCGCCGAAGAACGAGGACACCACGTTGCCATAGGAGTTGGTGATCACGGCCATCATGATCAGGCCCGGCGCGATATAGGCGATGTAGTCATGCCCGCCCATCGCGCCGATGCGACGGCCGACCAGGCTGCCGAAGATCACGAAGTACAGCGTGGTGGTCACCGCCGAAGGCACCAGCGTCTGCGCCCAGATGCGGATGATGCGCCCGAACTCGCGGATGACGATGGTGCGGAAACCCGTCGCGCGGATGGCAGACAGCGGCAGGGCCTGCGTGGTCATGCCCGCTGCTCCACCAGGCGCATGAACATCTCCTCGAGGCGGTTCACCTTGTTGCGCATCGAGATCACCTCGACGCCCGAAGCCGACAGGCGCGTGAAGATGTCGTTGAGGTTCTGCTCCTTGGAGACCTCCACCTCGAGGGTGTGGTCGTCGACGAGCGTCACCCCGCCGTAGCCGGGCAGCACCGGCGCCGCGGCAACCGGATGGCGCAGCGTGAGCTGGAAGCTCTCGGTCTGCAGCCGGCGCAAGAGATTGCTCATGCGGTCACGCGCGACGATGCCGCCCTTGTCGATGATGGCGATGTGCCGGCAGAGGTTCTCGGCTTCCTCGAGATAGTGCGTGGTGAGGATGATGGTGGTGCCCTGCTCGTTGATCTGGCGCAGGAACTCCCACATCGAACGGCGGATCTCGATGTCGACGCCGGCCGTGGGCTCATCGAGGATCAGCAGCCGCGGCTCGTGCATCAGCGCCCGCGCGATCATCAGGCGGCGCTTCATGCCACCGGAGAGCCCGCGGGCCATCGTGCGCCGCTTGTCCCACAGGTGCAGCTGCTTGAGGTATTTCTCCGCCCGCTGCCGCGCCAGCGCACGCTCCACGCCATAGAAGCCGGCCTGGTTGACCACGATGGTCTCGGGCGTCTCGAACATGTTGAAGTTGATTTCCTGCGGCACGACGCCGATGCAGGACTTGGCGCGCTCCAGCTCGCGGTCCATGTCGTGGCCGAAGACCCCGACCTGGCCGGCGGTCTTGTTGACCAGCGAGGTGACGATGCCGATCAAGGTGGTCTTGCCGGCCCCGTTGGGGCCCAGCAGCGCGAAAAAGTCGCCCTCTTCCACGTCCAGGTCGATGCCTTTGAGGGCCTGGACGCCGTTCCGGTATGTCTTGGTCAGGCCCTTCACGGACAGCGCATGCATTACGCCATTCTGCAGCACATGCGATAATCGCGCAAAAGCATGTCGAGTTCCTCCCCATGAATGACCTTCTTGTCCTGGCCGCAGATCCCGCAGCCTGGATGGCGCTTGTCACGCTGATCGCAATGGAAGTCGTGCTGGGCATCGACAACCTGATCTTCATCTCGATCCTGACCAACAAGCTGCCCGAGGTGCACCGCCCCAGGGCGCGGCGCATCGGCATCTCGCTGGCGCTGGTGATGCGCCTGGCCCTGCTGGGCATGGTGGCGCTGATCGTCAAGGCAACCACCCCGGTGTTCGAGGTGCTGGGCAACGCGTTCTCGTGGCGCGACCTGATCCTGATCGCAGGCGGCCTGTTCCTCATCTGGAAGGCAACCAAGGAAATCCACCACAACACCGACCCCGAGCCCACCCCCGACCTCTTCCAGCCGGTCGTGCGCATCGGCTTCGCGGCCGCGATCGGCCAGATCATCGTGCTCGACCTTGTGTTCTCGGTCGACAGCATCATCACCGCGGTGGGCATGACCGAGCATGTGCCCATCATGGTGATCGCGGTGGTGGTCACGGTGGCGGTGATGATGGTCGCCGCCACGCCGCTGGCGAACTTCATCCACAACAACCCCACCCTGGTGATGCTGGCGCTGGGCTTCCTGCTGCTGATCGGCACCACGCTGGTCGCCGAGGGCTTCGGCGCGCACATCCCGAAGGGCTACATCTACAGCGCGATGGCATTCTCGGTGCTGGTGGAAATGCTGAACATGCGGGCGCGCAAGGCGGCACAGAAGAAGCGGCTGGCGGCCGGCCACGCACCCGCGCAGGCCCCCGTGCATCGATGAACCGTTTCCTGCCGGATCCCTTCATCCCGGCCGTCCTGCTGAGCCTGCTGCTGGCCACGCTGTGGCCGGCCTCGGGCGAGGTCGCAGGCTGGGTCAACAACCTCGCCACGGCCGCGATCATGCTGCTGTTCTTCCTGCATGGCGTGAAGCTGCCGCGCGAGAAGCTGCTTGCGGCAGTCACGCACTGGCGCCTGCATGTGCTGATCCTGGGGTCGACCTACCTGCTGTTCCCGCTGCTGGGGCTGGGCCTCAGCACGCTGTTCCCGTCGCTGCTGCCCGCGCAGCTGTGGGCCGGCGTGCTGTTCATGTGCGCGCTGCCCTCCACGGTGCAGATGTCCATCGCGTTCACGTCGATGGCCCGTGGCAACGTGGCCGCCAGCGTCGCGTCCGCGGCGGCGTCGAACCTGCTCGGGGTCATCGTGACGCCCCTCGTGGCCGGCGCGCTGCTGCATGCGCAGGGCGATGGCGGCGTGCCGCTGTCTGGCATCTGGAAGATCGTCGTGCAGCTGCTGCTGCCCTTCGTCGTCGGCCACCTGCTGCATCCGGTGCTCGCGGACTGGGCCGCGCGGCGCAAGGCGCTGATCACGTGGTCCGATCGCCTGACCATCCTGCTGGCCGTCTACAGCGCGTTTTCCGCGGCGGTGATTGGCGGCATCTGGTCGTCACTGCCGTTGTCAGCCCTGCTGGTCCTCGCTGGCGTGTGCGCGCTGATCCTGGCGGTTGTAATGCTGTTTACGTTCAATTCGGCGCGTATTGCCGGCTTTTCGGCCATCGATCAGCGCTCGGCGATGTACTGCGGGTCCTTCAAGAGCCTCGTCAGCGGCGTGCCGATGGCCCGCGTGCTGTTCCCTTCCGCGGAGATTGGGGCGATCATCCTTCCCATCATGATCTATCACCAGCTGCAACTGATGGTCAGCGCCATGTTGGCCCCGCGCCAGGCCCGCAAAGAGCCATGATTCCCTACCGCAAGAAGCCGAAGTTCCTGCCGCCCGAGCTGTGCCCGCAGGCCGGCCGCGAGCGCATGGTGCTGCAGCAGCCCATCGCCAATTTCAAGGCCGAGGGCTTCGTCGAGGCCGAGTCCGCGCTGCTGCGACACATGAACGAGACCGGCGCGGTGTTCATGATGGGGCAGAACCCGAATCTGCCGCTGATGCCCGAGAAGCCGCGCCTGCTCGATTTCTTCCACTACCGCTTCAGCGACATCGCCTTCCGCCACCTGCTGCAGAGCGCGAAGACCGCGCTCGACGCCGGCCAGAGCGAGACCGTGGTCATCGCGTGCCTGCTGCACGACATCTCCAATGGCGCGCTGCTGCGCAGTGACCATGGCTACTGGGGCGCGCAGATGATCGCCCCCTATGTCAGCGAAGAGGTGGCCTGGGCCGTGCAGTACCACCAGGCGCTGCGCTACTTCGCCGACGAGTCGGTGGGCTTCAAATATCCCGACGCCTACAACAAGTTCTTCGGACCGGACTTCAAACCGCCCGAATACCTGCAGAAGGCGCACGAGGAAGCCCGCAACCACCGCTGGTACATGACCTCGCGGCTGATCACGATCTATGACGTCTATGCCTTCCAGGATGGCGTCGAGGTCGATCCCGACATCTTCACCGACATCATCGGCCGGCACTTCAAGGAGCCGGAAGAAGGCCTCGGCTTCGACAATTCCCCCGTGGCGCACATGTGGCGCACGATGATCTGGCCGAACAACTTCCTCTGACGCTCGCGCGCCGGCCCGCCGGCGCGAAGGCAACGCCTTGAAGCTGCTGGCGACGTTCGGGCTGTTCCTCGCCACGGCGCTGGCCGAGATCATCGGCTGCTACCTGCCCTGGCTGTGGCTGCGGCGCGGCGCCACCGCATGGCTGCTGCTGCCCGCGGCGCTCGCGCTGGGACTGTTCGCGTGGCTGCTGTCGCTGCATCCCTTTGCGGCCGGCCGCACCTATGCCGCCTACGGCGGCGTCTACATCGGCGTGGCGATCCTGTGGCTGGCGCTGGTGGACGGCGTGAAGCCGGACCGCTGGGATCTGGCCGGCAGCGCCATCGCGCTGGTGGGCATGGCGGTGATCGTGCTGGGCCCGCGCGGCTGACCGCATCCGTCGCTGCGGCGCAGGGCTGGCGCCGCCGGCGCGAGTCGCATACCGTGCTGCCACGGACGGATGACGGAAAGGCCATCATGCGAACCTTCGACCTGACCGGAAGCGAAGCCACGCTGCGCCTCGAAGGCACGCCGCCCGATGCGTCCGCGCCGTATTCCGGCTGGGAATACCGCGCCGGCCTGAAGGGCAGTGCGCTGCAGGTGCAGATCACCGTCGAGGACGATGATCCGGTGTCCTTCATGGAGTTCTTCCAGTCGCTGGCGGAGGACGCCAGTGGCTGGCAGCAGGCCCGTGGCTATGAATCCCTCGACGGCACGCTTGCCATCGCGGCCGCGCACGATGGCACCGGCGCGGTGCGCTTCGAGGTGCGCGTGCGCGCCAATGCGCAGAGCGGCTTCGACTGGTCGGCCGTGCACCGGCTCAGCGTCGAGGCAGGAGCCCTTGCCGCGCTCGCCGCGGCCGCACGGGCTTTCGCCGCCTGAGGTCACGCCCATGTGCGGCCGCTTCGTCCTGCCTGACATCGCCGCCATCGAGCGGCACTGGCACATCGGCCGCCACAACTGGCATGCATTCATCCTGCCGGCCTTCAACATCGCGCCGACCACGCGCGTGCCCATCATCATCCGCACCGCCACGGGCGAGCGCGAAGGTCATCTGGCGCGGTGGGGGCTGATCCCCACCTGGTGGAAGCGGCCGCAGCCGCCGACGCTGACCTTCAATGCACGCTCCGAGGAGGCACGCGACAAGCCGGTGTGGCGCGACGCGCTGCGCGCGCAGCGCTGCCTGATGCCGGTGCGCGGCTGGTATGAGTGGCACGAGGTGGAGGGCAGCAAGGTCAAGCAGCCGTATTTCGTGCACGTGCCGGGGGACGAAGTGATGGCCTTCGCCGGGCTCTATGCCGCGCGACCCGCCGCCAGCGGTGAAGGCCTCGACTATTCCTGCGCGCTGATGTCCGGCGCCGCCGCGCCGTCCATCGCGCATGTGCATCACCGCATGCCGCTGGTGCTGCGTCCGGAAGATGCCGATGCGTGGCTCGACCCTGCGACCCCCGCGACGCGGGTGGATGAGATCCTGGGTGCCGCGCGCGACACCTTCGAGGCATACGCGGTGAGCACGCGCGTGAACAGCGCGCGCAACAATTCGCCGGAACTGATCCTGCGCCTGCAGGCGGGCTGACCCGCCTCACCTGCAGGCGGGCGGACCCGCCTCAGTGGCGCGAAACCCCATCCGCCGCCGGCAACACCTTCCCCGGATTCAGGATCCCCTTCGGATCCATCGCCTGCTTGATCGCACGCATCAGCGCGATCTCGCCCTCGCTGCGCGAGAAATGCAGGAACGGGATCTTCAATGACCCGATGCCATGCTCGGCGGAAATGGAACCCCGCCGCTTTGCCACGAGTCCATACACCGCGTTCTCGATGTCCAGCTCCGGAATCGCATGCCCGGACATGCGCACCGACACATGCAGGTTGCCATCGGCCACGTGGCCGAAGAACACGGCCACCAGTTCGGGCCAGCGGCTCTTCAGCTCGGCATTGATCTCATCCGCGAGCGGCCCGATCTCGCCGGTGGGGACGCTCACATCGAAACCCAGCTGCGGCCAGTGCACGCCCTTTTGCCATTCGCCCGGCGAGTCACGCACGGCCCACAGCTCCGTGGCCTCGCGCTGCGACTGCGCGATGACGGCGTCGCGCACGATGCCCGCCTCGATGGCCTCGCCGATGACGGCCTCGTAGCGCGCCTGGTCGGCCTGCGGGTCGGTGCCCAGCGTCTCGATCAGCACATAGGCGCCATGCCCGATCTCGAGCGGCGGCTTGCGGCCCAGAGCGACGGTGCCCAGCTGATAGAAGTCCGGCCACATCACCTCGAACGCCGACAGCAGCGAACCGAAGCCACTGCGTGCACGGCGCAACAGGTCGAGCACGGCGGGATAGTCGTCCACGGCGCAGATGCCGATGCAGGTGCTCTTCGGCTTCGGGAACAGCCGCAGCACCACGCCGGTGATGATGCCCAGCGTGCCCTCGGCACCGATGAACAGCTGCCGCAGGTCATAGCCGGAGTTGTTCTTGATGACCTTGCGCAGCGCGTCGATCACGGTGCCGTCGGCCAGCACGGCCTCGACACCCAGCACCAGGTCGCGCGCCATGCCATAGCGCAGCACGCGATTGCCGCCGGCGTTGGTCGAGACGTTGCCGCCCACCTGGCAGGTGCCGCGTCCACCCAGGTCGAGCGGGTAGAACAGGTCGGCGGCTTCCGCCGCCTTCTGCACCGTCTCCATCGTGACGCCGGCATCCACGGTGATCGTGCCCGCTGCCGGATCCAGCTCGCGGATCGCGCGCATGCGCTCGAGCCCGATGGTGATGCAGGGCCCGACCGGCACCGCGCCGCCGGCAAGGCCGGTCATGCCGCCCTGCGGCTGCACGGCGATGCCATTGGCATTGCAGTACGCCAGCACCTGCGACACCTGCTGCGTGGTGCGCGGGAAGACCAGCGCGCGCACGCCGACGGTGGCGGCGCCGGTGACGCAGAAATCGCGGGTGTGCTTCTCGAGCAGAGTTGCGGTCGGCGCCAGCGCGATGTCGGCGCCGACCAGGGCCTGCAGGTCGGCCAGAACCTTGTCGTCAGTCATTCTCCCCGCCGAGCCTCCGGTAGTACTCGGCGACATTGTCGCGGTACTGCCGCGAGTCGTCGATGGTCTCGGTGGCGCGGGTGGTGTCCGTGCCGCCGCCATCGCGCACGGACTTCAGTGCGGCGAGCTCGAGCTGGTTCACCAGCGCGGCCATGCGCTGGTACTGCACATCCATCGGGTCGCCGCCGCCGCCGCTGCGCAGCTGGTTCGACAGCTCCTGCATCGTGCGCGCATCGGATTCGGACAGCACGCGCCCGCGCAGCTGTTCGCGCAGCTGCGCCAGCCGGTCGGCGGAGATCACCGCCTGCGGGCGCAGGCCGCTGTCGATCAGCGGCGCCGGGCCGCGGTTGCTGCCGCCGGCGAAACGCACATTCCCGCCGTTGCGGTTCGAACCGGTGCCCGCCTGTCCGTTGTTGGCGCCGCCATCGGCACCGGACTGGCTGCCGGCCTGCTGTCCGGGCGAGCCGCCCTGCTGTCCCTGCTGGCCCTGGCTGCCCTGGCCTTGCTCACCTTGCTGGCCACCGCCCTGCTGCCCCTGCTGGCCTTCCTGCGCATTGGGCGAGGCGCTGTCGGGATCACCGCTGCGGTTCTGTGCCAGGCCCTGCTCACGCGCCCGGTCGAGCATGCGGCGCAGGTCGCCGAGCTCGGCGAGCAGGTCCTCACCCGACGCCTGCTCGGCCTGGCGGCGGCGCTGCCCTGCCTCACCGGCGGCGGTCTGCGCAACGGATTGCAGGTCCTCCGCCAGGCGCTCGAGCGTCTGCGTGCGCGCGAACTCCAGGTTCGCGGCATCACGGCCACGGCCACGCTCGATCTGGCGCGCGCTCATGCCGAGGTTGCCGACGGTATCCATCTCCTGCAGGTTCTGGCGCAGCTCGGCCAGCTCGCGCGCCGCCCGCGGCGCGGTGTCGCTGGCCGCGCGGCGCGTGCTGTCCATGCGCCGCTGCAGCTCGTCGAGGCCGCTCTGGATCTCGCGCTTCTGCTGCGCCAGGCGCTCCATCTGCTCGAAGCTCATGCCGGACTGCTGGTTGGCGGCGCCGGGACGCTGGATGGCCGCGGGCGGCTGGGCGCCCACCGCGGCGCGCAGCTCACGCTCGGACTCGCGCTGCTGCTCGGCCAGCTCGCGGGCGCGATCGGCCAGCTGCTCGAACTGGTCGGCCCCTACCTGCTGGCGCGCATTCTCCAGCTGCTCGCGCGCGCGGTTCAGCTGCTCGCTGGCGCGCGCCTGGGCCTGCGGATCGTTGCCCGCGTTCTGCATCTGGCGCGTCGCCTCGGCGACCTGGCGCGCGGCTTCCGCGGCGGAGGCCTGTCGGGTGGACTGACGGTCCTGCGGGGATTGTCCCCGCGACGCGCTCTGCTGCTGTTGCTGCCCTTGCTGGCCCTGCTGCCCGGACCGGGCCTGCTGCTGGCCTGGCTGGCCTTGCTGCCCCTGCTGCTGCCCTTGCTGCCCCTGCTGGCTTTGCTGGCCTTGCTGGCTCTGCTGACCCTGCTGCTGGTTCTGCTGCGCCAGCTGCTCGAGCTGGCGACGCAGCTCCTCCGCCTCGCGCCGCAGCTGCTCCTGCTGCCAGCGCTGCGTTTCCGGCGGGATCTGCTGGCGCTGCGCCTGCCGGGCCAGCTGCTCCTGCCGACGCGCCAGCTCGCGCAGCCGCCGGGCGGCCTCGTCCTCGGCCTGGTTGCGCTGCTGCGTGGTCATCTGCGACTCGGTCTCGTACTGGTTCTTCGCCAGATCCATCTCGAGCTCGGTCATCTCCGACACGTCGCGACTGGCCTGGCTGCCACCGCCGCCACCGCCACCGCCCTGCTGCATGGCCACCGAGATGTCGCGGAACGCGGCCTCGGCGCGCAGCAGGTGCTGCAGCGCCTGCTGCTCGTGCGTCACCGCGGCGTTGAGGTCCATGCTGGCGAGGTTGCGCGCGGCCGGCTCCATCGCCTTGGCGGCCTCCTGCACCGAGCGCACGAACTGGTCGATGTTCGCGTCCTGGCCGGTGAGCTGGCGCGCGCGGGCGCGCTCGATCAGCGTGGTCGCCTGGCCTGCGAGCGTCTGCTGCACTTCGGACAGCATGCGCGCGTTGTCGGCGACGCGTTCCTTCTCGCGCGCGCCGGCTTCCTTCTCGTTGCGCTGCAGATTCCACGTCGCCACCAGGATCTCGCGCTGGCGTCGCGAGATGTCGCCCTCCTCCTCGCCCCCGCCACCACCACCGCCGCCGCCGCCCCCGCCGGCCTGCGACTGCGTGTAACGCTGCTCGAAGGGCTGCACCTGGATCAGGAACAGGTCGGTCTGCACGCTGTGCTTGTTGTCGCGGGCCTCGGCGTAATAGCTGACGAGGTCACCGGGCACCAGCAGCGGCGCGCTGCCATCGGGGCCGGCCTTCTGCATTTCCTCCAGGCGCAGCAGCGCCGCGGCCTGGACGTCGCTGGTGCCGGCGTTGAGCTTGTCGCGCTGCCACTCACCGCCGTTCACCGAGAAGTGCAGGTTCAGCTCATCCAGGCGGAAGTCATCGCGCGCCTCGACGCGAACCGGCACTTCCTCGATCGCGGTGGCGCGATAGTCGCGGCCCGGCCGCACGATGCGGATCTCCGGCTTCTGGTCCTCGACCACCTCGATGGGATAGTCGGGCGTCAGCGCCACGATCTCGCCAAGGAAGCGCGTGGCCAGGCGGTAATGGCCTTCCTTGCTGATCTCGAATCCGCCCTGCGTGGTGGTGCCATCCTGCCGCAGCGGCTCGTCATTGCCGTCGATCACCAGCAACGGGCCTTCCAGCGGCGCGGTGGTGGTCACCTCGAGGTTCACGCGCGTGCCGGCCACGGCGCGCACGCTGCCGCCGCCCTCTTCCTCGTGGTTGTCGAGCCCGGTCCAGGTGGGATAGTCGTAGGTGACCTTGAAGCGCTCGATGCCCGGCAGGTCGACGACGGTGATCGCGTGCTCGGCGCTCTTCAGCCGCCCGGCCGTGATGTAGTAGCGGGCTGCATCGCGCACGGCGAAGATCGTGAAGTCATAGCCGCCATCGGCACGGCGTTGCATCGGCGCCGTTTCCCAGTCGCCGCCCTCGAACAGCAGGTGCAGTTGCACATCGTCGCTGCTGCCCGCGACCAGCGCCGACACATCGAGATCCTGGTTGCGACGGATCGTCGCGTTGCCCGGCTGCACGGCGATGCCACCGGCGGCGGCGGCGACACTGGCCGCGGGCGGCATGTTGCCGAACCACAGCTGGCGTGCGCCGTCGCCAAGCCCGAGATTGGAGAACAGCAGCGCGCCGAGCAGCGCCACGCCGGCGACGGCGCCCAGCGCCGGCGCGACATAGCGACGGGGGCGGATGGTCTGTGCGAGCGGCTCGCGCTGTGCCAGCGACAATGCGTCGGCGGCGAGAAGATCGAGCAGCACCGAGGCCTTGCCCGGCTCCTTCGCGCTTTCCTGCAGGTAGGTGGCGACGCGACCGGACTGCGCGGGCAATGCGGCTTCGAGCGCGGCGGCGGCGCGATCGCGTTCCTGCGCGCGCCAGCGCAGCACCCACCATGTGGCGATGCCGGCGGCGACGACGCCCAGCGTGATGCGACCGGCCAGCGCGGCCGCGGGCGTGAACCCGTAGCGCGGCAGCAGCCACGCGGCGATCAGCGTCACCGCGAGCAGCGCCGCGATCAGCAACGCGGTGCCCTGGGCCGAGAGCACCCAACGCAGCCGTGATCGCGCCTGGGTCAGATATTGGTCGAGCTCGAAACGGGCGTTCATGCGCTAGGCTTCCCTTCGGACGCTCAGGTGATAGTTCGCCACCAATGGCTCCGCGAACGCAAGCGCCACGGCAGCCAGCAGCAGCCAGAACCAGATCGGCACCAGTCTTTCGGTGCCCGAAGCACCGCCACTCACGACAGCCCCACCATCCCCCGGTGGACGCTGCAAAGCAAGCCAGCGTTCGCGCGCGTCCGTATCGAGGCTCGCGAGCAGGGATTCGCGCGGATCCACGTTGACGGCGATGAAATCGCTGCGGCCACCCCCGCGCAGTTCATAGAAACCGGCGATCTCGGGGATCCAGCGCAGCGCGTCCGCATCGCCGGTCAGCATCGTGGCCCGCTCGCCGCGCGGGTCGAATACCTGCCCGCCGCCGCGCCGCAACGTGGACGCATCCAGCGGACTGCCCACGGTGGCCGCCGCCGCATCGAAGCGCGCGCCGGCCAGCCATGCCGTGGCCTCGGCGACGAACCGCACGAACAGCGGATGGATGGCCAGGTCATTCCACTCGCGGTCCAGCGGCGAGGCGAAGGTCAGCATGCGGCCGCTGCCGATCTCCTGCTCGAACATCAGCGGCGTGCCGTTCTCGAAGGCCAGCAGCACGCGGGCCCCCTCGGGCGGCTCCACCGCCACGTGGCGGAAGAATCGGATGCGTAGCCATGCGCCGGCCTCGCGCAGCACCGCGTGACTCTGCTCGAGTTCAGCGATGCGCGCCGGACGATCCGCAGCGGCGCGCGCGGTGCCGCCGGCGATGCGCGCGCCGCTGACCGGCACCTGCCGCTGCTGCGCGGCCCGCGCCCCCAGCGTCGTCAGCAGCGCGCCGCCGCCGCGCACGTATTCCGCCAGCGCATTGGCCGCGGCGTCGTTGAGCAGGCCGGCATCCGACACCACCACCGCGGCGAAATCGCTGAGCTGCCGCGCGGCCACCGCCGCGGGCAACGAGGCCTCGACCTCGAAGCGCGGCCGCGCCAGCGCCTGCAGGGCGGCGGTGAAATAGCGGGCGTCGTCGCCCTGCACATCGGCCGCCACCACCAGCACCTTCGGTTCGATCCGGCGCAGCAGCGCGAACCGCGCATCATCGGCGGGCAGCACATCGGCCGGCTCGAGCCGCACGGCCAGGCGATGCTCGCCCACCGGCAGTTCGCCGAGCACCACGCGCTCCAGCGCCGTCGCGCTGGCCGCGGTCAGGCGGCGGCTTTCCTGCACCTCACCGTTCACGGCGACCACCAGCGTGCGGTCCGCGAGCGCGGCCGGGTCGCCCTCGAGGCGCACCTCGATGGTGCCCGGGGCGCGCGGATCCTCCTGGGTCGAGACCACGCGCGCGTTCCCCGCGCTGGCGGCGGCCACCGCGTCGGCATCGCCATCGGCATCGGGCTCGACGGGCGCGCCGACATCCTCGAGCACCAGCCGCACGCCGGGCGGCGGCGACAGATCCGCGAAGCGCAGCGGGCTGGCCGACTGCTGCAGGTCGGAAACCAGATGCAGCTGCAGCGACTCACCCGGTCCCGGCGCCCAGGCCACGGAACCGGCCACCAGCGCGCCGTAGTCGAGGCGCGACCAACCCGGCTCGAGCTGCTGCACGGCCGCGCGCAACCGGCCCGCCTCGCTCGCGAACACCGGCTCGACCAGCACCCGCAGGCGATGGTCGCCGGCCACGACCATCGCGCGGCTGCCGCCGCGCACCTGGTCGATCAGCTCCATCGCGCGTTGCTGCGCGCGCGGCCACACGTCCTCGCGCTGCATCGACATCGAGGTGTCCATCACGATCACGTGCAGGGTGTTGCCGCCGCCGCCCGCGGCCACGGTGCTGCGCCACAGGGGGCCGGCAAAGGCCAGCACGATCAGCGCCAGCAGCAGCAGGCGCAGCAGCAGCAGCAGCCAGTAGCGCAGCTCATGGCGGCGGCTGCGCCGGATCTCGCTGGGCTCGAGGAACATCGCCGAGGCGAAGGGGAGTTTCTGGTCGGTCTGGCGCGCGAAGCGATGCAGCCACACCGGCAGTGCGAGGCCGGCCAGTCCGAGCAGGAACCACGGTGCCAGCCACATCGCTTCAGGCCCTCTTGCGGAACATCAGGTAGCCGCGCAGTGCTTTGTCGAGCGGCTCATCGGTGACCAGCAGCACATGGTCGGCGCGGCTGCGCGCCGCGGCCTGCCGCACCTGGGTCAGATGCGCCTGGAAGCGCTCGCGATAGGTGGTGCGCATGTAGTCGGGAGACACCTCGACCTGGCGGCCGGACTCCACGTCCTCCAGCAGCACCGATTCATCCCACTTCGGATCCAGCTCGGCGCGGTCGAGCACCTGGAAGATCATGATGTCGTGCCCGCCCCAGGCGAACGGCTGCACCGCGCGCGTCAGCGCCTCCGGGTCACAGTAGAGATCCGAGATCACCGCCACCAGGCCGCGGCGCTGCATGTGCTCGTGCATCTGCTTGAACGAGGCGTTCAGGTCGGTCTGGCTGCCGGCGTCGAGCCGTTCGAGCTCGTGCAGGATGGCCGAGAGGCTGCCGGTGCGGCTTGAAGGGGGCCGGTAACTGCGGATGCTCGAATCGAAGGCGATCAGCCCCGTCGGGTCATGCTGCTGCAGGGCCATGTAGGCCAGCGATGCGGCCACCCACTTGGCATAGCGCAGCTTGCTGACCTCGCCGCTGCCATAGCCCATCGATGCGCTCACATCCATCGCGATCATGAAGCGCGTGTTGGTCTCGCCCTGGTACCGCCGGATGTAGGTGCGGTCGGTGCGCGCGAACACGTTCCAGTCGACGAAGCGCGGATCATCGCCCTCCGAATAGGCCTTGTATTCGGCGAACTCCTGGCTGAAGCCGAAGCGGGGGCTGCGATGCATCCCCTGGAAGAATCCCTCCACGGCCGAGCGCGCGACGAGTTCCAGCGTCGACAGCGACGCAAGGACCTCGGGACGCAGCAGCGCCGCGGCGGGATTCGCGCTCATCCGCGCAGTTCCTTCTGGATCACGCGCGTCAGCAGCGAATCGACGGTGACGCCATCGGACTCGGCCTGGTAATTGGCCAGCACGCGGTGGCGCAGCACCGGCAGCGCGAGGGCCTCGAGATCCTCGATGGCCACGTGGTAGCGGCCCTCGGACAGTGCGCGCGCCTTCGCGGCCAGCGCGAGGAACTGCGTGGCGCGGATGCTGGCGCCGTAGCGCGCGTACTTCTTCACCTCGTCGGAGGCATTCGCATCGCTGGGCCGCGTCGCGCGCACCAGCGCCACCGCCTTGCGCGCCACCTCGTCGGACATCGGCACCTGGCGCACCAGCCACTGGAACCGCAGGATCTCCTCGGACGTGGTGCAGGCCTCGATGGCCGGCGGGTCGACGCGCGAGGTGTTGTCGGCCACCACGCGCAGTTCATCCTCGGCGCCCAGGTAGTCGAGCACCACGTTGAACAGGAAGCGGTCGAGCTGCGCTTCTGGCAGCGGATAGGTGCCTTCCAGCTCGATCGGGTTCTGCGTCGCCAGCACGAAGAACGGCGGCTCGATGCGCCGCGTGTTGCCGCGCACCGTCACCGAGAGTTCCTGCATCGCCTCGAGCAGCGCGGATTGCGTCTTCGGCGGCGTGCGGTTGATCTCGTCGGCCAGCAGCACGTTCGCAAACAGCGGACCCGGCACGAAGGTCCAGGTGCGCTTGCCGGTGTTCTGGTCCTCTTCGAGGATGTCCGTGCCGGTGATGTCCGTGGGCATCAGGTCGGGCGTGAACTGGATGCGCTTGAAGCTGAGGCCCAGCGCCTGCGCCAGCGTGCGCACCAGCAACGTCTTGGCGGTGCCTGGCAGGCCGGTGATCAGGCAGTGGCCGCCCACCAGCAGCGTGATCAGCAACTGCTCGACCACCATGTCCTGGCCGACGATCAGCTTGCGCACCTCGCGGCGGATTGCCGTGAAGGTGGTGCCGAAGCGTTCGACCAGGTCGCGGGTGTCCTGGGTTGGGCTCGCGGTTTCGATCATGGTGTGCGCTCTCCATCCATTTCAATCAGCAGACGTTGGGCCGGGCGGTAATTCGGGGCGATCTCGAGGGACTGCAGCAGGTGGCGCTTCGCGCGCGCCGCATCGCCGGTGAGCCGCAGCGCGCGCGCCATGCCGTAGTTGGCCGCGGCGGTGTCCAGCGGCTGCAGCGCCAGCAGCACCTCGTATTCGCGCAGCGCCTCGGCGCCGCGGTTCTGCTCGATCAGCAGGCGTCCGAGCCGGTCGTGGTCATCGGGCGCCAGCGGGTCGGACCAGTTCAGCGCGGCCAGCACCTCGGCGGCCTCGGTGCGACGCTGCTGCGCCAGCAGCAGCTCCGCCAGCTTGCGCATGCCGGTCGGGTTCCAGCCACCGGCCTTGCGCCACGCCTGCCAGGCGGCGATGGCCGCATCGATGTTGCCGGCCCCTTCCTCCGCGGCGGCCAGTGTCTCGTAGGCGCTGCCGTTCGAAATGTATTCGGGCAGCATCGTGATCGCCGCCTGGGCGGCCTCGCGCGCGGCGCTCCAGTTGCGCGACTCGAGCATCGTGTGCGCGCGGCGCATCAGCTCCGGCCAGCGCTTCGGGTCCTTCAGGTAAGCGGCAAAGCGCGCTTCCATGAACGCATTGAACTGCGTGTCGAACTCCTCCGGCGTGACCTCGAATGCGGCGCGGATGCCGCTGGCGGTGGTCATCGACGCATCGTTGAAGCCGCGCAGGAACTGCGCCACGCGCGGAAAGCCGTAGCGCTCGGCCGCGAACAGGCACATCAGGCCGGCCTGCTCGTACGACACCTGCACCTGTCCCTCATAGGTGGGACGCATGAAGCCCTGGTCGATGGACGCCACCGGCAGGAAGCGGCCATCCTTGAAGGCATCGAGCGAGCGCGTGCTCACCGACACGCCGGGCGTGGGACCGCTGGTCCATTCCTCATAGACCGACAGACCCTCGCTGAGCCAGCGCGGCACGCGATGCGCCGTCGCCGACAGCGTGAAGACGTGCGCCATCTCATGCCACAGCACGCTGCCCCAGTGGAAATCACCGCGGCGCTGGCCGGAGGGGCTGTCCATGGCGACCAGATGCCCGAAGGTCACGCCCAGCAGGCCGATGCCGGTGAGGCCTGCGGTGCGCACCTCGAAGTCACCATGGTCCTGGTACAGCTCGATGGTGATCGGGTCGCGCGGCGTGAAGCCGTAGCGCGCCGAGAACGAGCGGATGCTGTCCTGCGCGATCTGCGTGACATAGGGACGCAGCGCCGCCGACTCGCTCTTGTGCAGCTGCAGGACCAGGGCCGGATCCTCGAGCCGGATGAAGTCGTAGTTCACCAGCGAGTCGAGCAATTTGAGCGTATTGCTGGTGACGACGTTGAACGGGTCGCCCTCATAGGAGGCCACCAGGTGGCCGCGGGCCTCGTCGATGCGCCCCAGGCGCATCAGGTTCAGGCCCAGCTCGCGCCGGCCCGACCACAGCTCCGGCTGCACCTGCGGAATCCGCTGCAGCCAGACATCGGCCTCGCGATAGCGCCGACGCATCACCTCGAACTGCGCCAGCGTCTCGAACAGGGTGCCGTAGCGCGGGTTGTAGTCCAGCGCCTCGCGCACCAGCGGGGCCGGATCACGGTTGCGGATCATCTCGACGGCGGCCAGCAAGGTGATGGCCTCGAGCGGCGGCAGGTTCTGCGCCACCGCCAGCTCGCGCGCGCGGGTGGCCGATCGAACCGCCTCGTCGTATCGGCCGCCCTCGATGGCCATGCGCGCGCTGATCAGGTGCGCCTCGACGAGCGTGTCGTCTTCCTTCAGCAGCTCCGCGACGTCGTCGACGACATCGCCCTCGAAGCGCGCCACGCCCAGCCGCGCCATGCCCAGCCGCGCGCCCACGTCGTCCTCGTCGGCTTCGAGCACCTCGCGGAACAGCGCCACCGCGTCCGGATATTGCCCGGCCTGGATGAACAGGCGTCCCCAGCGCAGGCGCGGCAGCGCCGCGTCCTCGCGCGCCGCGACCGCCTCGCGGAACGCATCATTGGCCGCGCGCAGGTCATCGAGCGCGAACAGCGCCTCGGCGCGCGTCAGCGCATCGGTGCTGCGCAGCAGCGCGCCATAGCAGTCGCGCGCCTGCTCGATGCGGCCACGGTGGGCCGGCTCGTCACAGCGGCGCAGCGCCGGCGCGCGGCGCGGGTCGTAGTCGATGTCGGCGGCCACCGCGGAGCCCGCCGCCGCAAACAGCGCCAGCACCGCCAGCGGACGCAGCAGGTCACGGCATCGCATCATCGGCCTCCTCGACATCCACACCCAGCGCGGCGAACCGCGCCTCGATGCGCGTCCCCAGTCGCGCCAGCTCCAGCAGCACCGGCTCGAGGCGCGCGTAATACGCGTCCTCGGGCAGCGTCGCCTTCTCGGCCTTGATCCCGGCCAGGCGCGCGGTGATCTGGTCCTGCTCCACGCGCAGCTGCGTCAGCTGCGCATCGCTGGCGAACAGCGCGGCCGGCCCCAGGCGCGACACCACGAAGCGCGAGGGCTCGTTGCCCTCGATGCGCGAGCGCTCGGTGAGGATGGCGTTGTCGGCCTTGTAGGTGTCGGTGACGCGCCGCACGGCATAGTCATAGGCCTCGCGCGCGGTGACGTTGCCGTCCTTGTCCGCATCGGCCGCGTCGCTGACCAGCGCCTCGGCCCAGAAGCCGCCGAAGCGCGTGGCATTGCGCTCGCCGCCCGAGCGCGTCGCGGTGATCACCACGCGACGCGCGTTGGGCAGCTTGTCGGCCAGCGCCCCGCTGGCGCTGGTGGCATTGACGACGAGCTGCTGCGCGGGAATGCGGTCGAGCCACGCGGCCAGCTCGCTGCCGGTGAGGTCCGGACCGTCGATGTTGAAACGGTATTCGGTGCCGTCATAGGTGCCGTGACCGAGCAGCACCAGCACCAGCTGGTCGCCCGCGCCGAGCTCGGTGGCGAGCTTCTGCAGCGCGGCCTGCACCGCCTCGCGGCGCGCGCCCTTGCCGCTGAGCTTCTGCACCTGCTCCGCATCGCCGGTGGCGGTGGCCGAGGCCTTGGCGACCTGCTCGCTCCATTGCGCGAAGCGTTCTTCATATTGCGGCTCGCCGCCAATGCCGGTGATCACCAGCACACGCGTCGCGGCGTTCGCGCCGGCGGCCAGCGTCAGCGCCACGGCCGCCGCACTCCATCGCAGGGCACGCAGGTTCACAGCCGCCTCCAGTGCCGGCGCAGCAGCCACTCGCCACCCTTCAGGGCCAGCAGCAGCAGGAAGGCCAGCGGCATGTTCCAAAGGTCAAGCGTCTGCCGCTCGACCACACCGGCGCGTGAGTAGCGGATGGCCTCGGGAAGCCCCGACAGGTCATCGAGTTCCCAGTAGCGCGCGCCGGTGTTGCTCGCGATGCGCTCGAGCATCGGCCGATGCTGCCACGAGGAGAACTCCTCCAGCACCCCGTCCGCGCGGCGCAGGTGCGACACCGCGCGGCCCACTTCCTCGCCGTCGCGGGTGGCCGTGAGCTCGACACGATAGAGCCCCGGCGAACGCGCATCCAGCGCCACCGTGTGGCGGCCATCGCCACGGCCGGAGGCCTCCAGGCGGACCGGCACGGTCATGCCCGTCTCGGAGGTCGCCTCGACGGTGAGCTGCGCGTCCTGCATCGGCAGGTAGTCCTTGCCCAGCAGCTCCGCTTCCAGCGTCACCGCGGTGTCGTCCTCGTACACCGCGCGACCCGGCGTCATCGACACCGACGCCGGCGACGGCGCAGCCAGCGCATACAGCAGCTGCCGCCAGAAGGTCTCGTGCTTCTGGTCCTCGAGCGGCATCTGCATCTGCCAGCGCCATGTGGTCGCACTGGCGAGCACCCACGTCGACCCGCGGCCATAGCGCTGCGTGGCCAGCAGCGGCGCGGTGGCGGCGCGGGCGCCGTCACCGGTGGCCGTCTCGATCAGCACCACCGCCGCCGGGCGCAGCTCGCCCAGCTGCTGGTAGTCGGCCAGCACCGGCAGTTCCTGCCAGGCCTTCTCGTTGGCGGCCGGGTCGGCCTCGAGGCGGCCGATGATCGACTCGCGTCCATAGTCGGTGAGCCGCGCCTGGCTGGCGCGCCGGCCATAGCTGCGGTCGGCGCCACCCGGCAGTTTCACCGGCAGCAGGGCGGCAACCGGCACGCGGCTCCAGCCGCCATCGCCCAGGCCATCACGCCCGGCAATCATCAGCAGCGCGCCGCCGCGCTGGTCGACGAAGTCGCGCAGCCATTCATGCTGTTCGTTCGACAGCTCCGCCGCCTCGAGGCTGCCGATGATCACCGCGTCATAGGCGAACAGCTCTTCCTTCGTGGCGGGAAAGCCGTTCTGCAATTCATCACCGGAGGTCAGGCCCTGCCGGTAATAGCGGTTCGGCGTGGCGCGCACGGCGCTGGCCAGACGCAGGCTGGCATCGCCCTCGAGCGCACGGCGGATGAACTTGTATTCCCAGCGGGGCTCGCCCTCCAGATAGAGCACCGCGCGACGCCGTCCGTCCACTTCCATCACGGCGCGGCGCTCGTTGTTGGTCAGGCGCGTCTCGCCGCGCGCCGGATCGACGCTGACGGTGAGGTCACGCACGCCGGCAAGCCCTGCGGGGAATTCCACCACCACCGTGGTCAGGCCCGCCTTCTCCGCGAAGCGCACATCCTGCGCGGCAATCAGCCGTCCGCCGGCATGCACGCGCACCCGGCCGCTGCGCTGGTCCTGGTGACGGATCGACACGGTGGCGCGCACGGTGGCGTTGGCCATCGCCGTCAGCGGCACCGCCAGCTGCTCGATCTCCAGGTCATTGTCGGGTTGTTCCGGTCCCACGCCGACGGTGTGCACCGGAATGCCGGTGGTGGCCAGCCGCGCCAGCGCCGTCTCGTTCAGGGTGTCGGCGGTATCCGCGCCATCGGTCACCAGCACCACCGCGGCCACCGGCATGCTCGCCGCCATCTGCGTCACGGTCGACAGCGCATCACCGATGCGCGTGCTGCGCGCGCCGCCGTTGAGGTCGGTGAGCGCATCCACCGGCATCGCGCGGTCGGAGAAGCTGAACAGGCGCAGGTCCGAGCGCTCGCCGATGGCCTGCAGCACGCCGTCGTCGAGCGCCTCGACCGCCTGCGCGCGGCGTGTCGGCCCGCCGTCGTTCTCGGGGGAATTCATGCTGCCGGAGTCGTCGATCAGCACCGCGACCACGTTCTCGCGGTCCTTGATCTCCTCGACGTTCAGCACCGGCCGCCACAGCAGCACCAGTGCCAGTGCGAGGAACGCCGCCTGCAGCGCGCCCAGGGTCAGGGCACGCGGCCAGCTCAGCTGCCGTCGCAGCAGCGTTGCGCCGATGGCGAGAACGCCGGCCAGCAGCAGCGCCCAGAACAGCCACATCGGCCAGCCACGCGCGAAGCCCAGCTCGCCGCTGCGGAAGGCCCAGACCGAAGACCCAAGCAGGAACTCCAGCATCGCGCGTCAGTGCGTCATCGCGTAGAGCGCATAGCTCACCGCGAATCGATAGGCCAGCGCGGTGAGTTCCTGTTCGTAGCGCGGATCATCCGCATGTTCCCAGGCATCGCCCAGGTCCATGTTGAAGTTGATCGCCACCATCAGGCGCCCCTCGTCATCAAACACCCCGCGCCAGTGCGGATCGTATCCATCCTCTTCGTGTGTCACGCCCAGCTGGACCGAATAGACGCCGGGAATCTGCCGCTTGTGGTCCAGGTCATAGAGCACGTGGAACACCTCGTGGTCGTCGGGAATATCCACCACATCGCGGTCGGGGAACACGCGCCGCATCGATTCCATGAAACCTTCCCACTGCACGCTGCCATGGAAGTCGTCCACCATCAGGAAGCCGCCGCGCTCGAGGTATTCACGCAGCGCCCCGGCCTCCGTGTCGTCCAGGTGCCAGCGCCCGACTTCCACCGCATAGAGGAACGGGAACTCGGGCAGGCGCGGATTGGTGGGACTCAGGGCGATGAATTCGTCGCGACGCGGCTCGGGCGTATCCACCTGCGTGGGCAGGAACTGGCGGCTTTCTGGATCGATGGCATCGATGCGCGTCAGGCGGCGCAGTCCCATCAGCAGGTGGTATTCGGCATCGGGCGCGTCGGTCTGCCACGAGCCCTGGCCCCGAAAGCCGCTGCCCAAGAAGGAGTTGCCGCTGTAGGCAAGGCGCGCAAAGCGGAATTCGCGGTCGGGCATGTCGACGCCCGCGCCATCGCTGCCATTGCCCGCCACCGCGCCGGACAGCAGCACACACAGGGCCAAGGCAGATGCCAGGCCGAGCTGCCGGCGGAACTGCCTGACTCGAAACCCCATGCAGCCAAACTAACCTTGAATACGGTGAAGCGCCAGCCTGTCTACGAGGTTCGCTCTGCGCAGCAGTGCATTAACTTCCTGTCAGCATCGGCCTGGCTTCCGTCAGGTGCAGCCCTATTGCGCGAACAGCCATGCAAGGATTAGCACAACGGGCGTGATTGTCGCGGCCAGCCATGCCGGCATGGAAGCGACCAGGCGGGCACCGCGCGCCGATGCAGCCAGTGCACCGGCCAGCACGCCACAGCCGAAGCCCAGCAGATGCGCCAGCACATTGGTCGAGCCGCCATCATCGAAGCCGAATGGATC
>CAZWDR010000026.1:0-28748 GCA_964632365.1 uncultured Steroidobacteraceae bacterium
CCTCATCGAGGATCAGCACCGGCGCATCGCGCAGCAGCGCGCGCGCGATGGCGACGCGCTGGCGCTGCCCGCCGGAAAGCGATCCGCCGCGCTCACCCACGCGCGTGTCCAGTCCCAGCGGCAGCGTCGCGGCGAACTCCATGACATGCGCGTCGCGGGCGGCACGCAGCACGGCGGCCTCGTCCGCATCCTCCATGCCCAGCGTGATGTTCTCGCGCAGCGTCGCATCGAGCAGTTGCACGTCCTGCCCCACATAGGCGATCTGCCGGCGCAGTCCGGCAAGCCGCAGTTCGCGCACATCGATGCCATCGAGCAGCACGCGGCCGCCAACCGGGTCGTAGAGCCGCGGCAGCAGCCCCACCAGCGTCGACTTGCCGGCACCGGAGCGGCCGACGATGGCCAGCGTCTCGCCCGGTGCCACGGCCACGCTGATGCCGTCGAGCACCGGCGCGCGCGCGCCGTCGTAGCCGAAGCGCACGTCGCGGAACTCGACCGCGCCGGTGGCGCGCCCGATGTCGCGACCGCCGCCTTGCGGCTCGCGCGGCAGGTCGAGCACCGCGAAGATGCCCGTGCCGGCGGCGATGCCCTGCTGCAGCGGACCACCCACGTTCACCAGCCGGCGCAGCGGCGACATCAGCAGCATCATCGCGGTGATGTAGCTGGCGAACTCATTGACTGGCACGTCCGCGGCAATCACCTGCGCCAGGGCCACCGCCAGCACGATGGCCAGGCCCACCGCCGCCACCATCTGCACCACCGGATTGCTGGCGGCACGGGCCCGCAGCAGCCGCTGGTGGTTGCGACGGTTCTGCTCGTTGACCACTTCGAAGCGGCCCTGCTGCGCCACCTCGGCACCGCTGGTCTTGATCAGCCGCTGCGCTGCCAGCGTCTCCTGCGCGACGCGGGTGAAGTCGCCCATGGACTGCTGGATGCGCGCGCTGTGGCGCCGGAAGCGGCGGTTGATGCCACCGAGCACCCACCCCACCACCGGCGCGGCCACCAGTGCCAGCAGCGTGAACTGCCAGGACTTCCAGAACATGAAACCCAGCAGGCCCAGCAGCACCAGCGAGTCGCGGATGATCACGCCGACGGAGGTGGTCGCGGCTTCGGCCACCTGCTCGGCGTCGTAGACCAGCCGCGACAGCGCACGGCCCGCCGGCTGCGCGTCATACCACGCCGCCGGCAGGTGCAGGTATTGCGCGAACAGGTCGCGGCGGATGGCGCGCACCACGTGGCGGCCGACCTTGGCCGGAAAATAAGTGGCGACGTAGTCACCGATGCCGCGCAGCAGGAACAGCGCCAGCACACCCAGCGGCACCGCCCACACCACGCGCGGATCCGGATCGACGAAGGCATGTTCCAGGAACTGGTCGACGAACCATGCGGTGCCGGCGTCAGTCGCCGCATACAGCGCCATGCCGAGCGCGCCGATCGCGAACTGCCCGCGCCAGGGCATTGCGTAGCGCAACAGCCGTCCATACACCGCGCGTGCATCTGCCGCGGACGGCAGCGGCGCGGTCATGGCGTCGCGTCGGCCTGGATGGTGGCAATGTCCAGTTGCGCGAAGCCCATGCGGCCCACAACGTCCATCGCGGTGACCACCGACTGGTGCGTAGCGCGCGCATCGGCGCGCAGCACCACCTGCGCATCGCGCGCATCGCCGGTCACTTCGGTGACCGCGCGGCGCAGCGTCTCGCGGCCGGAGTTGGCGAGGTCCCGCTCGTTCACGCGATAGCTGCCCTGCTGCGTGACGGTGATGACCACCTGCTCCGCAGGACCCTGCTCCGGCCTCTCGACGGCCGTCGGCAGCTGCACCTTCATGCGCCCCTCGTCGACGAAGGTCGACGACAACATGAAGAAGATCACCAGCATCAGCACCACGTCGATCAGCGAGATCAGGCTGATCTCCGGATCCTCGCGCCGCGGCTCCTTGAGCTTCAAGCCTTGTCCCGTGGAGGATTGGCCGCCATGCGGTCGTTCAGCGCGTCCGCGAACCGCACCACGTCCTTCTCGATCTGCACCACGATGCCATCGACCCGGCCGCGCAGGTAGCGGTAGGCCACATAGGCGGGGATGGCGACCATGAGCCCGAAGGCAGTGGTCAGCAGCGCCTCGGAGATGCCCCCGGACAGCGCCCGCGGATCACCCAGGCCACCGGAATAGATGACATTGAAGGCCTTGATGATGCCGGTGACCGTGCCGAGCAGGCCCAGCAATGGCGCGACACCGGCGATGGTGCCCAGCGTATTGAGGAAACGGTCGAGCTCGTGCGCGACGTGGCGCCCGGCATCCTGGATGCGCTCCATCATCAGCTCGCGCGGACGATGGCGGTGCTGCAGCCCGGTGGCGAGGATCTTGCCCAGCGGCGAATTGGTCTCCAGCGCCATGATGACCTTGTCGTTGACCTGGCCATTCTCGACCAGAGTCCAGATGCGGCGTGTCAGGTCGACCGGCATCACGCGCCGCTGCTGCAGCGTCCACAACCGTTCGGCGACGATGGCCGCCGCGATGATGGAACAGAGCGCGATGGCCCACATGAACGGCCCGCCGGCCTGGAACAGTTCCCACATGGGTGCGGATCATAGCCGAAGATGGCGGCGCCGCTCGCGGATGCCCTGTCCATCCATCGCCAGCCGCAGCGTGTCGCCCTGATGCGCCGCGAGGTCCGCGGGCACATCACCGCCGACCTGCATCGAGGCCGCGCCGGCAGCCACGACAAGCCTGCAGGCGCGACCATCCGCGCTGGGCGCCAGTTCGAAGTCGATGCCATCCCACTGCCACCGCGCAGGCGCGCAATGCTGCATCTCCGGCGGTGCCGGCCGTGCCGGCGGCAGCAGCGTGACGGCCACCTCGCGCACGGCAGCGCCCTGCACCAGCGCGGCCTGCGTGTCGCGTGTGACGTTGCCGGGCAGCCAGAGGTCGATCACGTCGTGACGGGTTGAACGCAGCAGCGGCAGCACGTGGCGGGCGAATGACCGGCCGCGTGACCCGAAGCTCTCGCCGGTGCCCGCCAGCAGCAGATGCCCGCGCGTGCGCAGCACCGTGGCCACCGATCCGCCGCCACGCGCGATGTCGATCCACAGCTCACCGGCGCGCGGACGCGGCTCGCGCAGCAGGAACACCGATGCCAGCAGCAGCAGCGCCAGCGCCCGCCGCGGCCAGACTACGGGCATCAGCGCCAGCAGCACCGCGGCCGGCGCGAGCAGATACCACGAGGCGGGCACCTGCGCATGCCACAGCGCGCCGGGAAGTCCGGCGCACCACGTGAGGAACGGCCAGATGACCTCGCACACCGCGGCCGCGACACCGACGAGCAGATCGCCACACCATGCCGCGGCGGCGCCGGGCAGCAGATAGCAGGCCGTCGCGACCAGGATCGGCGGCACCAGCAGCAGCGTGAACACCGGGATGGCCAGTGCATTGGCCATCAGGCCCACGGCCGAGAAGGTGCCGAAGATCGCCACGGTCACCGGCAGCAGCGCGACGGTCACCAGCCATTGGACGCGCAACGCGGTGCGCAGCGGGGCGCCACCGGCGAGCCGCGCACCGGCGATCATCACGATGGCGCCCACGGCCAGGAAGGACAGCCAGAAGCCCGCGCTCAGCGCGGCCAGCGGATCGAACAGCAGCACGGCCCACACCGCCGCCGTGATGCTCCACGCGGGCGTCGCGCAGCGGCCGCTCTCACGGCACGCGAGGAATGCCGCGAGCATGACCACCGTGCGCTGCGCCGGCACCGAGAAGCCGGACAGCAGCGCGTACAGCAGCGCGAGCACGATGCCCACCGCGGCGGCGAACACCTCGCGGCGCGGCAGGCGCGGTGAGACCGGCAGCAGCCGCCAGACGCGACGCGCCGCAGCCATGCTGAGCATCGCGAAGAACGTGACGTGCATGCCCGAGATCGCCACCAGATGCGTGATGCCCGTGGCGTTGAACACGCGCCACTGCCGCGTGCTGACCTCGCCGGTGACGCCCACGGCCAGCGCCGCCAGCAGCGCGGCGGCCGAGGGGTCGGTGACGTGGTCACTGATGCGGCGTGCCAGGCGCGCCCGCAGCCCGTCGAGGCCACCTTGCGCGGGCGCGATGCGCAGGTTCAGCGGACCTTCGACCAGCCGCGCCTGCGCGCTGACGCGATCGCGCATCAGCAGCCGCCGCTGCGCGGCGTCGCGCGGCGGATCGAAACGCAGTGCGTACTGCCATTGCTCGCCAGGCCAGGGTGCATCCATCGAGGCGGGCAGGCGCACACGCCAGCGCTGCGCCGGCCAGCCGGGGTGTCGCGGAAACCGGATCGCGGCGTCGAACTGCCAGCCGGATTCATCCAGCGCCGGCACGCCATCGATGCTGGCCTCGACCAGCACGCGCTCGCCGGCGGCCAGCGGCGGCAAGGTGCCCACGCGCGCCGCGACGTGCAGGGCAAGCCCCGCCCCGAGCAGTGCCGGCCACGCCGGCCGCAGCGGACGCCACGCGCAGAGCAGCGCGACGGCCCCCGCCAGCGGCCAGGGGGGCACCTGCTGCCACCCGGCCGGCAGCCACAGCACCAGGAGGATTGCTGCCAGCAGCAGCACACTGCGCATAGCGGCCCTTCGAGTTACATCAGCGCAACGCTCAGTGGCCGCGCGGCCTGCTAGTCTTGCGCCGCATGCCGCGCCAGCTGTTCGTAAAAATCCGGCCGATCGCCCAGAAACTGCGCAGCACGCGAACCTTCAGGATGCTCGGGCCGAGGCTCGGGGATCCGCGCCTGTGGTCACTGAACCGACGCGCGATCACCGTGGCATTCGGCACCGGCATCGCGATCAGCTTCATCCCGCTCCCGATGCACCTGCCGCTCGGCCTCGTCGCGGCGATGGTCTGGCACCTGAATGTGCCCACGCTGGTGCTGACCTCGGCGATCGTGAATCCGGTGACAGCGCTGCCGGTGTACTACTTCGCGTACCGCGTTGGCGCGATGTTGCTCGGGACAGAGCCCGACGGGTTCAGCTTCGAGCTCAGCTGGGCGTGGCTGCAGCATGGCCTCGGCGTGATCTACAAGCCGTTCCTGCTGGGCTGCCTGGTCTGCAGCATCGTGTGCGGCTATGGCGCCTACCGGCTGCTCGAGCTGCTCTGGCGCATCAGCACGATGAACCGCAAGAGCGCGCGGCGCACGGCCGCGCAGAAACGCTACCCGCCGCTCTGAGGCGCGATCGGCTGCAGGCGGCCATCGCGCAGCACCAGCGTGCGCTCCATGCGCCCCGCCAGCCGCTCGTCATGCGTCACCACCACCAGGCTCGTGCCGTGCTCGCGGTTCAGCTCCAGCATCAGCTCGAACACCTGCGCGGCGTTGAGGCCGTCGAGATTGCCGGTGGGTTCATCGGCCAGCACCAGCGCCGGCTGCGTGACCAGGGCGCGTGCCACCGCGGCACGCTGGCGTTCGCCGCCGGAGAGCTGGTGCGGCCGATGTCCGAGTCGCGCGCCGAGGCCGACGCGTTCGAGCAACGCGCGCGCGCGCGCCTGCGCCTCGGCCGGACGCTCACGGCGCACCAGCAACGGCATCGCGACGTTTTCCAGCGCGGAGAACTCCGGCAGCAGGTGATGGAACTGGTACACGAACCCGAGCTGCCGGTTGCGCAGCGCGCAGCGCTCGCGCTCCCCGAGCCGGTGGATGTCCCGGCCGGCGACCTCCACGGTACCCTGGTCCGGCTGGTCGAGGCCTCCCAGCACCTGCAGCAATGTGGTCTTGCCGGAACCCGAAGCACCCACGATCGCGAGGCGCTCGCCGCGGGCGATGTGCAGGTCGATGCCGGTGAGCACGGCCAGTTCGCCGCCGCCCTCCCTGAAGCTGCGGCACACGCCGCGCGCCAGCAGCACCGGGTCAGTCATGGCGCAGCGCCTCCGCGGGCAGCACGCGCGAGGCGCGCCAGGCCGGATAGAGCGTGGCCAGCAGGCACAGCAGCAAAGCCACCACGGCCACCTGCACCACATCGCCCAGCTGCACGCGCGCGGGAAGGTCACTCATGAAATACACCTTTGCGTCCAGGAAGCGGGTGCCGGTGAGGCGCTCGAGCTGGTGCACCAGCCACTCGAGGTTCGTCGCGAGCAGTGCGCCCAGCGCGATGCCGCCGGCCACTCCGGCGATGCCGATCCAGGCGCCCTGCACGCCGAACACGCGCAGGATGTTGCCGGGCCCGGCGCCGAGCGTGCGCAGGATCGCGATGTCGCCTTCCTTGTCCTTCACCACCATCACCAGCGTGGCCACGATGTTGAACGCCGCGATGGCGACGATCATCGACAGGATCACGAACAGCAGCGACTTGGTCATCTGGATGGAGCGGAAGAAGTTCGGATGGATGCGGGTCCAGTCGAACACGTAGTAACCGCCACCGAGCTGTTCGGCCAGTTCGCGCACCAGTGCCGGCGCCGCCAGTGGATCATGCAGTGCCAGGCGCACGCCGGTGACCTCGCCGTCATAGCGCAGCAGCTTCGCCGCATCGTCCAGGTGGATCAGCGCCAGCAGCCGGTCGAATTCATACATGCCGGACCGGAACACGCCGGTCACCTCGAAACGCCGCATGGGCGGATTCACACCTGCGGGAGTGACGATGGCCCTGGGCACGGCCATCACCACCCGGTCGCCCACGCCGACCCCCAGCTCCGCCGCCAGCGCCTCCCCCAGCACCACGCGATAGCCACCGGCCGAGAGCGCCGCAAGGTCGCCGTCGACCATCACGTCGGCCAGTCCGCCGATGCGCTGCTCCTGCACCGGGTCGATGCCGCGCACCTGCGCGCCGGTGATGCGTCCCGTGTCGACCTCGGCGAACATCGCGCGCGTCTCGACATAGGGCGCCGCACCGCGCACGCCCGGCATCTGCAGCGCCGTGTCGCGGGCCCGCTGCCACTCCGGCAGCGTCTCTTCCAGCCCCATCAGCGTGGCATGCGGCGACACCGACAGGATGCGCGCGCGCAGCTCCTGCTCGAATCCGTTCATCACCGACATCACCACCACCAGCACGGCCACGCCGAGCATCAGCCCGACCACGCTGATCGCCGTGATGAACGACAGGAAGCCACGGCGCTGCCCCGAGCGCAGGTAACGGGTGCCGATCAGCCATTCGTAGTTGCGGGGCGGCATCTATTCGTACCGCAGGGCTTCGGCCGGTGACACCGCGGCCGCTCGCAGGGCCGGATAGATCGTCGCCAGCGCGGTCACCACCAATGCGCTGCCGCCGACGACCAGCAGGTCGAGGCGATGCAGCTCCGAGGGCACCTCGGTGATGTAGTAGACATCGGCATCGAACAGCGAGATGCCGGCGACTTCATACAGGAAGCCGAGGATCGGCCCGACGTTCGTGGCGATCAGCACGCCGAGCACGACGCCGGCGGCGACACCGAGCCATCCGATCACCAGGCCCTGCGTGATGAAGACGCTGGCCACGGTGCGCGGCCCGGCGCCGAGCGTGCGCAGGATCGCGATGTCGGTGCGCTTGTCGGTCACCACCATCACCAGCATCGCCACGATGTTGAAGGCCGCCACCGCGACGATCAGCAGCAGGATCAGCGCCATCATGGTCTTCTCGATGCGGATGGCGCGGAAGTAGCTGGCGTGCTCCTGCGTCCAGTCAGTGACGATCAGCCCGGGCCAGCGCGCGGCCAGCTGCGTGCGCAGCCGCGCGGCGGCGGCCGGCGCGTCCATTGCATCATCCAGCCGCAGGCTCAGGCCTTCGGCATTGCTGCGCGCGGAACCCAGCGCAGCCAGCACCGCCAGTGACGCATAGCCCAGCGCGGCATCATGGTCCTGGATACCGGCCTCGAACAGGCCGGCGACCTCATAGCGGCGCAGGTTGAACTCCGGCAGCCCGCCGCCAGTGACCGTCGGCACGAACAGCGTGATGGCATCGCCGGGCAGCACGCCGAGCTGCTCGGCCACCAGTGCGCCGATGATCAGGCCCTCGCCATCGGCCAGCGGCGTCACGCTGCCCTGCACCAGCACCTGCGCCAGTTCCTGCTGCGTCAGCGCGTCGGCCGCGCGCAGCGTCAGTGGCACCATCTCGGGCTGGCGCACGGCCAGCACCTGCATCTCGGCGTGCCGCCCGACCCGCGCCATCGGCACCGCCGCGGCCACGTCGGCACGCAGCGCCTCCCAGTCGGGAACCGCTCCGGCCGGCGCGGTGATGCGCACCGGCGCGGACAGGGCCAGCAGGCGGTCGCGCAGCTCCGTCTCGAATCCGTTCATCACCGACAGGATCACGATCAGCGCCGCCACGCCGACGCCGACGCCGGCCAGCGACACCCAGGTGATGAACGAGACGAAATACCGATGCGCCCGCGCACGCGCGTAACGCAGGCCGATGTACAGGGGGATCGGGTGGAACATGCGAAGCTGCGCATTCAAGCATGCGAGGCCGGATTTGGCGACGCAATTCACGAAATCGGCGCACCGGACTGGCGCTGCGGACCGGGCCCGCAGCGCCCTGCTATATTCGGTCGCCATGAGAACCGCACTGGCCCTGTCGCTCGCCTTCGCTGCCCTGCCGCTGGCCGCCGAGACCCTCGTGGTCGAAGGCCAGGTCGCAGTGCGGCCCGTGTCGGTCGAACTGCCCCGCCGTGGCAGTTCCATGGCCCAGGTCGAGCAGCGCTTTGGCGCACCGCGCACGCGTCACGCGGCCGTCGGCCAGCCGCCGATCACGCGCTGGGACTACGAGGGCTTCAGCGTCTATTTCGAGCACCAGCACGTGGTCCACGCCGTCGCGCACGGCCGCTGAGGTCCACGCTGCCGTCGGGCTGATCCGCGCTGCCACCGGCGGCGCGAAGCGGCTATGCTGCGCGGCCTCCCAAGCCGCCTCCCCGACCGTCGATCGATGACCGCGATTCCCGTTCCCGCCGTGCCCGCCGGCACCTCGCTGCAGCAGTGGCCGCCGCTGCATTCCAGTGGTCGCGCGCTGGCGCTGTCGGCCGCGGCGCGCGCGGACCGGCGCCTGTGGGTGGTGCTGGTCGAAGACGCGCGGCGCCTGGAGACGCTGCGCCGCGAGCTGGCGTTCTTTGCCGGCCCCGACCTGCCGGTGATGCAGCTGCCCGACTGGGAGGTGCTGCCCTACGACCGCTATTCGCCGCTGCCCGACCTCGTCTCCGAACGCATCGCCACACTGGCGCGCCTGCCCACATTGCGCAGCGGCCTGCTGCTGGTGGGCAGCGAGACGCTGCTGCAGCGCCTGCCGCCGGTGCCGTACATCGCCGGCCGGGCCTTCGACCTGGCCGTCGGCGAGACCTTCTCGATGGTGCGGGTCAGCGAACAGCTGGCCGCGGCCGGCTACAGCCATGTGGCACAGGTGGGCGTGCCGGGCGAGTTCGCATTGCGCGGTTCGCTGTTCGATGTGTTCCCGATGGGTCACCCGCAGCCGCTGCGCATCGACCTGTTCGACGACACCATCGATTCGATCCGCTATTTCGACCCGGACACGCAGCGCTCGCTCGAGACGCTGCCCAGCGTGCGGCTGCTGCCGGCGCGCGAGGTGCCGCTGGACGAGGACAGCGTGCGCGAGTTCCGCCGCCGCTATCGCACGCGGTTCGAGGGGGACCCGACCCGCTCGGCCATCTATCGGGGGGTGCGCGCCAATGTCGCCCCGCCCGGCATCGAGTTCTACCTGCCGCTGTTCTTCGAGCAGACCAGCGGCTTGTTCGACTACCTTCCGCGCGACTGTGTGCTGGCCGTTCCCGAGGGCATCGGCGCGAGCCTGGATGGAGTGTGGCAGGGCATCCTCGCGCGCCACGATGACCTGCGGCATGACATCGAGCATCCGGTGCTCGATCCCACCGAGCTGTACTTCCCGCCCGAGCTGATGCAGCAGGCCATCAGCACACATGCCCGCGTGCAGCTGGCACGCGACGGCACGCCCGCACGGATCGCGCCGCCGCCGGCGCTGAGCCTGGATGCCCGCGCCGAGGCACCGCTGGCGCCGCTGGCCGCGCTGCTCGCCGACTATCCGGGACGCGTGCTGCTGACCGCTGACTCACCCGGCCGCCGCGAGCTGCTGCAGGACCTGCTGCGCGCGGCGGGCATCGCGCACGACCCGGTCGAGGGCTGGCAGGCCTTCCTCGATTCCACCGCGCGGCTGTCGCTGGCCACGGCGCCGGACGTGGGCGGTCTTGCGATCAGTGACCCGGCGCTGATGCTGCTGGCCGACGGCGAACTGTTCGGCCGCCATGCCCAGCAGGAGCGGCGACGCCGGCGCACGCAGCTGGATCCGGCCGCGATCCTGCGCGACCTGCAGGCGCTGCTGCCCGGCGCCCCGGTGGTGCACGAGGAATATGGCGTCGGACGCTACGTCGGCCTGATGCCGATGCAGGTGGCCGGCCAGGACAGCGAGTTCCTGGTGATCGAGTACGCCGGATCGGACCGCATCTATGTGCCGGTGGCCGCGTTGCACCTGGTGAGCCGCTACACCGGCGCAAGTCCGGACTCCGCGCCGCTGCACAAGCTCGGCTCCGACCAGTGGGCGAAGGCCCGCCGCCGCGCCGCCGAACAGGTGCGCGACGTGGCCGCCGAGCTGCTCGATCTGTACGCGCGCCGTCAGGCGCGCCGCGGCACGCCGCTGCAGGCCGACGAGAAGGACTATCGCGCGTTTGCCGCGGCCTTCCCGTTCGAGGAGACCGCCGACCAGCGCGAAGCGATCGACGCCGTGCTGAAGGACATGGCCTCCGAGCGGCCGATGGACCGCGTGGTCTGCGGCGATGTGGGTTTCGGCAAGACCGAGGTGGCGATGCGGGCCGCCTTCGTCGCGGTGCAGGCCGGCTACCAGGCGGTGGTGCTGGTGCCGACCACGCTGCTGGCCGAGCAGCACACTGCGAACTTCCGCGACCGCTTCGCGGACCTGCCGGTGCGCATCGAGTCGCTGTCGCGGTTCCGTTCGGCCAAGGCCTCCGGCGCGATCATCGGGGATCTGGCGGAAGGCCGCATCGACATCCTCGTCGCCACGCACCGCCTGCTGCATGCCGACCCGAAGTTCCGCCGCCTGGGACTCGTGATCGTCGACGAGGAGCACCGCTTCGGCGTGCGCGACAAGGAGCGGCTGAAGACGCTGCGCGCCGAGGTGCACGTGCTGACGCTGACGGCCACGCCGATCCCGCGCACGCTGAACATGGCGATGGGCGGGCTGCGCGACCTGTCGCTGATCACCACCCCGCCCGCCGGTCGCGTCGCGATCCGCACCACCGTGGGCGAATGGCATGCGCCCACCATCCGCGAGGCGGTGATGCGCGAGCTGCGTCGCGGCGGCCAGATCTACTTCGTGCACAACGAGATCAGCACCATCGAGAAGATCGCCGCGGATCTTGCGAAGATCGTGCCGGAGGCGCAGGTGCGCATCGGCCATGGCCAGATGCGCGAGCGCGAGCTGGAACAGCTGATGGTGGACTTCTACCACCGGCGCTTCGACATCCTGCTGTGCACCACCATCATCGAAAGCGGCATCGATGTGCCCACCGCCAACACCATCCTGATCAACCAGGCCGACCGCCTGGGCCTGGCGCAGCTGCACCAGCTGCGCGGTCGCGTCGGCCGCTCGCACCATCGCGCCTTCGCGCACCTGATGGTGCCGTCGATCAAGGCGCTGTCGGATGATGCACAGCGGCGCCTGGAGGCCATCGAATCGATGGAGGAGCTCGGCTCCGGCTTCGTGCTGGCCACGCATGACCTGGAGATCCGTGGCGCCGGTGAATACCTTGGCGAGGAGCAGAGCGGCGAGCTCACCGAGGTCGGCCTGACGATGTACATGGACATGCTCGAATCCACGGTCCGCGCGCTGAAGGCCGGCAAGGATCCGGCCGAGGTGGCCGCCACCAGCACCGCCACCGAGGTGAACCTGCACCAGCCGGCGCTGCTGCCGTCCGACTACATCGCCGATGTGCCAACGCGCCTGGCGCTGTACAAGCGCATCTCGGCGGCGCCCGACGCCGCCGGGCTCGACGACCTGCAGACCGAGGTTGGCGATCGCTTCGGCGCGCTGCCCGAGGCCGCGCAGCGGCTGTTCCAGGTGGCGCGGCTCACGCAGCGCGCGCGGGCCGCGGGCATCCGCCGGCTCGATGTCGGCCCGCAGGCCAGCTTCGTGATGTTCGAGCCGGACAACCGCGTCGACCCGGGCACGGTGATCCGGCTGATCCAGCGCGAGCCGAAAGTCTGGAAGCTCGAGGGCCAGCTGAAGCTGCGCATCGCGCTGGGTGCGGAACCGGCCGACCGCTTCCAGCTGGCCAGCTCCATCCTCGACCGGCTGCGGCCGCAGGTCGCGGCATGACAGCGGTCCGGCCCTTGCTAGAATGCGCCGCATGAAGACGCCCCCCGGCATCGCCCGGCGCATTGCCCTTGCCGCCGCCCTGCTGTGCCTGGCGCTGCCGGCACTGCCCCAGAGCCCCGGCTACACCATCGAGATCCTCGTGTTCCGCAACGGCAGCGACGCCGGCGCGATCGATGCGGGCGCCGCGCGGCCGGTCATCACCGGTGACGACATGACGCCGGTGGCGGCACAGTCACGCAAGCTGGGCGGTGCGGCGGCGCGGCTGAACCGCAACGGCCTGCGCGTGATCGGCCAGGCCTCGTGGCGGCAGGATCCCAGCGGCTGGAATTCGCGCCGCGGCGTTTCCACCGCGCGGCTCGGCCTCACCGGCGTCACCGGCAAGGTGTTCTTCGAGCGTGGCCAGTACCTGCACCTGGGCGTCGACATGGTCATCGAGGATGGCGGCCGGCGTTACCGCCTGAACGAGGTGCGCCGCGTGCGCACCGACGAGATCCACTACTTCGACCATCCCGCGGTCGGCGTGCTGGCGGTCGTGACCAGCGGCTAGGCCGTCGCGCCGCCGTCAGCGGCCTGTTTCAGCCCGCCGCGCATTTCCCGCTTCGCATCCACCAGTGCCGACTCGGCGCCCTCGGTGAGCCGCTGCGGCTCCTCCTCGTCACGGCCCGGCGTCACGGTCGCCACGCTGGCGGTCACCGTGACGAACTTCTGCAGTGGCGCGCGCGGATGATGGATGCGCATCTCGGCGATGCGACGCACATTCGCGGCGGCATGCTCCACCACATTGGACACGCCCTGCCCGTCGCGATGCACCGCGAGCACGGCGATGCAGCCCTCGCGCCACATGCCGACCGCGTCGGAACCGCGACGGAAGCCGCTGGCGATGCTGCGCGCGATGCGCTTCAGGCAGGCATCGCCGCCTGAACGGCCATAGGTGGCGCTGTAGCTGGCCAGCGCATCCACGTCGAACAGCACCAGCGACAGCGGCTTGCCCTCGCGACGCGAGATGCGCCACTCGCGCGCCAGCAGCTCGCGGAACCATTCCTGCGAGGAGATGCCGGTGACGCGGTCCTCGCGCAGCCACACCGGCACGCCCTCGGGGCGATCGGACTGGCGCAGCCTTGCGGTGATGTCCTGGCAGTAAACGACCATGTGCGACAGCGTGCCTGCGGCATCGTGCAGCGGATGCAGCACCATCTCATTCCAGAACAGCTCGCCATTCTTGCGGTAATTGCGCAGCAGCAGCCGCGTCGCCTCACCGCGCTCGAAGGCGCCGCGCAGCAACTGCAGCGCCTGCTGGTCCTCGTCGGCGCCATGCAGCAGCCGCAGCCCCGCACCGACCAGTTCCGCGGCGGCATAGCCGGTCATCTGCTCGAGCGCCGCGTTGACCTGCACCACCGGCTGCCCCGGCGCACACGCATCACAGATTGCGATGCCGGCGGGCGCGTGATCGACCACCTGCTGAAGGAGGAGGAGATCGGGTTGATGAGTGCTCATGGCGCCGCGGCTCAGGTCAGCGTGAGTTCGGGTGGACGGTCGCAGCGCGCCAGCCATTCGCGGCATTGCCGCCAGGCCGGCGAGGCCTGCAGCGTCTCGCGGTCCATGGCCTCGCGGCCGCGCATCAGGCGGATGCGGGCCTGGCTTGCAGGCCCCGGCACCGAGCGCAGGCCATCGAGCAGCGTCAGCACGCTCTCGCGGCGGTTGCAGACCGGCAGCACGTCGCAGCCGGCATCCAGTGCGCGCTCGGCGCGCTCGATGATGCCGCCCACCGCACTCGCCCCCTCCATGGTCAGATCGTCGGCAAACACCACGCCGCGGAAATTCAGATCCCCCCGCAGGATCTGCGCAACCCAGCGCCGGGAGAAGCTGGCCGGCACGTCGTCGACGGCGGGGAACAGCACATGCGCCATCATCACACCGGCCAGCTCGTTCGGGATCAGCCGCCGGTACGGCAGCATGTCGCCCGACAGGTCGGGGAGTTCGCGCCGGTCCACCGGCAGCGCCAGGTGCGAATCGGCCACCACCGCGCCGTGTCCCGGGAAGTGCTTCGCGGTGGCCGGCATGCCGGCCTCGCGCATGCCGGCCATCGCCGCCATCGCAAGCTTCGCGACGATCTCGGGGTCGTTGTGGAAGGCGCGGTCGCCGATGATCTCCGAGACGCCATAGTCGAGATCGACGCAGGGCGCGAACGAGAAGTCGATGCCCACCGCGCGCAGCTCTGCGGCCATCAGCCAGTTCAGGGCGCGCGCCATGGCCACGCCCTGGCGCGCATCCAGGTCGTGTTCCTGGCCGGTGCGGCGCATGGGCGGCAGCACCGAGAAGCCGCTGCGGAAGCGCTGCACGCGCCCGCCCTCGTGATCGACCGCCACCAGCAGCGGCGGCGAGCGCACCGCGCGGATCGCCGCCACCAGCGCCGCCAGCTGCGCAGGATCTGCATAGTTGCGCGTGAACAGGATGACGCTGCCGACCAGCGGATGGCGCAGCACGTCCCGGTCTTCGGGCGTCAGTTCGCGCCCGGCGATATCGATCATCAGCGGACCGAGCGTCATGCCTGCCTGCTGCCCCTGCGTCGGGCCACCGGTCCGTCGAGGATGGCGACGGACTCCACGTGGCTGGTGTGTGGAAACATGTCGACGATACCTGCGCTCAGCAGTGAAAAACCATGCGCGGTTACCAGAATTCCGAGGTCGCGGGCCAGCGTGCCCGGATGACAGGACACATAGCCCAGGCGCCGGGGCGCCAGCCGGGCCAGCGCGGGCAGCACATCCACCGCGCCGGTGCGGGGCGGATCGATCAGCACGTGGGTGTAGCGTGCACCGCCACCCAGCGCCAGGCACCGTTCGGCGGCGTCCTCGCCGGCGAGGTCGGCGACGTGGAACTGCACATTGTCGAGCTGGTTCGCGGCGGCATTGGCGCGGGCACGGGCGATCAGGCCGGCATCGCCCTCGATGCCCACCACCTGCCTGGCACGGGTCGCGATGGGCAATGTGAAATTGCCGAGGCCGCAGAACAGGTCGAGCACGACGGAGTCCGCGTCGATCTGCATCAGGTCGAGCACGCGGTCGATCAGCTGCGCGTTCATCGCGCCGTTCACCTGGATGAAATCAGCCGGCTCGAAGGCCAGCTTCAGGCCGTAGCGCGGCAGGCCATACCAGAGCCGCGGCACCTCGCCGGCCACTGGCTCGAGCTGGTCGGGCCGGCCCGCCTGCAGCATGAAGCGCACCGCGTGCTGGCGCTCGAATTCCAGCAGCAGCTGGCGGTCGGCATCGGTCAGCGGATCGAGCACGCGCAGCACCAGCACGATCAGGTCGTCGCCCACCGCGACCTCGACCTGCGGAATGCGGGTCGGGATCGACAGGCGCGTCACCAGGCGTGACAGCTCGCCGATCAGCGTGCCGGCTTCAGGCCGCAGCACCGGGCACTGCTCGACCTCGGCGACGTAGCTGCTCATCTTCTCGCGGAAGCCCACCAGCGAGCGGCCCTTGCTGTGCACGAAACGTGCGCCGAGACGGGCGCGCCGCCGGTAACCCCAGGGTTCACCGGCCAGCGGCGTCAGCCACTCGCCCGGCTCGACCTTGCCGATGCGGCGCAGCGACTCGCGCAGCCCCGTGTCCTTCACCGCCTGCTGGGAAGACGGCGCCAGGTGCTGCAGCGAGCAGCCCCCGCACAGGCCATAGTGCGGACACCCCGGCTCGATGCGGTCGGATGCCGCCTCGAGCACGGCCACCAGTTCGGCCTCGTCATGATGGCGCTGGCGGCGGCGCACGCGGTACTCCACCAGTTCGCCCGGCAGCGCTCCGGCGACGAACACGGCCTTGCCGCCCGCCCGCACCACGCCCCAGCCGTCGTGGTTCAGCGATTCCACGCGCCCGGTGGGCGCGGGACTCACGACTGCGCCGGCGCCGGCCATGCGGCCAGGAACTCCTGATGGTGTGGAGCGGCCGAAGCCGCCAGCAGTTCGCGCACCCGCGTGCACTCCGCAAGGTGGCCCTCGGGAGTCAGCCGCCCGCGCATGCGCTCGAAGCGCAGCAGCACCAGGTAGGTATTCAGTACGTCGGTCTCGCAGTAATTGCGGATGCCGGCCACATCACCGGCCTGCCAGGCATCAAGGACCTGCGCGCCGGAGAAACCGAGCTTGCCGGGCAGGTCGAGCAGCAGCGCCATGTTCGACAGCGAGACCCGGCCGCGGCCCTGGAAACCGGACAGCACATCCATCAGGTCCAGGTGCCGCCAGTGGAAGCGCGCCAGGTAGTTGTTGTAGCGGAAGGCCGTGTCCTCATCGCCGGTCTCCCAGTAGCGCGCCGCGCGCACGCCATGCAGCATGCAGCGGTAATGCAGCACCGGCAGGTCGAAGCCGCTGCCATTCCACGACACCAGCTCGGGCGTGAAGCGTTCGATGCCATCGAAGAAGCGCTCGAGCAGTTCCGCCTCGCTGCTGCCGACATCGCCCAGGCTCCAGAGCTTCAGTGTGTCGCCCCGCCGCAGCATGCAGGCAATGGCCACGACGCGCTGCTGCTCCAGCGACAGGAAGTCGTTGCCGGTGCGCTGGCGGCGCAGGGCCATCATCGCCTCGGCCACTTCGGCATCGGGAACGTCGGGCAGTCCCAGCGCCTTGCGGCCCAGATCCACGTCCGGCACGGTCTCGATGTCGAAGACCAGCTGGTTCATCGACGCGCCGACACCATCAGCGCCTTCATCTCGCCGACGGCAGCCGCAAGCCCGGTGAAGATCGCGCGCCCGATGATGGCATAGCCGATGTTCAGCTCGACGATGTCCGGGATGGCGGCCACTGGCTGCACATTGTGGTAGTCGAGCCCGTGCCCGGCATGGACCGTGAGCCCCAGCGCCGACGCCTCGCGCGCGGCGCGACGCAGGCGATCGAGCTCATGGGCGCGCGCGGCGCCGGTGGTCTCGGCATAGGTGCCGGTGTGCAGCTCCACCACCGAGGCGCCCACGGCGCGGGCGGCCGCGATCTGCCGCGGGTCCGGATCCACGAACAGCGACACGCGGATATCGGCCCCGACCAGCCGCGCCACGGCATCGCGCAGCAGCGCCTGCTGGCCGTCGACATCGAGGCCGCCTTCGGTGGTGAGCTCGGTGCGCTTCTCGGGCACCAGGCAGCAATCGGAGGGGGCCAGGCGCGTGGCGATGTCCAGCATCTCGCTGGTGGCCGCCATCTCCAGGTTCAGGCGCGTGTGCATCAGCGGCAGCAGCGCGAACACGTCGCGGTCGATGATGTGGCGCCGGTCCTCGCGCAGGTGCATGGTGATGCTGTCGGCGCCGGATTGCTCGGCCAGCAGCGCCGCATGCACCGGATCCGGGTGTCGGGCCCGCCGTGCATTGCGCACCGTCCCCACGTGGTCCACGTTCACACCCAGCGCGATGCCAGCCTGATTCATCGGTCCTGTCCCTGCATGCCGCGTTCGAAATCCTTCATCGACCGTGCCACGCCGCGGGTGCGCAGCTCACGGCCTTCCAGGCACTGCGTCATGCGGGCCCGAAGCACCGGACGCAGGCGCTCGAGTTCCCCGGCGTCGTCGAAGCGGGCCTCGTCCACGCCGTCGATGCCGTAACCGAGCAGGTCGAGCAGCCGCTTCTCGAACAGTCGCAGCACCCGCTCCTGCCGCGCCGCGCCGCGCAGCCCGTCGAGCGCATCGCGATAGCAGGCGTACAGCTCCGGCTGCGGGTCGTGGCGCAGCGTCAGCGTCATCACCAGCTCGGAGCAGTACCACGCGGACATGATCCGCCCGGGCGGCAGCGGCGCGGCAGGCCGGCTGGCGTGGTCCACTTCGGCGCCGGTCAGGCGCGGCGCGTCACCGCGCCCGGCCCACGACACCAGCAACGGCACGAATGGCTGCAGCACGCCGGCCAGCCGCGAGTTGGTGCCGCGCACGCCGCGCGCGAAGGCAGACAGGCGTCCATGGGTGGCCGTGAACAGCTCGATGATGCAGCCGCTTTCCTCCCAGGGACGCCGGTGCAGCACGAAGGCGGCCACATGCTCCGCGCGCTGCATCGCCTACTCGGTGTCCACGCCCAGCTGGCGCAGTGCCTGCGCGCTGTCGGCCCAGTCCTCGCGCACCTTCACCCACAGCTGCAGGTGCAGGCGCCGCCCCAGCAGCGCATTCAGTTCGCGCCGTGCGGCGGACCCCACACGCTTGAGCCGCTCGCCGCGCGCGCCGATCACGATGGGCTTGTGGCCGGGACGATCGACCCAGATCACGGCCGACACCACCAGCTGGCCGTCGTCCTCCTCGCCGGTGGCTTCCACCTCGACGGCGATGCCGTAGGGCAGCTCCTCGTTGAGTTCCAGCGTCAGCTTCTCGCGGATGATCTCGGCGATGCGGAAACCCTCGCTGCGGTCCGTGACCTGCTCGGGCGGGAACAGCGGCGGGGATTCAGGCAGGTGCCGCACGATCAAGTCGACCAGGCGGCGCGCGTCGGCGGCCACCAGCGCGGACAGCGGCACGATCTCGGCGAAGTCATGCCGCGTGCCCAGCTGGGCGAGGTAAGGCAGCAGCCGGTCGCGGGGCTGCGCGCGATCGACCTTGTTCACCACGGCGATCACCGGCCGGCCGGCGGCACGGGCGCGCTCCAGCGCCAGCTCGTCCTCGTCGCCGAAGCGCAGTGCCTCGACCACGAACAGGATCAGGTCCGCATCCATCGCCGCCGCGGCCGCGGTGCGGTTCATCGCGCGGTTCAGCGCGCGGCCTTCCTGCCGGTGCAGGCCGGGCGTGTCGACGAAGGCGATCTGCGCGCCGGGCACATTGACCAGCCCCAGCACGCGATGCCGCGTCGTCTGCGGCTTGGGTGTGACGATCGACAGCTTGCTGCCGATCAGCGCATTGAGCAGCGTCGACTTGCCCACGTTGGGCCGGCCGATCAGCGCGGCAAACCCCGCGCGGTGGCCATCGGCCGTGTGCTGTTGCGTGTTCACAGGGTGCTCCCGGCAGTGAGGCGTTCGAGCAGGTTCCCGGCCGCCTGCTGTTCGGCACGCCGGCGGCTGGAGCCGGTGCCGGTGGCCTCCACGATGCGGGCATCATCGGGCAGCCGCGCCTGGCAACGCACCGAGAACACCTGCTCGTGCGGCTCGCCCACCGCGCTGTCCAGCACATAGACCGGCAGCGCGGCACTGCGGGCCTGCAGCCATTCCTGCAGCCGCGTCTTGGCATCCTTCACGCCCGACTCCAGGCGCAGTGACTGCAGCTGCGGATCGTAGAGCTTCAGGATCAGTTCACGCACATCGGGCAAGCCGCTCTCCAGGTACATGGCGCCGAACAGCGCCTCGGTGGCGTCGGCCAGGATGGACTCGCGCCGGTAGCCTCCGGAGCGCAGCTCGCCGCTGCCCAGGTGCAGCATCGCGCCGATGCCGATGTCGACGCCGATCTGCGCCAGCGGCGCGCTGCTGACCAGGCGCGCGCGCAGGCGGCTCAGGTCGCCCTCGTCGCCCGCCGGGAAGCGGCGGAACAGCTCCTCGGCAATCACCATGCCGAGCACCGCATCGCCAAGGAATTCGAGCCGTTCATTGTTGTCCTGCCTGGCGCTGCGGTGGGTCAGCGCCGAACGATACAGGTCGGGGCGCTGGACCGCGCGGCCCAGCAGCTTGTGCAGCCACGCGGCGATGGCCTCATCGCCCGCCTGGGCGGACGGCGTACTCATCGTGTCGTCCTGCCGGCTACTGGATGAGCACCCGCCGGTCGAAGGACACCAGCAGGTCGATGGGGCCGAACAGCGGCGCGACATCCTCGTAGGCCACTTCGATCACCCACTGGTCGCCCTCGCGCAGCACGCGGATCTCGTCGGCGCCGGGATGCGAGATGCCCTCGATGTCGAAGCGCCGCGCCAGTGAAGTGCGCACCATGCCGGGACTGACGGTGGTCTCGGCGCGCGCCTCGTCGGCGGCCTGTTCCACCGCACTGCTGACCTTCATGTGGTTCAGGTAGATGGGAATGAGCCGGATCGCCATGTAGGCGACAATGGCCACGGGGATCAGCAGCACCAACCAGCCGATGAAGGTGATACCCGCCTGACGCTTGTGCATGTGCAGACCTCTGTCCTCAGTGGATGCGCTCGCCGATGCGTCCCCAGTTGATCTTGCGCGCGCGGTCCCAGTCGAAATTGAACCAGACGCGCCGCGCACTGCCGACCAGGTTTTCTTCGGGCACGAAGCCCCAGGATCTTCTGTCTGCGCCCCAGTACCGGCCGTCTTCGCTGTTGTCGCGATTATCACCGATCATGAGGTAGTTGCCAGCGGGCACCAGCACTTCCTGCTGGTCGCCATGATCACGGATGCCCGGCTGCGCCAGCAGGTCCGGGTCCTCATGGCAGGGATAGCTGCGACCGATGTTGCGGTCGCAGGAAGCCACCGGAAAGCTGCCCAGCGAGTCGGGCGTGCGGCAGGACAGCGCGCCGTGCACATGGTCGCCGATGCGCACCTCGGTGAGGCGCATGTCGAGGTAACAGCCGTCGGTGTAGCGGCCCATGTCCACCTCGGGCAGCGGCTCGCCGTTCACATAGATGCGGTCATCCTCGACGCGCACCCGGTCGCCCGGCAGGCCGACCACCCGCTTGATGTAGTTCACCCGCGTGTCGTGCGGGTAGCGGAACACGACGACATCGCCGCGCTCGGGCAGGCCCAGGTCGATGATCTTGCGGTTCAGTACCGGCAGGCGCAGGCCGTAGCTGAATTTGTTCACCAGGATGAAATCCCCGTCGTGCAGCGTCGGCATCATCGAATCGGAGGGGATGCGGAATGGCTCGAACAGGAACGAGCGCAGCAACAGCACCACCACGACCACCGGCACCATGCTGCGCGCGTAATCGACGATGACCGGTTCGGGCACGGCCCCGGCTCGCTGCCCGACCGCCGCCGCGGCGCGCGCGCGCGCCGGCGCCAGCGCCCAGTGGTCGATGGCCCACACCACGCCGCCGACCACCGAGATCACCACCAGCACCAGCGCGAAATCGAGCCGCTCGGACAGGAACAGCCTGACGGCCGCGGCGATCAGCAGCACCGGCAGCACGGTGTAGACCACCTTCAGCAGCGGTGGATCCTCGCGCGTGGCAGGCAGTGCGGCGAGCCGCCGACGCGGACGCAGGAACCAGTCGTCCACCACCGCGATGGCGAGCACGGGCCACAGCAGCCACGACAGCACCAGGATGATCTGCTCGAACACGCGTTACCCCGTCCCTACTTCCTGCCGACCTGCAGCACCGCGAGGAAGGCCTCCTGCGGAATCTCGACGGAGCCTACCTGCTTCATGCGCTTCTTTCCTTCCTTCTGCTTCTCGAGCAGCTTGCGCTTGCGCGAGATGTCGCCGCCGTAGCACTTGGCCAGCACGTTCTTGCGCAGCGCCTTCACCGAGGCACGCGCGATGACATGCGTGCCGATGGCCGCCTGCACGGCCACCTCGAACATCTGGCGGGGGATCAGTTCCTGCATCTTGTCGACCAGCTCGCGGCCGCGATGATAGGCGGCGTCACGGTGCACGATGATCGACAGCGCATCGACCTTGTCGCCATTGATCAGGATGTCGAGCTTCACCAGCGGCGCGGTCTGGAAATGGCTGAACTCATAGTCGAAGGACGCATAACCGCGGCTGACGCTCTTCAGGCGGTCGAAGAAGTCGAGCACCACCTCGGCCAGCGGCAGCTGGTATTGCAGCGACACCTGCGTGCCCATGTAGAGCATCTTCTTCTGCACGCCGCGCTTCTCGCTGCACAGCTGCAGCACGCCGCCGACGTGCTCCGGGGGCACCAGGATGTTGGCGATGATGATGGGCTCGCGCAGGTCCATGATCTCGTTCTGCGGGGGCAGCCGCGCCGGGTTGTCGACGTTCACCAGCGAGCCGTCGCTCTTCTCCACCTCATAGATCACCGTCGGCGCGCTGGTGATCAGCGTGAGGTTGTACTCGCGCTCCAGGCGTTCCTGCACGATGTCCATGTGCAGCAGGCCCAGGAACCCGACGCGGAAGCCGAAGCCCAGCGCGGTGGAGACCTCCGGCTCGTAATGCAGCGCCGAGTCGTTCAGCCGCAGCTTCGACAGCGCGTCGCGGAACGCCTCGTAATCCTCGGTGTTGACCGGGAACAGCCCCGCGAACACGCGCGGCTGCACGGTCTTGAAGCCCGGCAACGCGGACTGGGCCGGACGCGCATCGCCGGTGATCGTGTCGCCCACCGGCGCGCCGTCGATCTCCTTGATGCCCGCGACGACGAAGCCCACCTCGCCCGCGGCCAGCTGCGGCAGCACCACCGACTTCGGCGTGAAACGGCCGAGCTTGTCGACCTGGTGCGCCCGTCCGGTGGACATCACGCGGATCTTGTCGCCCGGCTTCAGCGTGCCATTCACCACGCGCACCAGCGACACGACGCCGACATAGTTGTCGAACCAGGAGTCGATGATCAGTGCCTGCAGCGGCCCGTCGCGATCGCCCTTTGGCGGCGGGATGCGCTGCACCAGCGCCTCGAGCAGGTCGGGCACGTTCTCGCCGGTCTTGGCCGACACGCGCACGGCGTCCTCGGCATCGATGCCGATGATGTCGGCGATCTCGCGGATCACACGGTCCGGCTCGGCCGACGGCAGGTCGATCTTGTTGAGCACCGGCACCACCTCGAGACCCTGCTCGAGCGCGGTGTAGCAGTTCGCGACGCTCTGCGCCTCGACGCCCTGCGCGGCATCGACGACCAGCAGCGCGCCCTCGCAGGCGGCCAGGCTGCGCGACACCTCATAGGAGAAGTCGACGTGGCCGGGCGTGTCGATCAGGTTCAGCTGGTAGCGCTGCCCGTCGGGCGCGACATAGAACAGCGTGACGCTCTGCGCCTTGATGGTGATGCCGCGCTCACGCTCCAGGGCCATGTTGTCGAGCACCTGGGTGTGCATCTCGCGGTCGGCCAGGCCGCCGCAGATCTGGATCAGGCGGTCGGCGAGCGTGGATTTTCCATGGTCGACATGCGCGATGATGGAGAAGTTGCGGATTGCAGAGAGTTCGCTGGACAAGGGTGTGGCCCGGGGAAAGGGTCGTAAATGCGACCCGCCATTCTACCTCATGCCCCGCCCCGCCTCAGCGCGGACGCAGCAGACGGAGCAGTTCCTCACGGTCCAGGCGATGCTGGCAGACCCGGATGCCACCCCAGAGCAGCACCGGGATGTCCAGCCCATGGCGACGCTGCAAGTCGGGATCGGAATCCACATCGACCCGCTGCACGGGCGGCAACGGCGATTCGGCAGCCAGCTGCTGCAGCGCGCGCTCGAACTCCTCGCACAGCCCGCACTCCGGCCGCGTCAGCAGCACCAGCGGTTCAGACCCCTCACTCAGGCCGGACGGCCTCGGCGATGGACTGTGCGGTGGCTGGCGGCATCTCGCCCATCACCACCACCTGCACATCGGCCAGTGGCAGGCGATAGACGGCCATCGGGCCATTGGAGGTGCCCGCGGCGGCGGCCTTGCCGCTGGCGCGTGCATCCAGCGGCGAGATGAACACCTCGGCCCACGACACCCCGTCGGAGACGATGAACCGCGACCGCGGCCCCTGGGCCCGCGTCTCTTCCTCCGGCGAGTTGAAGATGCGTGAGCGGTAGCCGGCCGGCAGCAGCTCGGCCTTCAGATGGTAGGCACGCGGCAGCTGCGCGTTGTGGATCGGCGTGCGCTGGTCGGAACTGACCCAGCGGTAGCCCTGGGTGTCGACCGCCACCTTCAGCTGGTCATCGCCGATGGTCTGCGGCAGCGCCGGCGGGCTGATGAAGGCGGTTTCCTTGAGGACCTGGCCATCGAGCGTGATGCGCTGGAATTTCAGCGGCAGCGCGCTGTCGCGGTCGAGCCAGAAGCGATAGCCGTAGCGCAGGTTGTCCTTCGGGTCGAGGTGCACCACCCGCACGTCGCGTCCGAGCAGGCGCTCGGTGCCCTGGCTGCGGATGTCGTAGTAGCGGGAAGCCTGCGCATCGATGCCGTTCAGCGCCGGGAAATGCCCGAAGCTGCGGTTGCGGATGGCCACCACCACCAGCTTGTCGTGCGGCCGGAACTCCGCCCAGCGCGAACCCTTGCGCTTCTGCTCGTAGCCCGAGCCATCGGTGGAGACGACCCGCTCGATCATCTCGCCGTGCTGCATGCGGTGCAGGATCTTGAACACCTGCGTCTGGGCGCCATAGCGCTGCGTGAACACGCCGTCATAGTTGCGGTTCACCACGGCGTGGTTCATGCGCTGGATCCAGCCATGGGCGTCGTCCTGGCCGGCCTGCGCCAGGGGTACCGCTGCAAGCGTCAGCAGCGCCGCGCCGGCCAGGCGCGCCGCCATCGTCCGTCTGCTCAGCTGGCTCATCGCGGACCTAACGCCACGCGCTGATTTCATCTTCGGTGAGTTCGACACCACCCTGCACCAGATCGTAGCTGGACCGGAACGCGGACGCGGCCTCTTCGCTGTGCGCGACGAGGTAGTAGCCCAGCGAGGCATCGACCATGCGCCGCTGCGCCGGGGAATTCTCGCCCGGGGTGGTGTAGCCGACCTCGGCCACCGCCTGCACATCGGCTGCGCCGGCCTGCGCCATCAGCACGCCGGTGTCGGCAGAGGTGGGCGCCACGTTGCGCACCACGACGATGGCGACCAGCGCCACCCCGGCGGCGATGGCGCCGCCCAGCGCACCGCGGCCCAGCATCGGGAAGCGCGCGGCGCGCGGCGCGGGGGCACGCTGCGCACCCGCCGGCAGCGGCGTGACGTTGAGGTCGAGCGGCGTGACGTCCAGCTCGCGCTCGCCGGCCAGGCGTGCCTGCACGCGGTCAGCCACGCTGGTGCCGGCACTGATGGGCTCGGACCTGAGGCATGCGCCGATCAGGGCATAGCGTTCCCAGGTGGTGCGCGTGGCCGGATCCTTCAGCGCGCGGCGGATCACCATCTGCGCCTGCTGTGCCGGCAATTCGCCGTCGAACAACGCCGACAACTGACTGTTCTGTTCCTGCTCGCTCATCCAGACTCCTCGGCACGGCCCAGGCCGCCTTCGAATACTTCAGACAGCTTCCGGTCGATCGCCTCGCGGGCGCGGAAGATCCGCGACCGCACGGTGCCGACCGGACAATCCATCGCCTGCGCGATGTCCTCGTAACTCAGACCCTCGAGCTCGCGCAACACGATGGCGGTGCGCAGGTCCTCGGGCAATGCGTCGATGGCCCGGTTGACCGTGGCCCGGATCTCCTCGGTCGCCAGCAGGCTCTCCGGGGTCTCCGGATCGGCCAGCCGCGCCTGCATCGCGCCGGATTCCTCGACGTTCTGCAGGTCCAGGTCGAACTCCACTGGATTGCGATCCCTCGACACCAGCGCGTTCTTGGCGGTGTTGATCGCAATCCGGTACAGCCAGGTGTAGAAGGCGCTGTCCCCCCGGAACTGGGGCAGGGCCCGGTACGCCTTGATGAACGCCTCCTGTGCCACATCCTCCGCGTCGGCCGGATCCCGCATGTAGCGGGAGACCAGCTTGACCACCTTGTGCTGGTACTTGCGCACCAGCAGGTCGAAGGCCGTCTTGTCGCCTTTCTGGACCCGCTGGACGAGCCCGAGATCACCGGTATCCGGCTCTTCAGCCATCCCGAGCTTCCCGCGCCTGGCGGAAGCCCGGCATGTCTGTCAGATGGACCCGGGGGATGACGAAAAGTTCAGCCGTCAGCGGGGTGCCGAGCAAGTGCGCGGGGCTGTGCGAGGCAGTGGTTTCAGGCGCCGGGACGGACATCCAGCGAGTCTACCCCACCCGCGCTGCAGGATCGCTCCGGTGCGGCGTCGCAATATCCGTGTCGGAGGGCGCCGGTCCGTGATCAAACCTGCGCCGACAGATGGGCCGCGCGGAAGGTCCTAGCCTGCAGCTTCGTCGAAACGGAGGTGCAGCATGAAAGGCAGCAGGGATCCGAAGAGCGTGCCGCCGAATACCCCGGCGCGCGGCCCACGCAGCAATCCCGGCAACACCGAGGCCGGCATCGGACACACGCGCGGACAGGACCGTCCGGGCAGCATCCGCCGCGGACGGCACGGCGCCAACCCGCGTCCCAACGACGTGCACCGGGTGCCGCCGGCCCGCTGACACGACCTCAGGCCGGCGGCGATGGCCTCGCCGCCGGCGCGAGCTGCTGCCCGAGCCCCGGCATCAGCACCTCGGCGTTCTGGTCCACGAGCACCAAGCGGCGGCGCAGCGCTGCCAGCGAGGCCGCATCGAGGTTGTCTGGCCCGAAGAGGAGGCGCACCGCGGCGCCCTGCCCGGTGTGCAGGCGCAGGTACAGCCACGGGCCCAGGCGCAGGCTGCCGCCATCGATCCGCACCGGTTCGATGGCGCCACCGGTCATCAGCAGGTGCATCCGCCCGTCGGCCGCGAGCAGCAGGCGCTGCGGCAGGTTCGCGCCGGGGCGTGAAAGCCGGGGATGCGCGACCGCCAGCATCATGGCGGGCAGCACGGCCGCCACGAGCCAGTGGCCGAGCAGCACCAGCTCGATGCAGTAGAGCAACTGCAGCAGGACCAGCACGCGACCCAGTCGCCGCGCGAATCGCGACGGCCTGACGGGCACGCCGATGCCGCGCGCAACCGGGCGCGGCACCGGCGGGGTTTCGCGCCATGCCAGCGTGACGCGTGCAACCAGGAACGCCACGGCGCCCGCGCACAGCTGATGACATCTTCCACGCATGGAGCGCAGTGTGCTTGCGCGGAAGCTGCCCCGGGCATCGCATAATTGCCCGAAGCAGCCAGGTGCACAGCTCCGACACCGGGCGCGCAAGCGCCGCCTCCGCCGTGCATCATTGCCGCGCATGACCGCCCCCAGCAGGACCTGACATGAACACCGGAGTGGATACCGCCGCGGCCGTGCGCGGCGCGTCGGCGCGTGGCGGCCTCGCCGCGACCATGGGCGCATTTGCGATCTGGGGCCTGTTCCCGCTGTACCTGCGCGCGCTGGCGGTCGTGACGCCGCTGCAGGTCGTCGCGCACCGCGTGGCGTGGGCGGCGGTGTTCGTCGTTGCGATGATGGGGTGGCGGCGCGAACTGATGCAGCTGCGCGAGGTGTTCGGACGGCCCGGTGTGGTGTTGCGCCTGGCCGTCACCGCATTGCTGATCAGCGCGAACTGGATGGTCTATGTCTGGGCGGTGGCCAATGACCGCGTGGTGGAAACCAGCCTGGGCTATTTCATCAATCCGCTGATCAACGTGCTGCTGGGCGTGATCCTGCTGTCCGAACGGCTGAACCGCTGGCAGTGGACGTCGGTGGCCGTGGCGACTCTTGGCGTGGTGTGGCTGACCGTGTCGGCCGGCGATCTGCCCTGGATCGCGCTGACGCTCGCGGTGTCATTCGGTCTCTACGGCTTCATCCGCAAGACCGCGAAGGTCGAGGCGCTGCCGGGCCTCGCCGTGGAGACCTTGCTGCTGGCACCGCTGGCGGTGGGCTATCTGCTGTGGATGGGATCGGCCGGCCTCGGCGCATTCGGTCATGCGGGCCCGCTCATCGACGTGCTGCTGGTGGCCAGCGGCGCGGCGACGGCCATCCCGCTGTTCCTGTTCGCACATGGCGCGCGGCGCCTGCCCTACTCCACCGTCGGCATCATCCAGTATCTGGCGCCAACCCTGCAGCTGGCCATCGCGGTGCTGGTGTTCCACGAGCCCTTCGATCGCGCGCGCGCGATCGGTTTCGCCTGCATCTGGATCGCGCTGCTGGTGTATGCGGCCGACGGGCTGCTGCGCGCGCGTCGCGCGGCGCCGGCCTAACCCAGGCGCAGCAGCGGCAGCAGCTGCGCCACGCCGGCGTCGTCCGGCGTGACGCGCCCGAACAGGTAATCCGCCAGCAGCGGATCGGGAAGCTCCAGCAGCCGCTCGAAGGCCGCGCGCTCGGCGGCGTCGGCCACCGGAAAGCGCTCGCGCAGGTAGCGCGTGAGCAGCAGATCGAGCTCCTTCATGCCGCGGCGGCAGCGCCATGTGAGCCGGCCCGGCGCGGCGTCCACCGTCAGTTGCGGCGCTGGTCGATCATGCGCTTGATCTCCGCGATCGCCTTGGCCGGGTTGAGGTCCTTCGGGCAGGCCTCGGTGCAGTTCATGATCGTGTGGCAGCGATACAGACGGAACGGGTCTTCCAGCGCATCCAGGCGCTCGCCGGCGGCGTCATCGCGACTGTCGACGATCCAGCGATAGGCGGCCAGCAGTGCCGCCGGTCCCAGGTAACGGTCGGAGTTCCACCAGTAGCTGGGGCACGAGGTGGAGCAGCACGCGCACAGGATGCATGCGGAAGGCCGGTCGAGTTTCTCCTGCTCCTGCTTCGACTGCAGGCGCTCACGGTCGGTGGGCGCCGGCGAATGCGAGATCAGCCAGGGTTCGACGGCGGCATACTGCGCGTAGAACTTCGTCAGGTCGGGGATGAGGTCTTTCACCACCGGCATGTGCGGCAGCGGATAGATGCGCACCTCGCTGCCCTTCACGTCGCCGCACGACTTCGTGCAGGCCAGCGTGTTCACGCCATCGATGTTCATCGCGCAGGAGCCGCAGATG
>CAZWDR010000027.1:0-25288 GCA_964632365.1 uncultured Steroidobacteraceae bacterium
CATTGCCCGGCAGCGACAGGCCCAGCGCCTCGGTGAGGCAGTTCATCGAATTCGCGGTGAACATGCCGGAGCAGGAACCGCAAGTCGGGCAGGCCGACCGCTCGATGTCCTGCACATCCGCGTCTGACACCTTGTCGTCCGCGGCCGCGACGATGGCGTCGATCAGGTCCAGCGCCACCTCATTGCCTGCCAGTCGCGTCTTGCCCGCCTCCATCGGCCCGCCCGACACAAACACCACCGGGATGTTCAGCCGCATGGCCGCCATCAGCATGCCGGGAGTGATCTTGTCGCAGTTCGAGATGCAGACCAGTGCATCGGCGCAGTGCGCATTGCACATGTATTCCACCGCGTCGGCGATGATCTCGCGCGAGGGCAGGCTGTAGAGCATGCCGTCGTGACCCATCGCGATGCCGTCATCCACGGCGATGGTGTTGAACTCCTTGCCGACACCGCCGGCGGCCTCGATCTCCTGGATGACCAGCTGCCCCAGATCCTTCAGGTGCACGTGGCCCGGCACGAACTGCGTGAACGAGTTGGCCACCGCGATGATGGGCTTCTGGAAATCCCCATCCTTCATGCCCGTGGCACGCCACAGCGAGCGGGCACCAGCCATGTTGCGACCGTGGGTGCTGGTCCGGGAACGATAGACGGGCATGGCAGACCTTGTTCGGCAGTACGCGGGAGGCGGATGGTGCCTTGGATCCCCCTATACGCTCCAATACAATATTCAGGCGTCCGCCATAGGAGTTGCGAATAGTGGAGCTGCGGCAGCTGCGATATTTCCTGGCGGTTGCCGAGACAGGCAGCTTCTCGCGTGCCGCGGCCGGCCTGCACATGTCGCAGCCGCCGCTGTCCACACAGGTGAAGGCGCTCGAGGAGGAACTCGGAGTCCGCCTGCTCGACCGCACGAACTCCGGCGCCACCCTGACGGCCGCAGGTGCCGCGTTCCGCGAGGAGGCCCGCGTGGCGCTTGCGCGGCTGGAATCAGCGGCCCGCCGGGCCCGCCTCGCTGGACGCAGCGAGATCGGCATGCTGTCGGTGGGTTTCGTGTCGATCGCGGACTATGGCGTGCTGCCGCCGGCGCTGAAGGACTTCCGCACCCGATACCCGCAGGTGGAAGTGCAGTTGCACGAACTGACCACCGACGCGCAGCTGCGCGAGCTGCGCGCCCGTCGGCTGGATCTCGGCATCGCCCTCGCCCCGGTGGATGATGCGGACCTGGCCTACCAGCGCCTGCATGACGAGGAACTGGTGCTGGCCCTGCCCGCCGCCCATCGCGCCGGCCGCGCGGGGAATCGCGTCGACCTGCGCGGGCTCGCCGACGAGAGTTTCATCATCCCGCCGCGCGACATCGCACCGGGGCTGCACGATCTGATCCTCGCGCGTTGTCGCGCGGCGGGCTTCACGCCGCGCATCACCCAGCATGCAAGGCAGATGCAGACGGTGATCAGCCTGGTCTCCAGCGGCATGGGCTTCGCGCTGGTGCCCGCCTCGGTGCGCAACCTGAACCGGACCGGGGTGCAGTACCGGCGCCTGGGCGGCAGACCCGCGCGGGTCGAACTGGGGCTCATCGCATTGAAGGAGGACAGCGCGTTGCTGCGCGAGCGCTTCGCGGAAGCACTGCTTGCAGCAGCCCGGGCCATGGAGCGGTGAACCAGAGGCCAGCTTCGTCTCGCCGGTGTCACAGGGTACCGCCGTTTGCGGCGGCCTCGTCGGTGAGGATCCGGATATGGCTCACCAAACCGCTTGCGGTCGCTGCGCTGGCCAACAAGATCAGGGCGGTGCTCGACGGCGGCTGAGGCAAGGCCACAGCGCCAGGCTTTGGGATGGAGCCGATATTGCCGCGCGGACCATTTGTCGGGTCCCTCAACCCTTCACGCACAGCACCTGCTTCAGCGTCGCAACGATCTCGACCAGGTCGCCCTGCGCGGCCATCACCGCGTCGATGTCCTTGTAGGCCGCCGGCGTCTCGTCGAGCACACCGCCGTCCTTGCGGCATTCCACGCCCTCGGTGGCCGCCCGGTGGTCGGTGACCGTGAAGCGCTTGCGCGCCTCTGTGCGTGACATGCGGCGGCCCGCACCGTGGCTGCAGCTGGCGAAGCTGTCGGCATTGCCGCGGCCACGCACGATGAAAGAACGCGCCCCCATCGAGCCCGGAATGATGCCCAGCTCGCCTTCACCGGCCCGCACCGCACCCTTGCGGGTCACCCACACGTCCTTCCCGAAGTGCGCCTCGCGGGACACGTAGTTGTGATGGCAGTTCACCGCGCGGTCACGCGTCGTGAATGGCGGCAGCAGGTCGCGCATCGCGGCCAGCACCGACTCCATCATCACGCGACGGTTCTCTGCCGCGTAGTCCTGTGCCCAGCTCATCGCCTCGATGTAGTCATCGAAATGCCGGGTTCCCTCGACCAGATAGGCGAGGTCGCGGTCCGGCAGGTTGATCGCGTGGCGCCGCATGTCCTCGCGGGCCAGCTCGATGTACACCTGCCCGATGCGGTTGCCCGCGCCGCGGGAACCGGAGTGCAGCATCACCCACACACCGCCGGCCTCATCCAGACACAGTTCGATGAAGTGGTTGCCGCCACCGAGTGTCCCCAGCTGTGACTGCGGCTTCTTCGTCGCGGCCGCCGGGCGCTTCGCCACGATGCGCGCATGACGCGCTGCCAGCCCGCCCCAGCGTGTGGCCACCTGCACAGGCGTCTCGCGCCAGGAACCCTTGAACGCGACGTCGCGGTCCGAGACGATGCCATGCGGCACCGCCAGTTCAATGCGCCGGCGCAGTGCGGCCAGAGAGTCCGGCAGGTCCTCTGCGCGCAACGTCGTCTGCACGGCCATCATGCCGCAGCCGAGATCCACGCCGACTGCCGCCGGGATGATGGCGCCGCTGGTGGCCACCACAGATCCGACGGTCGCGCCAATGCCCACGTGCACATCGGGCATCACGGCCACGTGGGCGTGCACGAACGGCATCCGCGCCATGTTCGCCAGCTGCGTGCGCGCACCATCCTCGACCGGCACACCGCGGGTCCACATCTTCACCGGGCGGCCGCCTTCGACCGCCATCACCTCATGCGAACTGGATCGATCGGCAATCATCGGTTCGCTGTGATCCTCTCCGGATAGAGGTCGAAATCCTTGCCGCCAATGGAGACCCGCACCGCCTTCATGTGATTGCGGTCGCGGTCGCGGTTGCGATTGCCGAGCACGGTGATGGCATCGCCCTCCTTCGCGGAGTCCTTCGTGAAGCCGGAGCGCTCGGTCTGGCTGGGGTTGCCGAGGTCGATCTGCCAGGTCTGTCCCCGGGCGTCGGTGACCTGCAGTGTCGGGTGCGGTGCCGCCATCGAAACCGACTGGACCTTGCCGTCGAGTGTGGACTGGGCTTCTTCGGCCCAGGCCCAGCCGTGATGGGCGCCTGCCTGTCGCGCGACGAGCAGCGCCGCACAGGCCAGCAGCATCACGGCCAGGACACGGGTGGGCGAGAAAGGGGAATTCACGGCCGTGGCATCAGGAAAGCGCATGATCTTCTCCTGAAAGAGGGGGGTGACCGACTCTACTCCAATCAGGATGATTGCAGCGGCAAGCAAGTAGCCCGGCCTTCGCCGGGGTCCGGCACAATGGCCCGATGAACATCCAGCTTTCGGAACTTGAAGCCCGCGTGATCGGATGCCTGATCGAAAAGCAGATCACCACGCCCGACCAGTACCCGCTGTCGCTCAATGCGCTGGTCAATGCCTGCAACCAGAAGAGCAACCGCGATCCCGTGCTGGATCTCGATGAACGCACCGTGCAGCAGGTCGTCGATGGCCTCGTCCGCAAGCACCTGATCCTGGAGCGCTCCGGGTATGGCAGTCGCGTCCCGAAATACCAGCACCTGTTCTGCAATACCGAGTTCGGGTCGCTGCAGTTCCCGCCGCTGGAGACTGCCATTCTCTGCGAATTGCTGGTGCGGGGGGCGCAGACCCCTGCCGAACTGCGGCCGCGCGCCAGCCGGATGAGCGAAGTGAGGGACACATCCGAGGTGGAAGCGGCGCTGCAGAACCTTGCGACCAAGGAAGGCGGGCCCTTTGTCACACGGCTGGCGCGTGAGCCCGGCCGGCGTGACAGCCGCTACATGCACCTGTTCTCAGGTACGCCGGCAGAGGCCGATGCGGAGCCGGACTCCCCTACGCCGGCCCGCACTGCGGCAGCGCCGGATGATCGCCTTTCCCGGCTCGAGCAGCGGGTCGACCAGCTCGCGGCGGAACTGGCCGAACTGAAGACGCAGCTGGGAGCCGGATAGCGACGCCGGTCCTGCGGCGCGCAGCTAGCCGGTCGGGGTGCTGGTCGTCGCGCGCGGCTCCGCCGCTTCGCTGCGGCCGCTGGTGTACGTGCTGCCCGGCCGGTTCTGCCCGGGTGCTGGCCGCCCCGGCAATGGGGGCAACGCCCTGGCCTCCGCCAGATCAATCCCGACGCCCTCCGCGACGCGACGTCCGTAGTCCTCGTCGCAGTGCCACCAGTGCCACACCATGCGCAGCGCGATTTCGCGCGGGCACTGCTTCAGGTCATCGACGAGGTTCGCGATCAGGTCGTCGCGCTCCCAGTCCTCGAAGCTGCGGTAACGCTCGCCCGCCTGCGTGTAGTCATCGGCGGTGCGGGTGGTCTGGTAGCGGCCGAGATGCCCCTCGACCCATTGGTGATAGTCGGCCCTGGCACGTGGTGCCTCGGCCAGCCCGCCCATCGTGCTGGGTTCATAGTTCACGTGGGGATTCGAACCGGACTGGTCCACCGCATAGGTCATCTGCCCGTCGCGCTGGTTCGTGCGCGGCCGCGCGCCTTCCTGCGGTGCGTTGACCGGCAGCTGCAGGTAGTTGGGGCCGACGCGATAGCGCTGTGTATCCGAATAGGACAGCGTGCGACCCTGCAGCATCTTGTCGTCGGAAAAATCGACGCCATCGACGAGCACGCCGGTGCCGAACGCCGACTGCTCTGCCTCGGCGAAGAAGTTGTCGAGGTTGCGGTCGAGCACCATGCGGCCGACCGGGCGCAGCGGAAATTCGTCTTCCGGCCAGCGTTTGGTGTCGTCGAGCGGATCGAAGCTCAGCTCCGGATGTTCGTCGTCGGACATGATCTGCACGCAGAATTCCCATTCCGGAAAGTCACCGCGCGCGATGGCCTCGTACAGGTCGCGGGTGGCGTGCCCGGTATCCTTCGCCTGGATCTGCGCCGCCTGCATGGAGGTGAGATTGCGCACGCCCTGCTTCGGCACCCAGTGGAATTTCACCAGCACCGCCTCGCCCTGCGCGTTGACCAGCTTGTAGGTGTTCACACCCGAGCCTTCCATCTCGCGATAGTTCGCAGGAATGCCCCAGGGACTCTTCACCCACGTGACCATGTGCAGCGCCTCGGGACTCTGCGACACGAAATCGTAGAACCGCCAGGCCTCCTGCCGATTGGTCACCGGGTCGGGCTTGAACGCGTGGATCATGTCCGGGAACTTGATCGCGTCGCGGATGAAGAAGATCTTCAGGTTGTTGCCGACCAGATCCCAGTTGCCGTCGACGGTCTTCAGCTTCACGGCAAAGCCGCGCGGGTCACGCGCCGTCTCCGGACTGTCCTTCGCGCCAATCACCGTCGAGAAGCGCACGAACACCGGCGTGCGCACGCCAGTCTCTGTCAGCACCCTGGCCCGTGTGTAGCGCGAGGCCGGCTCATCGCCGATCTTTCCATAGGCCTCGAAGTAGCCGTGTGCGGAGGTGCCGCGCGCATGCACGACCCGCTCGGGAATGCGTTCACGGTCGAAGTGCGTGATCTTCTCGATGAACTGGTAGTTCTCGAGCGTCGCGGGCCCGCGCTCGCCGACCGAGCGCAGGCTCTGGTTGTCGGTGACGGGATGGCCCTGCCGCGTGGTCAGGATCGGCTTGTCGCTCATCTGGATACTCCTTCAGTGGATTACCCCGAGTCATACATCCGTCCCGAAGCGGAATGCGTGGCTGAGGCGGAGGAGTCTAGCGCAGGGCAGCCGGGCGGATGCCGCCGTTTCTTCGCCGATGTATCCCCGCGCTGATTGACACAACCAGCACTGCGCGTCCGGGCGAGGACCTTGTCGCGTGCTTCGCGGCGAACATCCGGCCGGTGGCAGTCGGCTGTGTCTGCGGCGCCGGGCGAGGCGCGATTCGGTCAGACGTGGCAGGTAATTGCCGCCGCGCGTGTGGCTGATACACTCCGGACAAATCGACCAGAACAAGTCGGGGGAAAACCAACTTATGACACACAGAGCGATGTCGCGTCGTGCGCTGCTGGGCAATCTCGCCCTGCTGGGCGTTGCCGCCGGAACAGGAACAGCATTCGCCGGGCAGCACACCACCGCGCCGGTGCACAAGGATTTCAACAATCCTTATCTCGAGCTCGTCCGGCTGCTGCGCGAAGCTGCGGAAATCGAACACGACCTGATGGTCCAGTACCTTTACGGCGCGTTCTCGCTCAAACCGGCCTATGCCGAACTCATCGGCAATCCGGCGCCCAACTCCTCCTCGTTCATGGGCGTGATCATCCAGGAGATGCAGCATCTGGGCGCGGTGAACCGCCTGCTCGTCGAGCTGGATGCCGCGCCGGTGCTGACCCGCCAGGACTTCCCGTACGAGTCCGAGATCTATCCATTCCCGTTCGAAATGGTGCCGCTCAGCCCGGTCAGCCTCGCGAAGTTCACCTATTGCGAAGCACCGCCTGATGCGCTGACCGCGAAACCCGAAGGCGAAGGCGCGGTGCGCCTGCTCGACCGGATGACGACCACCCTCGGCGGAGGTGTGGGGCCGAACCACGTGGGTCACCTCTATGACGCGCTGATCGAAGCGCTCGACAACGTCAAGAAGGCGGGTCTTGCGAAGGTGGAGTTCGATGCCTGGTCCGAGGACCTGCACCACATCAAGGACGAAGGCGAACTCGGCCACTTCGAGTTCTTCCGTTCGCTTTACGACGGCGCACACCCGCTGTTCAAGGAGACCCCCGACGCGTGGAGCCTTTCGGCGAGCGACGCGCGGTTTCCGTGCTACCAGGTCCCGACGAATCCAACGGCCTATTCCGGCCATGCGAACAGCATCAAGGATGCGGACCTGCGGTCCCTCGCCTGGCTCGGCAACCTGAACTACTGGATCATGCTGTCGTTCCTCGATGCCGGCTACCGGCGCAAGTCTCCTCTGGAACTCGCGCTGTCGCAGGCCGTGATGATGGGCCCGCTGTGGTCGCTGGCGCGACTGCTGCCGACCAAGGGTGCCGCGATTCCCTTCGATCCGCTCAGCATGGGCTTCAAGCCCGGGCTCAGCCCCGAAGCCGACCGGCGCTTCACGCGGATGATGATCGAGGAGACCCGCACCTACGCCCAGTCGATCGACCGGCTGCTTCCCGGGGACTTCAACCTGAAGATTTACGATCAGTTGCTGGCTGCGGTGTGATCGCCGGCGGTCTCACCCAGGGCCTGGAAGCGATGCTTCGCAAGACATCGCGATCCACGGCGGCCTGCGCGCTCTGCGCCTTCCCGGCTCTCGCGCTGGCCGCCGCGCCACCGCCCTATGCCGTGGTGGACATCAGCCACACCACGATCGGGCGGGACACCGCCGGGGTCGAAGACGCCGGCGTGCAGACCACCGACAGCGATCGGCGCGACACCGGTTACGGAATCACGCTCGGATGGCGGTTCACGCCCCACCTGGCCGCAGAGGGGTCGTTCCTCGAAATGGGCGAAGGCCGTTACGACGTTGCCGTGCAGTCTGGCGGCACCGTCTCGAACGCGACGATCCGCGTGCGCTCGAGCGGCGTGCTGCTGTCGCTGGCGGGGACCTGGCCGGTCCATGACCGTCTGTCGCTGGAAGGCCGGGCCGGTGCCTATCTCGGCAAGACCGAAACGCGCCTGCGCGGCTCGATGTCGAATCCGCTGGTGGGCAACCAGACCTTCAACAACCTGCTCGACTCCGATTCAAAGGTCGGCCTGGCGGCCGGTGTCGGTGCCGTGGCGGCCCTCAGCGAGCGATGGGCGCTGCGCCTCGGGTACGACCATCTGGACACCGCGTTCGGCGCCGACGCGGGGCGCGCCTCGCTCGGGGTCCGGTTCAACTGGCCCTGAGCGCATCGATCGACGAACTCCCGCCTACTGCACCGGATCCGCCGAAGGCCAGAAGCGCGCGGTGGCGACCGGCAGGCCCTTGAAGAACGCGTTGATGGACCGGATCTGTCCGCCCCACACCTTGAACGCCTCGAAGGTCACCAGCGCATTGCCCTCGCCGTAGGCCGAACCGGTGTGGCCGAAGTTCATCCACAACAGCACGACGCCATTCTCTTCGTCCACGGCGGCCACGCTGGCGATGATGCCGGGGTGCAGGATGATGTTCTGCGCATACAGGTCGCAGTCCGCGCGACCGCAACCCGGTCCGGCGGTGATGACGCCATTCTCGACGCGGTAGGAGCCTGGCGTGAACGGGGTCTTGCCATCGGTGAAATTCCCCACCCGCAGGCCTTCGGTATACGTGAGCGCGATCTTGATCATGTCCTGGCGTGACTGCCGCTGGCCCGCGGGCACCGGATCATTCATGCCGCGCACGGGCTTGCCCAGTTCGGTGGGCTGGAAGCGCGAACCGGGCGTGATGCGCTGGACCAGCGTCTCGATGCCCGCGATGCGGCTGTCCTCCACATGCAGCAGCACCGAGAGCAGCGCCTGGCCCTGACCTTCGAGAACCACCACGTGGCTGGCGGCGATCTGCCTGCTGGTGTCCAGATAATCGTGACGGAAGGTGCCCTTGCCCGAGACGGTCTTCCAGAGCCCTTCGCCAAGCTGGATGGCCTGGGAATCCTCAGTGATGCGCACCTTGTCGGCCAGCGGCAGGCGGGAAGGATCGCGCGCAACGAGCGCATCGACATAGGTGGTGATCAAGCCCGTCAGGCAGGTGCGATCACAGTTTCCGGCGGCCGGTGCCGACTGGGTAAAACCCGCGGCGAAGACCGTGAGCACCGCGGCAAGGGTGCTGGCCGACCGGGCATTGCGGTGTGTGGACATGAATCCCCCTGGTGATGGCCGCATCGCCGCCCTCACGTTCAGAAGGCGGTCAGGCTGGCCTGGTGCCAGGCCAGCCTAATCGCGCGGGGGATTCGGGTAAAGGCGCGTGGCCTCGTGGATCAGCGAATGACGCCGCAGGCGATGCGGTCACCCGAGCCGCCCGAGGGCTGCGTCTTGAAGTCATCCGGCATGGCATGCACGACCAGCGACTTCCCGAGGATGGCGTTGGGGCCGCCGTCCTTGTCCACCAGGGTTGCGCCTTCAATGCGCACGTTGATGGTGGCGCGACCGTTCTTGTCGGCTTCGGCATTGGGCATGTCGCCGAGATGCCGCGACCGTGCATCCGGTTCGCCGTGTGGATTCTTGGCGGGATTGAAGTGCTCGCCGGCGCTCTTGAAGTCAGGCGCCGTGCACTCGCCGAATTCATGCACGTGGAAGCCATGCTTCTTGTCTGGCGTGAGGCCGGTGATCTCGCCGCGGATCAGCACGGCAATGCCTTCGGCCGTGACGGTCAGATCGCCTTTCACCTCGCGGCCCGGGGCCGAAACGAGGCTGGCCTTCGCCGTGGTCTGCGGCTGCACGACAGCGGCGCCGGCACCGGGGACCCGCGCTGCAGAACCCGGGGTATTGGCGCCCGGGGATGCCGCCTGCCCGGGGGCCATGTTGCCGGCCGGAGCACCGCCGGTGCCGCCGGCCGGTTGTGCGGCGGACAACACCCCGACCGCACCGCCAGCAGTGCAAATGGCAACCGGAATCAGCAGTGCGAGCTTCAGTTTCTTCATGGCGGTGTCCTTCTTTGGAACGGGAGTTGTCCTGAAGATCAGCGTGCACGAACCGCCGCACTCATGCAGCGGATGGGGAAGAAGTGCAGATGTAGTCGTGTTCTGACGGCGCTTGGCGGCACAATCGGGTCACGCACCGATGACCGCCACATGCTTGCCGCCTGGCGCGGAACGAAAAGGAGAGATGGTGAAGCTGAAGGAATTGCTCGCGCCGACCTATGTGCAGATGCTGCAGGCCCTCGCCGCATGGTTGCGAAAGGCACAGGCGGAACGACCCGGTGCGCAGGCAGAGGCGCTGCTCTCCGCCAGGCTTGCACCGGACATGTTCCCCCTTTCGACGCAGGTGCGATTCGCGTGCGTGCAGGCGTGGGAGGGCATGCACCGTCTGGACGACACGGCGTTTCCGCCGGCACTGCAGCAGCTGCTCGATGAGGGCCGCAATGCCGGCGAGCATCCCGGTTCAATGGCCGAAGCGATCGCCCGCATCGAGGAGACGGTCGCGCTGGTGACGTCGCTGGCCGATGTGCCGGATGCGGCCGACGAGCAGCGCCCGATTGCGCATGCACTGCCGGCAGGAATGGTCTTCGACCTGACTGCCGTGCAGTTCGCGCGCGACTGGGCCCTGCCGCAGTTCTACTTCCATGTGATGACGGCGTACGCGATCTTGCGCAGCGAGGGCATCGGCCTTGGCAAGGTCGATTACGTGGCGCACATGCTCGGCTACCTGCGACCGGAGTCCGCGCCGCAACGGGACTGATCCACGCGGCGCGGGTTCGTGCATGGGAAGGCCGCGCCGGTATCCTCCAGACGTACCACGTCTGACCACGGCCGATACAAGGTCTTGGTCGGTCCGGTGGACCCCGAACTAGACTGGCCCTGCTCGCACGAAGGGCGCAACGACAGCCACATGCCGGGCACACGCGGGACGACGAGGCGCGTCCACGACAGCAATCCGTGACGCGTGCGAGCCCGCGCGCCGGCGCTTGCAGCGGGACCAGGAGGGGGCATGAAGAGACACTGGCAATCGATCTGGTACGCCGCTGCCATCTTCACGATCGGCGCGGCGGGACCTGCCGCAGCCGCGGCAGTGGGCGAATCCGGCGGCAGCGGCCCATGGCCTGCCTCGGCCACCACGACGCCGCAGCTTCCGCAGCACACGCTGTACCACCCCGTGCAATGGCCGCAGCAGCAGCCGCTTCCTCTGTATGTGTGGGGCAACGGCGGCTGCAGCAACAACGGCCTCGCGCATGCGCAATACCTGCGCGAGATCGCTTCGCGCGGCTATTTCGTCATCGCGCTCGGCGTGCCGCAGTCCACGGCACGGCGCCCCGATGGTGCGCCGCCATCTCCCCCGCCGCCACCGGCACCTGCGAACGCAGCAGGCCCGCGTCCGCCGGCTGCGACGAGCGACCCGACGCAGCCGGCCCAGATGCTGGAGGCCATCGACTGGGCGATCCGCGAGACGGCCCGCGAGGGCAGCCCCTTCCAGGGTCGCATCGACGCATCGCGCATCGCCGTGGGCGGACATAGCTGCGGCGGACTGCAGGCGCTGGCGGTCTCAGATGATCCGCGCATCCGCACCACGCTCGTGCTGGCCAGCGGCATCTACATCCGCCCCGGTGGACGCAGCGGCGTGCAGATCGACAAGTCGCAGCTGGAAAAGCTGCACGCCCCGCTGCTCTATCTCACCGGCGGCCCCACCGACATCGCGCACGAGAATGCCGCCGATGACGTGCAGCGCATCGCGCGCCTGCCGGTGTTCTTCGGCGCATTGCCGGTGGGACATGGCGGAACCTTCTCCGAGCCGGACGGCGGCGAGTGGGCGCGCGTGACCACGCGCTGGCTCGACTGGCAGCTGAAGCGCGACGCCGACGCCAGCTGGGATTTCGCCGGCGCGGCCTGCCGCCTGTGCACCGACGAGCGCTGGACCGTGGTGCGCAAGAACCTGCCGGCGCCGCAGGGCGCGCGCCGGGAGAGTCTGTATGTGCCGGTGCGGGATGGCACGCGCCTGGCCATGCATGTGTACCGCCCCGCGCGTGATGGGGAACTGCTGCCGGGCCCCATGCCGGTGCTGTTCGCATTCACTCCGTATCGCGGGCGCTTCCGCGACGCGGAGGGGCGCGTGCGCGAGCTCGAATCCTTCCCGCGCGGCGTCGCGCAGCGCCTGCTCGATGCCGGCTATGTGCTGGCCGTGGCCGACATCCGGGGCAAGGGAGCATCCTTTGGCGCGCGGCGCGGTTTCCAGGACCGCACCGAGGCACAGGACGGCCATGACCTGGTGCAATGGCTGGCCGAGCAGCCCTGGTCCAGCGGTCGCGTGGGCATGTATGGCTGCTCCTATGTCGGGGGCACCACCTTGCATGTCGCCTCGACGGCGCCGCCGGCACTGAAGGCGATCTTCACGGGCGCCTCGGACCTCGACAAGTTCGCCTTTGTCCGCAACGGCGGCATCACCGCGCAGTTCAACACGCGGCCGGACGAGCCGCTCAGCGACGACCTGATGAGCCTGCCGATGGATGCGGACCCGACCGGCGCGCTGCTGCGCACGGCCGTTGCCCAGCATGCCGCCAACACGCCGATGGCGCCGCTGTGGTACGGCATGCCCTTCCGCGACAGCGTCTCGCCGTTGACGGGCAACGCGTTCTGGCAGGAGGTGGGTCCGTACACCTACCTCGACACGCTGAAGCAGTCGGGCGTCGCGACCTATTTCTGGAGCAACCTGCAGGATGAACCCACCGGGCAGATGATCCTCGCGGCCGAGAACCTCGGCGGCCGGCTGCTGATCGGTCCGGGCACGCATTGCGCGGCGCCCGCGGATTTCGATTTCGATGGCGAAGTGCAGGCGTACTTCGACCAGCACCTGCGCGACCGGCCGGCGCCGGCCGGGCCGCGCGTGAAGTGGTGGCTCGAGGCTGCACCAGCGGGCCACAACTGGCAGCAGGGCGCGCGCTGGCCGGGCAGTGAGGCCAGAGGCCAGCGCTGGTTCCTGGCCGGCACGCCGGGGCAGCAAGGCGGCCTGCAGACCTCGCCGCCACGCAGCGCGGCGCAGGAGTTCACGGTGGACTACGACCTCGGGCCGCCGGAGGCCTTCGCGTTCTGGGTGGATTCGCAGCACGGCCGCGGCCTCAGTTACACCAGCGCTGCGCTGACCGCGCCGCAGGAACTGGTCGGATTCCCCGTGATGCACCTGCGCATGGCATCGGACCAGGCGGATCCACTGCTGTTCGCCTATCTGGAACTGCTTCCGGCTGACGGGAAAGCCGAGGTGCTGGCTTTCGGTCGCCTCGCCGCGGCCTATCGCAAGACGGGCGACGCGCCGTACGACACGCTCGGCCTGCCGTGGATCACCGGCCTGTCGCAGGATCAGGCCCCGCTGCGACCCCACCGCGAGGTGGACCTCGATTTCGCACTGACGCCGGTGTCGCGGGTGCTGCCCGCGGGTGCGCGCCTGCGCGTGGTAGTGACCGGCGCCGACCCGCGGCAGCGCAACCTTGCGGAGATCCGCAAGGATCCGGCGCCGCAGGTCCGCATCGTGTCCGGACGCCGCGGCTCCTATCTCGAACTGCCGTTGCAGCCCGCGCAGCGCCGCTGATGTCCCGCCGATGTCAGAACCGAAGCACGCCTGAAGCAATGCGAGCAACCAGACAACGCGGGCGGAACCCTCCGCCTGCCCAGGGAGGGTGTCATGGATGATGTGTCGTTGATCGTTCGCCGACTGATCGTGGGAACCGCCTGCCTCGCCGCAATGCCACCGCTGCTCGCCGCCGCGCCCGCGGACACTGATCCCGAGCTGCAGGAAGTCGTCGTGACCGGCAGCCGCGTGCGCGGCGCGGAAGTGGTGGGATCCACCGTGATCGCGCTGGGCCGCGACGACATCGAAGGCGCCGGCCAGGTCAGTCTCGACCGCATGCTCAAGGAGCTGCCGCAGAACTTCGACCTCGGCGTCAGCGAGAACTCGCGCGCGCAGTCCGGCGGCAGCGGCAACATCGTGTATGGCAACACGGTGAACCTGCGCGGCATCGGGCCTTACGCCACGCTGGTCCTGGTCGATGGCCATCGCGTGACCAACAATTCCCGCAGCACCGACCCTTCGATCCTGCCGACGCTGGGCGTCGAGCGCATGGAGGTGGTCGCCGACGGCGCTTCAGCCATCTATGGATCCGATGCCGTGGCCGGCGTCGTGAACCTGATTCCCCGACGCACGCTCGACGGTGTCGAGGTGCATGCGCGCGCCGGCCTTGCGGAGTCCGGCGACTTCAGCGAAACCCTCGTGGGCGCGGCCTGGGGCACGGTGTTCGAGCGCGGGCAGTTCATGCTCGCCTACGAACACGTCGACCGCGACAACCTTTCCGGTGACGACCGTGACTTCTTCCGCGCCGACCAGCGCGATCGCGGTGGCCGGGATTACCGCACCACGCGCTGCAATCCCGGCACGCTGGTGATCGGACCGACCACCTACGCCATCCCGGCCGGTGGGCTCACTCCGGGCAACGCGGCCGACCTGTCCCCCGGTTCGGCCAACCGCTGCGATGAGCTCACCGGTCAGGACCTGTTCCCTGAACAGTCCTATGACTCCTTCGCTTCCACGTTCACGGTGGAGCTGCTGCCGCGCGTGACGGTGGTGGGCGACGCCTATTACAGCCGCCGCACCTTCGTGCGGCGCTTCGGATACAGCACCGCGCGCATGACCGTGCCCGAGACCAATGCGTGGTTCGTGCGGCCCGAGGGCTTCACCGGCAGCTCCTACCTGATCGACCATGGTTTCGGCGCGGAGCTGCCGCGCAACGATTCGGAAGGCTTCGCCCGCAACTGGCAGGTGACGCCGGGCATCCAGGTCGCGCTGCCGGGCAACTGGCAGGCCGAAGCGCTGTTCGCGTACGGCAAGACCTCCGACAACTCCGAGCAGCTGCATGGCATCAACAATGCGGCGCTGAATGCCGCACTGGCCAGTCCGGATCCGGCCACGGCCTTCGATCCGTATGGACTCGGCCGCACGTCCCCGGCTGTGCTCGCCGGACTGGCCGACCAGATCTTCCTGGCGCCGACCAGGAGCACCTTCAAGGGATATGAGCTGCGCCTCAACGGCACGCTGCTGCGCCTGCCCGGCGGCAACCTGGGTCTTGCGACCGGCTACGAACGTCAGGACATCGGCGTGGAACTGGGCTCCGCGCGCGGCGGCCCGACCACGGCGATCGCCTGGCGTGACTTCGACCGCACGGTGGATTCGTTCTATGCGGAGTTGCAGATTCCGCTGTTCGGTGCGGAGAATGCGCGGCCCGGCTTCGAGCGGCTGACCGTGAACGCGGCGCTGCGCCATGACGATTACAGTGACGTGGGTGACACGACCAATGCCAAGTACGGCCTGACGTGGCGGCCAGTGGGTCATCTGGCGGTGCGCGGCAGCTACGGCACCTCGTTCCGCGCGCCGCTGATCTCCCAGATCTACGGCAACAGCAACAACCTGTTCGTGCAGAGCTACCAGAACCCTGCCGGCGGAGCGCCCATCCAGGGCGTGGCGCTGTCGGGCGAGAACCGCGGCCTGGGACCGGAGGAAGCCACGACCTGGTCTGCCGGATTCGACTGGGACATCGCGCCGAACCTGCGGCTGGGTGCCACCTATTTCGACGTGAACTACCGCAACCAGGTGGAGGGCTACCTGTCGAACCTCGCCATCCTGGCGCGTGAGGCGGACTTCGCCGGCACCGGCCTGATCGTGCGCGGCGCCGAAGCCGCGCAGCTGGTGCAGGCGGCGCTCGACCAGGGCATCACCGTGGTGGGCGCCCTGCCCGGTGGCTCGGCCGCGAACGTCGCGCTGTTCGTCGATGGCCGCAACCAGAACCTCGGCGTGTCGGACATGAAAGGCATCGACGTGACGTCGGCCTACGGCCTGCAGACCGGGATCGGCCGCTGGGACTTCTCGCTGAGCGGCACATGGCTCACCACCTACGAGGTGGCGATCACGCCGGCCGCGCCGATGGTCGATCGGCTCAACACCATCTTCAATCCACTGAAGCTGAAGCTGCGCGCCGGTGCGGGCTGGAGCGCGGGCCCGTGGAGCGCGCAGGCGACGTTGACGCGCGTGCATGGCTACCAGAACAATGCGGTGACACCGGCCGAAGGGGTGGGTCCCTACACGCCGGTGGACCTGGCACTCGGGTTGAACCTCGGAGAATGGGCCGAGGGCCCGTTGCTGGACGACCTGCACCTCGGCATCGAAGTGCGCAACGCCTTCGATGAATCCCCGCCCTATGTCAATGTGGCGCCGACCAGCAATGGCAGCGGCGGCTATGACGCCACCGTCACCAATCCGGTCGGACGATTGTTTGCCCTGAGTCTGCGCAAGAAATGGTAGAGCCGGATCCTGCTTCCCTGACACTGCTGTTCACTGGCGATCTGGTGCTCGACGCGCCAGGACCCGACCATTGGCTGTCCGGCATTGCGCCGGCCCTCGGCACGGCCGACGTGGTGGTCGGCCATCTTGAGGTGCCGCATACCCGCCGCGGCCAGGAACTGGCCGGTGACGTCCCCGCACCGGGGGCGCCGCCGGAGCATCTGGATGCGCTGCCGCGCGCCGGCTTCGACGCGGTCACGCTGGCCGGCAACCACATGGCCGACTGCGGTGCCATCGGCATTGCCGACACCCTCGCACGGCTCGATGAGCTCGGCATCGCGCATACCGGGGCGGGTATCGACCTCGCCGCGGCACGCCGGCCGGCCATCATCCGTCGCGCCGGCAGGACCCTTGCGGTGCTGAGCTACAACTGCGTGGGGCCGGAGGCGGCCTGGGCGCGCGATGCGCGCGCCGGCTGCAATTATCTGGCAGTGCGCACCGCGGATGGCAGCCCGGTGACACCGCGCGCGCCGATCACCGCGATGGACCCGCAGGCGCGGGAATGGCTGTCGCAGGACGTGCGTGCGGCGCGCGCAGCAGCCGGGCTGGTGATCGTCGCCCTGCACCAGGGCGTCGTCCACACACCGGCGCATATCGCCCCCTATGAGCGGGAGCTCGCGCAGGCCGCGCTCGATGCCGGCGCCGATGTGGTCGTCGCACACCACGCCCACATCCTGCGCGGCATCTCCCGCGTGCACGGCAAGCCGGTGTTCCACGGGCTCGGCAATGGCTGCGTGGTGACGGAAGCGCTGGCGATGGACCAGTCGCATCCAGCCCGCGCCGAATGGGCGCGGCGGCGCCGCGAGCTGTTCGGCTTCGAACCGGATCCGCGCTACCGGCTGGCGCCCTTCCACCCCGAGGCCGTGCACGCCGCGCTGGGCGTGGTGCGCTGGCATGCCGACGGGCGGCTGGAAACCGGCGTCATGCCCGTGCATGTGGAACCTCCGGGTCGCCCGGTATGCGTCAGCGACGCGCGCGCCGACGACGTGATCGCCTATCTGCAGCGCATCGGTTCGCAGGCCGGCCTGCCGGCGCTGCAGTGGCACCGCGAATCCCGACAACTGTGGATGTGTACATGACGCGCCCGACCGCGAATGAACTGCTTGTCTGGGTTGCCGGCGGCGCACTGCTGGCGGCGATGGTGATCGACACCGTGGCGATGCTCGGCCGGCAGGTGCGCTGGCCGCTGCCCGGCTCCATCGAACTGGTGCAGGCCGCGGTGCTGTTCGCCGCCTGCGGCGGACTGGTCGTGGCCACGCGCGCCGCCGCGCATGCACGCGTGCACTTGGTGCTCGACCGCACCAGCGGCCGCACGCGCGCGGTGCTGGTGCGGCTGAATGCAGTGGCCTCCGCGCTGGTGGTCGCGGTGTTGCTGGCCGGCAGCGTCTGGGTCGCTGTCGAGCTGTGGACCGCGCAGGAAGAAAGCGAGATCTGGCATATCCCCCATCGCCCGCTGCGCATCGCCACCGTGCTGACCATGGCATGGCTGCTGCTGCTGGCGCTGCGCGATGTGCTGCGTCACGGGGACGCGCGATGACCGGCGTCGCACCCGGACTGCTCGGCGTCTGCGCGCTGCTGGTGCTGCTCGTGATGGGCATGCCCATCGGCATTGCGCTGGGGCTGGTGGGCATGGTGGGGCTGGTGCTGACGCTGGGCGTCGAACCGATGCTGATCAAGTCCGCAGTGCTGTTCTTCGAGACGGTCACGCGCTATGAGCTGGGCACCCTGCCGCTGTTCATGCTGATGGCACACCTGTGCTTTGCGGCCAATGCCAGCCGCGACTTCTTCGACGTGGCCGCGCGCATGTTCGGCCATCGTCGCGGCGGGCTGGCCGTGGCGTCGGTGGCGGGCTGTGCCGGCTTCGGCGCGATCAACGGCTCGAGCCTCGCCACCACCGCCACCATTGGCCTGGTGGCGCTGCCCGAGATGCGCCAGCGCGGCTATTCGGATGCGCTGGCCACAGGTTCCGTCGCGGCCGGTGGCACGCTGGGCCAGATGATTCCGCCGTCCGGCGCACTGATCGTGTTCGGCATCATCGCCGAGCAGTCGATCGGCACGCTGTTCACCGCCGCCATCGTGCCCGGCATCACGCAGATGCTCAGCTATTTCCTCGTCATCGCGCTGCTGGTGTGGTGGCGTCCCGGCATTGCACCGTCCCTGCCGCGCGCCAGCTGGGCCGAGCGCCGCGCCGCGCTGTGGCGCATGCTCGACATCGGCCTGCTGGTGCTGGCCGTCATCGGCGGCATCGCGATGGGCTGGGTCACGCCATCCGAGGCTGCGGCCGTGGGCGCCTCCGGGGCCTTCCTGATCTGCATGCGTCGTCGCCGGCTGTCAGTGGCCACGCTGCGCCGCGCCCTCGAGGACACGCTGAAGACCAGCGGCCTCATCTACCTGGTGATCGTGGGCGCGCTGATCTTCTCCACCTTCATCAGCGTCACCGGGCTCACCGAGATCATCGGCTCGGGCATCCAGGGCCTGGGTCTCGGACCGGTGGCGACGATGCTGGTGGTCGCCGTGTTCCTGCTGCTGATCGGCTCGGTGCTCGATGGCCTGGCGCTGATGCTGCTGACCACGCCCATCCTGCTGCCGCTGGTGCAGGACATGGGCCTCTCGCCGATCTGGTTCGGCATCTTCCTGGTGCGCGCGATGGAGATCGGCTTCGTGCATCCGCCCATCGGCATGAACCTCTATGTGATCCGCGGTGTGGCACCGGATGTGCCCATTGCCCGCATCTTCAAGGGCGTGGTGCCCTTCCTGGCCGCAGACCTCGTGCACCTGGTGCTGCTGATCCTGTTCCCGGTGCTGGTGCTTGGCCTGCCGCAGTGGCTTTCCCCATGAACGAGTCCATGTCTTCATCCATTGAATCCATCCTGGCCGCACCGCTCGAGCCATTGCGCCATGGCGGCGTCGGCTTCGTCGGCGCGGACATTCCGCTGGAGCTGCTGCTTGCCAGCGGGCGTCCCTTCGGGCATCTGCCCTGGCAGGCGGACGCGCCCACCCCGACCGCCGATCGCTGGCTCGAATCCAGCTTCCCGGGCTGGGCACGGTCCATCCTCGAACAGTGGTTTGCCGGCGCCCTCGACGGCGTGGCCGATGTGGTGTTCTCGCGCGCCGACGATGCGGCGCAACGGCTGTGCTATTACATCCGCGAGTTGCAGTCCCGCGGCCTGCTGGGCGGACCGGCCACGCATCTGCTCGATCTGGCGCTGATTCCGCGCGCGACCAGCGAGGCGCACAGCGCCGCCGCCATCGAGTCACTGGCGGCACGCCTTGGCGCCGATGGGTCGACCTGGCCCGCCGCGCTGGCGCGGGCCGATCGGCTGCGCGCGCAGCTGGCGCAGATCAATGCATCACGCGGCAGCGACGGGGCGCGGCATGAACGGCTGTTCCGTGCCGCGCTGTGGAGCGATGCCACGCAGTGGATCGAGGGCGTCACGGGCCAGACCACCGACGGCGGACGCCGCCTGCTGCTGACGGGGAGCATGCCGCCGGATGACCGGCTGCACCTTGCTGCCGATCGCGCCGGCGCCTGCATCGTCGATGAACTGCATCCGGGCAGCGCCCTGCGCTGCGGACCTGCGCTCGACGCGTCGGACGATGCACCTGCGCTGCGCCTCGCCCGGCACCTGCAGCAGCATGCCACCGGACCACGCGCCTTCATCGATCGCCCCGCGCAGGTGGTGGCACGCGCCCGCCACTGTCGCGCCGCGGGCGTGATCCTGTGGATGACGCGCGAGGACGAAGGACTGGCCTGGCAGGTGCCGGCCCAGATCCGCGCGCTGCGTGAGGCCGGCCTGCCCTTCCTGGCCCTGACCGATGCGCGCTGGAACGCGGATGACGGCGCGCCCGAAAGAATTGCCCGCTTCTGCACGGAGGACCTGGCATGAGGCCGCTGGACGGATTGCGCGTGCTGGCGCTGGGCGCCATGCCCGGACGCCCGCTGTGCCGGCTGCTGGCATCGCTGGGGGCGCAGGTCGTGCCCGGCGATGCGCAGCGCGACGCGATCGAAGGCGCGCACTTCCTCGTCGAGGACCTGGGCCTCGAGCAACTGGCCGACGAGGGCCTGACCCGCGCCGTGCTGGAGCAGTGGAATCCGGCGCTGATCCACGTGTCGGTCACGCCCTTCGGCAGCGGCTCGCCGCGCGCGCGCTGGCGCGGCGGCGAACTGGTGGCCTCGGCCATGGGCGGCGCGCTGCGGCTGACAGGCGCGCCGGATCGCGCGCCGGTGAAGGAAGCACTCGACGCGTGCACCTTCCATGCGGAGATGGTGGCCGCGGCTGGCGCGATGGCCGCGCATTACGCGCGCCTCACGCATGGCCTGGGCCAGCATGTGGACGTGTCGGTGCAGGAAGTCGCGTTCAGCCGCAACGTGAACGGCGTGCTGGTGTGGCAGTTCGACCGGCGCAAGCTGCATCGGGTGGGCGGCGCGCTGAACTATGGACGAGCCACGGTGCGCTGCATCTGGGCGCTGGCCGACGGCTGGTGTTTCCACAGCCTGATGACCGGACGGTTCGGCGCGCCGGCGAACCAGGCACTGTCTGACTGGATGGACGAGAGTGGAGTGGCGAACCCGCTGCGCGGCACGGACTGGCTGCGTTACAACCGCTCGACGCTGGACGCCGGAACGCGTGCCGGGTGGGAAGCGGCGATCGCGGCGTTCTTCCGCACACGCACCAGCGCCGAAATCCGCACCGAGGGCCGGCGCCGCGGCATCAATGCCTGCGTGATCGAGGCGCCCGAAGCGGTGCTCGCTTGCACGCATCTTGCCGCGCGCGACTTCTGGGTGGAACAGGACGGCATCAGGACACCGGGCCGGTTCGCGCGACTCACGCCGGCGCCATCGCCCGCGGCGCCCTGGACGGCGCGTGCGCCCGGTGCGCGCGGTGGACCGCTGGCCGGACTGCGCGTTCTCGACTTCTCGTGGGCCTTGGTCGGTTCCATCACCACGAAGATCCTCGGAGACCTGGGTGCCGACGTGGTGAAGATCGAAAGCAGCACCCGCCCCTGCCTGTCGCGGCTGGATGTGCAGGTCAGCGCGTCGCGCGCCGACAATCCGGATGACAAGCCGTGGTTCGCGCACCTGAACACTTCCAAGCGCAGCGTGGCGATGGACCTGAAGAATCCCGCCGCCCGCAGCCTGCTCGATCCGCTGATCGACTGGGCCGATGCCGTGGTCGAGAACTTTTCCCCCGGCACCATGGACAAGCTGGGCCTGGGCTATGCCTCGCTGGCCGCCCGCAATCCCGGCGTCGTGATGGCCTCGGGCAGCGTCTATGGACAGACCGGCCCGCTGGCGCAGGAATGGGGCGTGGATGGCACCGGCGGCGCGCTTTCGGGTCGCACCTGGCTGACCGGCTGGCCGGATCGTGATCCGGTGGTGCCGGGCGCCGTGCCCTATGGCGATGTGATCGTGCCCTATGTGATGGCCGCGTGCCTGATCGCCGGCCTGGCCCATCGCCGCCAGGGCGGTCGCGGCTGCCACATCGATGCGTCGATGTACGAGATCTGTGTGCAGCAGATGCATGCGGCGTTCGTCGCGGCGCAGCGCGGCCAGCCGCTGCGGCGTGCCGGCAATGCCGATCCGGATGTGCACCACCAGGAGGTGTATCCGGCGCGCGGCGAGGACCGCTGGGTCGCCATCATGCTGCGCGATGCGGCGCAGGCGCAGCGCCTCGACCAGCTCGCCGGCGGACAGCCGGTGGCGCAATGGACCCGCGGGCAGGATGCCGCGGAACTCGCCGCGAAGCTGCAGGCCGAAGGCATCGCCGCCGGCGTCGTGCAGGACATCGAGGAGCTCTGGCAGGACGTCGCGCTGCGTGCACGCGGCGCACTGGTGGAGCTGCCGCATCCGCACCTGGGACCATTCGGCCATGTACGCACCCCGATCTCGCTGTCGCGGGAACCTGCCGTACCCTATCGCGCACCGAAGCTCGGTGAACATGGCCGCGAGGTGGCGCTGTCCATCGCCAACCTGGACGAATCGCAATACGCCGCCGTGGTTGCGGCAGGGGCACTGAAATGAATGCAATCGCCCCGGGCGCGGCACGCAAGGATCTCGCCAGCACGGCCGCCGCCACCGAATACCAGAAGGCCTTCGCCGCGACCTTGCGCGAGCGAGTGGTGGACCGCGGCGAGCCGTTCGCGATCGCGCAGGCCGACACGCCGCACGAGATCTTCCATGCAATGGACATCCCGCTGGTGTCCAACCAGTGGTGGTCGGCCTACATCTCGGCCAAGCGCCTTGGCGGGCGCTATTTCAACGTGCTGGATTCACTCGGCTATCCGGCGAACCGCTGCAGCTACTGCTCGCTGGGCCTGGCCTGCACGCTGGCGAATGACCCGGCCACGGCGCCGTGGGGTGGCATGCCGCGACCCACCGTGCTGGTGGCGCGGCTCACCTGCGACTGCATCCAGCAGGTGTTCTCCCAGTGGGCCGCGGCCATGGGCACCGAGTTCTTCCCGATGGAGGCTCCGGCCTGGGAGCCCACCGTGCCCGACTGGTACCGCCACGGGCGCAACCGCTGGGAGGAGGTCTATGGCGCAGGCCGCATCGCGCTGATGACCGCGGAACTGCAGGCGCTGATCGCGCTGCTGGAACGCCGCACCGGCCGGGTCTTCGAGATGGCGCGCCTGGAAGCGCTGATGGAGCGCATCAACGAGCAGGAAACGTATCTTGCCGAGGCGGCACAGATGGTGGGCAGCGCGCGTCCCTGCCCGGTCTCCATCGTCGACCAGATGCCCAACACGATGATCCCGCAGTGGCATCGCGGCAGCGACTGGGCGGTGGCGCATGCGCGCCGGTTCCGCGACGAGGTGCGTGCGCGCGTCGACGCCGGCCACGGCGTGGCACCGGACGAGCGGCTGCGGCTGATGTGGATCGGCGCCGGTCTCTGGCACGACACGTCGTTCTACCAGGCGCTGGAAACCCGCCTGGGCGCCGTGTTCGTCTGGTCCATGTACCTGCCCTTCGCCGGCGCGCAATACATCCGCGAGGTGAAGGGCAAGCCGATGGAGGCGCTGGCCAGCCGCATCTGCTCGATGAACGAGGTGCTGCATCTGCCGCCGTGGATGTGCGACTGGATGGTCAGCGAGGCGCAGCGCTGCGGCATCGATGCGGCGGTGATGCTGGTGCCGCGGGACAACCGCCTGTCGCAGTCCGGCACGCTGCTGACGCGCGCGGCGCTCGAGGCCGCAGGCGTGCCGGTGCTGCTGCTGGACGCGGACATGGTCGATGCGAAGAACTGGGACCGTGACCGCGCGCTGGAACAGGTGCAGGGCTTCCTGCAGCGCGAGGTCGGCGCATGAGAGTGGCGATGCTCCCCCTGGTCCTGCTGCTGGCCGCGTGCCTGGGCGCATGCGCCCGCCCTGCGGACGATGGCGTCACCGAACTGGTGTATGCCACGCCCTACAGCCCCACCCATCCCTTCAGCCGCGCCGACCTGCGCTGGATCGCGCATGTCGAGGCGCAATCCGGCGGCACCTTGCGCATCCGGCCGAGCTGGTCCGGCGCGCTGCTCTCTTCGGAGCATTCGATGCTGGAGCTGCGGCACGGCGTGGTGGACATCGGGTTGATCACGCCGATCTACGTGAAGGGTGGCGCGCATCTGATCCGCATCCAGTCCGGCTTCTATGCCGGAGTCACCGGAATCCCGCAGCAGGTGGCGCTGTATCGCTGCATGGCCGCGCGCGAGCCGCAGTTCGCCCGCGAGCTGGAAGGCCTGCAGGTGCTGGCCGTGCAGGGGGGCAGCCTGCCCGGCGTCATCACGCGCGACCGTCCGGTGCATTCGCTGGATGACCTGCGCGGCCTTCGCATCCGCGTGCCCAGCGAGCTGCTGCCCCTGATGCGCGAACTCGGCGCCGATCCCATCAATGTGCCGATGGGCGAGGTCTATTCGGCGCTGGCCAAGGGCGTCATCGACGGCGTGGTGGCACCGCCCGACACCTTCAAGGCTCTGCACCTGGCCGAAGTGGCCAGTTACTACGCGAGCCTGCGCATTCCGCGCGGTGCCTACCCGGCACGCGCGATGGGCGCGCAGCGCTGGAATTCGCTCACCGCCGCGCAGCAGGCCGTGCTGCGCGACGCGGTGCCAGTATGGGAAGCCGCGCTGGCCGAAGAGAACGAGCGCGCGCTGGATGAAGGCTGGCAACTGGCGCTGTCGCAGGGCGTGACCCACACGACGATCAGTGATGCCGACCAGCAGCGTTTCGACGCGATGTACCTGGAAGAGGCGCGGCGCAATGCCAGCGCGCTGCAACGGTATGGCATCGATGGCGCGCTCACCTGGAGCGTGGCCAGGGCGAGCATTGGCGATGACGGGCAGGTGACCTGCCGTGAGGGATCCTGATGAATGCAGCGCTGGATGGCATCCGCATCGCGGACTTCAGTCATGTGATGGCCGGTCCGTATGCCACCCACCTGTTGCGCCTGCTGGGCGCCGAGGTGATCAAGGTCGAGGCGCCGGACCGCGGCGATGCGATGCGCTATTACGGCGCCGATCGCCGCTATGACGGCATGGCGCCGGCGTTCATTGCGGCCAACGCCGGCAAGAAGTCGATGGTGCTCGACCTGAAGGACGCCGCCGACCTCGAGACCGCGCGCGCGCTCGTGCGTCGCTGTGACGTGCTGGTCGAGAACTTCCGGCCCGGCGTGATGCAGCGGCTGGGGCTGGGTCCGGAGCAGGCGCGCGCGCTGAACCCCCGGCTCATCTACTGCTCGGTGTCCGGGTATGGGCAATCCGGGCCGCGCCGGGACTGGGCAGCCATCGACAACATCGTGCAGGCCACCAGCGGCATGATGAGCCTGGGCGGCGACCCCGATGGCCCGCCGATGCGTGTGGGCTTTCCCGTTGTCGACACGCTGACCGGCCAGACCGCCGCGCTGGCGATCCTGTCGGCGCTGTTGCGCCGCGAGCGCACCGGGGAAGGCGACTGCATCGACGTGGCGATGTTCGACGCGTCGATGGCGTTCATGGCCTCCGCCGTGGTGCCCTTCCTCGTCACCGGCCGCAATCCGGAGCGCACCGGCAACACCGGCTTCAGCGGCCAGCCCACCTCCGGGCTGTATGTGGCGCGCGATGGACGGCACATCTC
>CAZWDR010000027.1:25388-28316 GCA_964632365.1 uncultured Steroidobacteraceae bacterium
AGCCTGCCCGGCATCCACACCACGTACAACCGCCAGAGCACCTCGCTCGGTGCGCGCGGCTTCGGGCTGCCGGGCGACTTCAACACGCGCATGCTCGTGATGATCAACGGCAACCGCATCAACGAGCCGACCTACGACAGCGGCATCGCGGGCCAGGCCTTCCCGGTCGACATGGACCTGATCCAGCGCATCGAGTTCATCCCCGGACCCGGCGGCGCCGTCCATGGGCAGAACGCGATGTTCGGCGTCGTCAACGTGATCACGCGCACGGCCGGTGACCTCGATGGCGCGGAGCTGGCCGGGTCATACCAGGGCCCGCAGTCCAGGGGCGAGGGCCGCGCGAGTTGGGGCAAGGTGCTCGACAATGGCCTCGGCATGCTGGTGTCGGTCTCCGGCATGAATGCCAGCGGTGAAGACCTGTTCTTCGACTATGGCGCCTCTGGCGTGTCGGGTGAGGCAACGGGCATGGATGGCGAGCGCACGCGGCGCGTCTTCGCGCAAGTGCAGCATGATGCGTGGTCGCTCGCGCACACGTATGGCACCTGGTTCAAGGACGACCCCACCGGCACCTATTTCTCTGATCCACTCTCGGCCGGCCAGTCCATGGGAACGAAGCTGACCCAGACGCAGCTTCAGTACGCGGATGGCTTCGCCGGCGACACGCTGCAGGTCGCTGCGCGCGTGTTCCGCAACACGCTTCAATACCGCACGCTGTTCAAGTATTCGGGCGAAGCGTTCGCGTCGGACACACAGAGTCGCGTGCATGGTGGCGAGCTGCGCCTTGTTTACACCGCGGTCGACGGCCACAAGCTGCTGGTGGGCATCGAGGGGCAGGACTCTCCACGCTCGGACCAGGTCGTGCCGGTCTCCGGCAATCCGGAGGAGGACCTGCTGATCCGCAGTCCCGGCTACCGTCTCGGCGTCTTCGCGCAGGACGAATGGCGGATCTCGGATCAGCTCGTGGCGACGCTGGGATTGCGCGTCGACCGCAACAATGTGACCGGCACGCACCTCAGCCCGCGCACGGGCCTGATCTGGCAGGCCACTCCGGCCACGACGGTCAAGGCGCTGTATGGCAGCGCACACCGTGCACCCAATGCCTTCGAGCGGGACTACGACGATCGCGCCACACAGGTCGGCAACCCCGCGCTGCAGGGCGAGCGCATCGACACGTTCGAACTCGTGACGGATCATCGCTTCGGCGAAAGCCTGTCGCTGCGCGCGTCGCTGTACCAGTGGGAGATGAAGCATCTCATCGTGCTCGGGCTGCATCCGGTCAGCGCGATTCCGCAGTACCAGTCGGGTGGCGACATCACCGCGCGCGGCGCCGAGCTGTCGATGGATCGCACGTGGCGCACCGGCACGCGCCTTCGCAGCAGCGTGTCATTGCAGGACGTCGAGTCCCAGGGCGGCGACGAACTGGTCAATTCCCCGGCCGTGCTCGGCAAGGCCAATCTGTCGGGACTGCTGCCATGGGGTGGCATCCGCGCCAGCTACGAGCTGCGGTATGAGTCCCGGCGGCTGACCAACGATGGCCGCCATCTGGGCGGCTACACGATCTCGAACGTGGCCCTGAGCAGGCCGGCGCGGATCAAGGGACTCGAGACCTCGCTTGGTCTCTACAATCTGTTCGACAAGCACTACCAGACCCCTGGCGCGAACTCCAACTGGCAGAACGCATTCGACCAGGACGGACGCAGCGTCAGGATCACGTTCGGCTACCGGTTCTGACGCCGATGCGTGCCGCGTTCCTGGTGTGTGCGCTGGCGATCGCGGGCCCTGCGCCCGCGGCCGCGCTTTCCGAGTACCAGCTGAAGGCGGCCTTCCTCTACAACTTCGCGCTGTTCACCGAGTGGCCCGCGGATGTGGGCCAGACGATCAGGCTGTGCGTCGAAGGCCGCGACCCCTTCGGGCCGGAACTGGATGCATTGCAGGGCAAGCCGGTCGGGCACCGGCAGCTCGCCGTCGATCGCAAGCCGGCATTGCACGCGCTGCCGGCCTGCCAGATCGTGTTCATTCCGCAGTCATCCGCCAACCACCTGGCGGACACGGTCGAAGCACTGCGGGGCGCTGCGGTGCTGACCATTGCGGAAAGCCCTAGCGCGGCCAGAGAGGGCGTGGTGCTGAACATGACGGTCGCCAGGGAGAAGGTCACCTTCTCGGCCAACCTGGCAGCCGCCAGGCAGGCGCGCCTCACGCTCAGTTCAAAGTTGCTGCGGCTTGCCACGGAAGTCATCCGATGACCCGGCCGGTCACTGTGGCGGCCAGCCTGAACCGCATCAACCGCATGACGCTGGCGACGTCGCTCGGACTGGTCGCGGTGCTGTTCGTGCTGAGCAGCGCCCTGCTGGGACTGCTCTCGATGCTCGACAGCAGCCGCGTGCAGGCCCGCATCCTGGCCGAGAACAGCACCGCGGCGCTGGCCTTCGAAGATGGCGACGCGGCCGGCGCGCTGCTGCAGTCACTGCACAACTCGCCGGACATCAGCGGCGCGGTGCTCTATCGCGACGACGGGACCGCCCTGGCGCGCTTCCAGCGCGAGGGCGTCGAACTGCCGGACCTGGCGCGGATGGCGACGCACGATCTGTCCATCCGGCCCGATCACCTGATGATCGGCCAGACGGTGCAGATCCAGCCCGGCGTGGACGGACGCCTGGTGCTCGCCGTCAGCCTGGGCAGCCTGAAACTGCAGACGGCATGGCAGATCGCCGCGACGATCCTCGTCGCGCTGCTCGCGCTCGCCGTGAGCGGCCCGTTGCTGCGGCGGTTCAACGTGACCTTGCTCCAGCCCCTCAACGGGTTGAACGAACTGATGGAACGTGTTTCCGAGCGGGCCGACTACAGCGTGCGGACGCCGGAGAACGGCATCGTCGAACTGGATGCGCTGGGCCGCGGGTTCAACCACATGATCGAGCAGCTGCGCGAGCG
>CAZWDR010000028.1:0-27542 GCA_964632365.1 uncultured Steroidobacteraceae bacterium
CCCGCCGAGCGCGTCGAGATGGCGCGCGTCGATGCCGAGCTGCTGAACCAGCTGCTGAACCAGGCCGGCGAGGTGAGCATCGCGCGCTCGCGGGTGGAGCAGCAGCTGGGTTCGATGGAGTTCAACCTCGGCGAGCTGTCGCGCACCGTGACGCGCCTGAAGGAACAGCTCTCGAAGCTCGAGATCGAGACCGAGGCGCAGATCCTGCATCGGCACGAGACCGAGATGAGCCAGCGCGCCGACCGTGCGGATTTCGATCCGCTGGAGCTGGACCGCTACTCCGCGATCCAGCAGTTCTCGCGCGCGCTGGCCGAGACCGCCAATGACGTGGCGAGCATCCAGACCATGCTCGAGACGCTGTCGGGCGAGGCGCAGAACCAGCTGCTGCACCAGGGCCGCACGCTCACCGAACTGCAGAATGGCCTGATGCGCACGCGCATGGTGTCGTTCCAGCGCCATGTGCAGCGCATGTCACGCATCGTGCGCCAGGCGGCCATCGACACCGGCCGCAAGGCCGAGCTGCTCGTGGAAGGTGCCTCCGGCGAGATGGACCGGCAGGTGCTCGAGCGCATGCTGCCGCCCTTCGAGCACCTGCTGCGCAATGCGGTCGCGCACGGCATCGAGACGCCGCAGCAGCGCATTGCCGCCGGCAAGCCCGAGACCGGCCGCATCGAACTGGAACTGCGGCGCGAGGGCGCCGAGGTCGTGGTCGAGGTGCGCGACGATGGCGCCGGCATGAACATCGCCGCGATCCGCCGCAAGGCCATCGCGCTGGGCATCATCCGCGCCGACCAGGCGCTGACCGACCAGGAAGCGATGACGCTGGTCCTGGAGCCCGGCTTCTCCACCGCCGAGAGCCTGTCGCAGGCCGCCGGCCGCGGGGTCGGCATGGACGTGGTGGCGGTCGAGGTGAAGAAGCTCGGCGGCTCGCTGAACATGGAGAGCGAGGCCGGCAAGGGCACGCGCTTCATCATCCGCCTGCCGCTGACGCTGGCCGTCAGCCACGCGCTGGTGGTGGGCGTGGGCGATGAGCAGTTCGCGCTGCCGATGCCGACCATCGAAGGCGTGGTGCGCATCCCGCGCGAAGAGGTGCTGCGGCATCTCGCCAGCGATGCCCCGGCCTACCTGTATGGCGGCCACCCCTACCGGCTGCAGCACCTGGCGAACTTCGTCGGTCTCGAGGCCGGTGTGCTGCCCGATGACGAGCCGACGTTGCCGGTGGCCATGGTGCGCGCCGGTGAGCTCTCGACCGGCGTCGTGGCCGAACAGCTGATCGGCACGCGCGAGATCGTCGTGAAGCCGGTGGGCCCGCAGATCGCCTCGATCCGCGGCGTCGCTGGCGCCACGATCATGGGGGACGGCCGCATCGTCGTGATCCTCGACATCGGTTCGCTGGTGCGTGCCGGCTGGCGTGGTCGCGAGAAGCCGGCGGGCGCGCGCGAACGCAGTGAACGCCGCATCACGGCCCTGGTGGTGGACGATTCGATCACGGTGCGCCGCGTGACCCAGCGTCTGCTGGAGCGCAACGGCATGCGCGTGCTGACCGCGCGTGACGGCGAAGACGCCGTCGCCGTGATGGAAGAGCACGTGCCCGACGTGGTGCTGCTCGACATCGAGATGCCGCGCATGGACGGCTATGAGGTGGCGCAGCACATGCGCGCATCGCCGCGCCTGAAGGACGTGCCCATCATCATGATCACCTCGCGCGTCGGCGAGAAGCACCGCACGCGCGCGATGGAGATCGGTGTGGACGAATACCTGGGCAAGCCCTATCAGGAGAGCCAGTTGCTCGAGGCCATCGCCCCGCTGGTGGCACGCAGTGGCTCGCAGGCGGCCGGCACATGAGCGACGACAGCCGCATGAGCACCGATCGTCCCGCCGAACTCTATGGACTGATGGTGCCGCTCGAGAAGGAGCGCCTGCTGGTGCCACGCGGCTGCGTGGCCGAGGTCGTCGGCTACCAGGCACCGCAGGAGATGACCGGTGCGCCGCCGTGGCACCTGGGCGTGATCAAGTGGAATGGTCGCACCGTGCCGCTGGTGTCATTCGAAGGCTGTGCCGGCGGCGACGTCGCGCCACCCAGTGCGCGCTCGCGCGTCGTGGTGCTCAACGCCCTGCACGAGAGCCTGGGCAGTGGCGCGGTCGCGATCCTGTCGCAGGGATTCCCGCAGCTGGTGCGCATCTCGCCGGAGTTCGTGAAGCTCGACGCGACCCGCGACTTTCCCGAAGGCAGTCCGGTGGCCTGCCAGATCCTGCTGCTCGACGAGCGGCCGCTGGTGCCCGATCTGGATCGCCTCGAGGCGATGGTGGCGAAGGAAACCGTGCCGCTGCCGGGCGATCCCGACAGTCCCTGATCTGCCGTGGCATTCCGACCCGACGCAGCGGCGCAGCGTCGCGACGGCCGCGTCCGTTCGCCTTTGCTGGAACTTCCCGCGGCCGCCGCGCTGCTGCCGGCCTGGCTGGGGTTGGCCGGCCAGTGGCACTGGATCCTCGACCTGTTCGCGCACTTCCGCTGGCAGTACCTGCCCGTCGCGATCGCGGTCATCGTGCTGGCGCGGCGGCAGCGCTGCCGCGGGCTGCTGTGGGCCGGCTTCGCCACGCTGTTGCTGAACACCGCGCTGATCGCGCAGGTCGCGCTGCAGTCCCGTCCCGAAGCCACCGCGCTGGCGCCGGACTTCGCGCTGCGCGTGCTGACCATCAACGTGCTCGGCAGCAATCCGGACAAGCAGGCCGTGGTGGATCACATCCGCGCGGCGGATGCGGACATCGTGTTCCTCGCAGAAGCCGATGCGGCGTGGGTGCAGGCGCTCGCGCCGCTCGACGCCACCTATCCGCACCAGCTGCTGCATCCGCGGCCCGACAGTTTCGGCCTGGCGCTGATCAGCCGCATCCCGCTCGAAGCGCCGCAGGTGCGCCACCTGTCACCGGACGCGCGGCCCACCGCCATCGCCACGCTGACGCATCACGGACGGCGCCTGCTGTTCGTGGGCATGCATCCGCCGCCGCCGATGGGTGCGGCACTGGCCGCCGTGCGCGACGCGCAGATCGCCGCGCTGGGGAATCTGGCCGCGCAGGCGCCGGTTCCGGTCATCGCCGCGGGGGATTTCAACGCCACGCCCTGGTCCGCGCCGATGCGACGCCTTGCGGAGCGCGGCATCGGCCTTCATGGCCAGCCCGGCGCCTGGCGATCCACATGGATGAAGGGAACCCCGCTGGGGATTCCGATCGACCACGTGCTCACCTCTGCGCCGCTATGGGTGGAGTCCCGGCAGGTGGGGCCGGACGTGGGGTCTGACCACCGGCCCGTGCTGGCGACGGTGCGGTGGGTCGGTACGGGCGAGCGACCGTAGGGCGGCACGCCGGCACGTCGGCGACAGGCGACCGACCACAGATCATCGCTTTCCTCAGGCCAGATCCCCGGCCAGTGCCTGCAGCGCGGCCAGCGCCGTCAGCGCCGCGGTCTCCGTGCGCAGCACGCGCGGCCCGAGCCGGCAACTGGCGAAGCCCGCCAGCTTCGCGGCGCACGCCTCGGCCGGATCGAAGCCGCCCTCAGGCCCCACCAGCAGCGTCACCGCCGGCGGCCTTGCGCCCGTGCGCGCGTCCAGCAACGCCCGCAGCGACCGCGAGTCCCCATCCGGCGTCAGCAGCAGCTTCAATCCATCGGACGCCTGCTGCGCGGCTGACGCCAGCCCCAGCGGTGCGTCCACCTCCGGCACCTGGTTGCGCCCCGACTGCTCGCAGGCCCCCGCGACCACCGCGCGCCAGTGCGCCAGCTTCTTCTGCGTGGTCGCGGCATCCAGCCGCACGTTGCTGCGCACGCTGGTCAGCGGCACGAAACGCGTCACGCCCAGTTCCGTCGCCTTCTGCAGGATCAGGTCCATCTTCTCGCCGCGCGCGATGCCCTGCAGCAGCGTGACCTGCAGTGGCGATTCCCGATCGATGTCGTGGCGCGCGCCGACCTGCACGGTCACCACCCCGCGCCGCTCGGCCGTGATCACCGCCTCGTGTTCCCCGCCGCTGCCGTCGAACACGCGCAGCGCATCGCCAGCCTTCATGCGCAGCACCCGCACCAGATGCTGGCCAGCCCCCGCGGGCAATTCGATCGATGCACCGGCTGACAGCGGCACCGGCACATGCACCCGTGTCAGTCGCATGTCGCGGCCTCGATGCCGCTGCGCGCCACCCCGGCCAGGAAGTCGATGTCCTCCGGCGTCACGACGTAGGGCGGCATGAAATACACCACATCGCCGACCGGTCGCAGCAGCGCGCCGCGCTCCAGCGCATGCCGGTACACGCGCAGCCCCCGCCGTTCGCGAAAGTCGTAGGGCTCCCGGCTGCGCCGGTCGCGCACCATCTCGATCGCGAGGATCATGCCGGTCTGCCGCACCTCCGCCACATGGGGATGATCGGCAAGATCGGCGGTGGCAGCGCGCATGCGGGCCGCCAGCGCGCGGTTGCGCTCGATCACCGGTTCGCTGGCGAAGATGCCCAGCGTCGCGCGTGCCGCCGCGCAGGCCAGCGGGTTGCCGGTGTAGCTGTGCGAATGCAGGAAGGCAGTGAGCTTGCCGTATTCGTCATAGAAGGCGTCGTAGACCGGCGCGGTCGTCAGCACCGCGGACAGCGGCAGGTAACCGCCGGTGAGCCCCTTCGACAGGCACAGGAAATCCGGCGTGATGCCAGCCTGCTCGCAGGCGAACAGTGTGCCCGTCCGGCCGAAGCCGACCGCGATCTCATCGCAGATCAGGTGCACGCCGGCCGCATCGCAGGCCTCGCGCAGCAGTTTCAGATACAGCGGGTCATGCATGCGCATGCCGCCTGCGCACTGCACCAGCGGTTCGATGATCACCGCGGCAGTCTCGTCACCGTATTGCTGGAGCAGTTCCTGCAGTCCCGCGATCTGGCGCCGCGCGACATCCGCCGGGCTCTCGCCGGGTTCGCGCAGGTAGGCGTCCGGGGAGGGCGCGGTGAGCACGTCCATCAGCAGCGGTGCGTAGATGTCCTTGTACAGCGCGACATTGCCCACCGCGAGCGCGCCCAGCGTCTCGCCGTGATAGCTGTTGGCCAGCGTGATGAAGCGTCGCTTGCCGGGCCGCCCGGCATTGCGCCAGTAGTGGAAACTCATCTTCACGGCCACCTCGACCGCCGCGGAGCCGTTGTCGGCGAAGAAGCAGCGCGCGAGCCCCGGTGGTGCGACGCGCAGCAGCGCCTCGGCCGTTTCGACCGCCGGCTCATGCGTGAAGCCGGCAAAGATCACATGTTCCAGCTGCTGGAGCTGCTTCGCGACCGCGCCGCTGATCACCGGGTTGGCGTGGCCGAACAGGTTCACCCACCAGGAGCTGATCGCATCCAGGTAGCGCTGGCCGTCGGTGCCGATCAGCCACGCCCCCTCGCCACGCGCGATCGGGATCAGCGGCATCTCCCGCTCGTGGTCCTTCATCTGGGTGCAGGGATGCCACAGCACCGCAAGATCGCGCGCCGCGAGGCCCGAATGGCTGTCCGGAATCTGGTTCATGTGTTCATAATGATCCTACAGTCCAGAACTGCTTTTCCGGGGGATTCGATGAGTTCGACACGCAATGCGGCGCGCTTCGCGCTGATCGTCGCCGCCGCGGCGACGCTGGCTGCCTGCAACCGCGGGCCCGAACCCCTCGAGGCCACCGGCAGCATCGACGCCGAACGGCTCGCGAACATCAATGCAGAGCCGGGCCAGTGGCTCACCACCGGGCGCGACGCCGGCAAGACGCATTATTCCCCGCTCGAGACCATCGACCGCGAAACCGTGTCGCGCCTCGGCTTCGCGTGGGAATACCGCACCGGCACCAACCGCGGCATGCAGGCGACGCCCATCGTCGTCGACGGCGTGATGTACACCTCCGGTGTCGCCGGACGTGTCTACGCGCTGAACGCCGCGACTGGCGCGAAGATCTGGGAGTTCACGCCGCCGCTGAACCTGCGCAACGCGCGCGGTTCCTGCTGCGACATCGTCAATCGCGGTGTCGCGGTGTGGAACGGCAAGGTGTATGTCGGCGCGTTCGAGGGCTTCCTCTATGCGCTCGATGCGGCCACCGGCAAGGTGGCGTGGGAGGTCGACACCTTCATCGACCGTGAACGCGCCTATTCGATCACTGGCGCGCCGCAGGTCGCCGGCGACGTGGTGGTGATCGGCAATGGCGGCGCGGAATTCGATTCGCGCGGTTATGTCACGGCCTATGATCTCGACAGCGGCGAGCAGAAGTGGCGCTTCTTCCTGACGCCCACCGATCCGGCAAAGCCGCAGGACAACCCCGCGCTCGAGATGGCCGTGAAGACCTGGGATCCGGACCGCGACTGGAGCTGGGGCGGCGGCGGCAATGCCTGGGACGCCTTCGTCTACGACGCGAAGAACGACCTGGTCTACTTCGGTACCGCCAACGGCGCGCCGTGGAACCCTGCGGTGCGCAGCCCGGCGGGAGGCGACAACCTGTTCCTGGCCTCCATCGTCGCGCTGAAGGCGTCCACCGGTGAATACGCCTGGCATTACCAGCAGACCCCCGGCGAGAAATGGGATTACGACGCCACGCCACACCTGATGCTGGCCACGCTCGAGCTGGACGGCACCGCGCGCGACGTGCTGATGCAGGCCTCGAAGAACGGCTTTTTCTATGTGCACGATCGCGCCACCGGCGCGCTGCTGGCCGCGGACAAGTTCGTGGATGCGAACTGGGCCACCGGCATCGATGCGCAGGGCCGGCCCATCATGAATCCCGATGCCGACTACACGAAGGGCAAGCCGATCATCGTGTTCCCCTCCGGCGCCGGCGGACACAACTTCAACCCGATGTCGCTGTCGGCGAAGACCGGGCTGGTCTACATCCCCGCCCTGCACAGCGGCATGATGCTGGCTTCCACGCCGCCGCGCCCGCGCATGCCGGGCCAGATGGCTGGCGGTTTCCAGGTGGCCTTCGTCGCCGGTCCGATCGTCGAGGACGAGCTGCCGCCGGTGTTCAAGCCGGTGGGGCATCCGGCGTACCTGCGCACGGTGCCCAGCCTCGAGGTGCATGCCTCGCTGAAGGCCTGGGATCCGGTGGCCCGCAAGGTGGTGTGGGAGCATCGCTATCCCTCGTTCAACGACCATGGCGGCGTGCTGTCGACGGGCGGCGGCATCGTCGTGCAGGGGAGCATCGATGGCCATCTGCGTGTGTTCGATGACAGCACCGGCAAGGTGCTGAAGGAGATCTTCACCGGCAGCTCGCTGATCGCGGCGCCAATGACCTACACCGTGGACGGCGTGCAGTACATCGCCGTGCTGGCCGGCACCGGCGGCGGTGGCTGGACGCTGTGGACGCCCGACAAGGTGGCCTCGCAGCGCGGCAATGACAACCGCATCCTTGCGTTCCGCCTCGATGGTGGCGACACGCCGGTGCCCGCGGAGCTGTCACCCCCGGGTCCGATTCCCGCGCCGCCTGCGCAGACGGCGTCCGCCGCCGACATCGCCGAAGGCGCGAACCTGTTCACCGCGTACTGCGGCAGCTGCCACAGCAATTTCGTGCCGTCACCGGTGCCCGACCTGCGCCGCTCGGCGATGATCCGCGACGCCGGACCGTTCGCCTCGGTGGTGCACAAGGGCGCGCTGCAGATGCGCGGCATGCCGGCGTGGGACGATCTGCTCACCGCCGCGCAGGTGGAGCAGATCCGTGCGCACCTCGTCGCGGTGGCGCACGAGGCCTATGCCGCGCAGCAGGCCGGCGAGGCGCCGCCCGCCGGTGTCGCGCCCGCCAGCGAGGGGCATCTCTAACGCGGGGCGGTCTCCACGCCGTCGATGGCCGCGCCCGGCGGCGCGTCGACGGCGTAGCCCTTGCGGCGCAGCTTGGCGAGCAGGCCTCCCGGGTCCAGCAGCGTGGCGATGGGCAGCGTGGTGAAGCTGGTCTCGTGGGCCAGCAGCAGCCAGTCGATGATGCCTTCCTGGTCCTGCGCGAACAGCGCTTCTTCCGTCTCGGCGAGTTGCGCCACCTGCGTGCCTTCGCCCAGCGCCATGCAGGCCGGCTCTTCGTCCATTGAAGGCAGCCGGCGCAGCGCAGTCAGATCTCCCATCGCCCAGGCTTCGGCGCGGCGCTTCATTTGCGGTACCTCCCGATCGATGTAGTCCATCACCTCCGCGAGGCACGCGGCTTCCTGTGCCTTCGGGAGCACCGCCAGCTCATCGAGCATGCCCTTCGGATCCTCGACCGGCAGGCGGAACTCGCGCTGGCGGACCTTCACGCCATGGCGGCGCGCCAGGCGTTCGGCGCTGTTCCAGACAATCGGGTCCTCGGTGAGACCTGAACGGCGCAGCGCGCGCTGGTACAGCAGCATGGCCGCATACAGGGGACGCGCACGCTCCTTCGCGTCCGGATCCTTGCCGAACCACTGCCGGTGCGCCGCGTGCCAGCGCGCGTAGAGGTCCGGCGCAAGCACCTCGCGCAGCGTCGACCCGTCGGCGTTGTGGCGCAGCCGCAGCATCTGTCGCAGCAGGCGGAAGCTCTCGCGCACGCCCAGATCCATGTCCAGCCGGCTGTCCGACTCGCCGAGGATCTCGCCGGAGGCCTTGATGACCTCCTCTGCTTGCCGCTGCCGCCACGTCATGCCCCGGGGCATCGGCGAGATGGTCCCCATGATCCACAGCGTGTGGTCGCCGTTCGAGACCTTCCACATCGCAGGTCCGGGCAATTCGCCGCGGACCAGCACTTCGTCCAGCTCCGGCCGTTCGTCCTGATCCACGGGGGTGGCCGAATGCGCGACGGCGACGATGCACGTCGTCAGCAGCCAGGCCACGATGCAAGGCGCGCCAGCGCGCGCCATCAGCCGGATGTTCATTGGCGACTCCGTTCGTTCGGTCCCGTTGCAGTCCCCCGCGAGGATGCAATCCGTGCCGGTGCGGCATTATCCTCGCGCGCAGGACGCGCATTCTCGCGCAGCAGCCGCTCCGCGGCATTGATGGAGAAGACGGTTGAGCCTGCGCATCCATGTCGCCACCGGACTGCTGGAAGGGGTCCGCCAGGTGTTGAGCCCGCATCGCGATCCGCGACCGCCGGGCGTCGAGCCGGACCTGATCGTCGTGCACGGCATCAGCCTGCCGCCGGGCCAGTTCGGCGATGCCTGGATCGAGCGGCTGTTCACCGGCAACCTGCCGCGCGACGCGCATCCCTATTTCGCCACGATCCAGGGCCGTGTGTCCGCGCACCTGCTGGTGCGCCGTGATGGGGAGCTGGTGCAGTTCGTGCCGTTCCACCTGCGCGCCTGGCATGCCGGCCGGTCGTGCTACGAGGGCCGCGAGGCCTGCAACGATTTTTCGATCGGCATCGAGTTCGAGGGCGCCGACGACGTGCCTTACACCCCCGTGCAATATGCCAGCGGCGGCGCGGTGATCCGCGCACTGCTCGACGCCTATCCCGCGCTGGGTCCTGCCCGCATCGCGGGACACAGCGAGATTGCCCCGGGGCGCAAGAGCGACCCGGGCGCGGCCTTCGACTGGTCGGCGCTGCGGGAACAGCTCGCGCTGGACCAGGCGCCACGCAGCGATGCCGCCCCGCACACTTCGCCGGACCAGGAGACAGATTGAGCAACATCATCCAGTCGCGCGAGCTGCGTGCCGCGCTCGCGGCCGCCAGCGCGGCCAACGCAATCATCGCCTCGCTGTATCGCGCCAATGTCGCAGTGGAGCTGAAGTCCGACCGCTCGCCGGTGACCGAGGCCGACACCCGTGCGGAACAGGCGATCCGCGAGGTGCTGTCCGCGCAGTTCCCGGACTACGGGTTTCTTGGCGAAGAGAGTGGTCGCAGCGGCAGCGAGACACAGTGCCTGTGGCTGGTGGATCCACTGGACGGCACCAAATCCTTCGTGCGCGACACGCCATTCTTCTCCACGCAGATCGCGCTGGTGCGTGGGGGCCAGATCGTGCTCGGCGTGTCGGCCGCGGGCGTCTATGGCGAGCTGGCCTGGGCCGAGCGCGGCGGCGGCGCATTCCTCAACGGAGAGCGCATCCACGTCAGCGGCATCACGCGCCTGGACGAGGCCATCCTGTCGAGCGGCAACATCAAGTCGCTGGCCGCCGGGCCGCAATGGGGCGCCTTCGGCGCGCTGCTGCAAAAGGTGAACCGGGTGCGCGGCTATGGCGATTTCGTGCATTACCACCTGCTGGCGCGCGGCGCGCTCGACCTGGTGGTCGAATCGGACGTGAACATCCTCGACATCGCGGCGCTGTCGGTGATCGTGGCGGAAGCGGGTGGTCGATTCACCGACTTCGCCGGGCAACCGGTTGGCATGGACACCACCACGGTGCTTGCGAGCAATACGCTGCTGCACGAGACATTGCGCGCGCAGTTGATGGGTGGGTAGGGCCCCGGCTGCGAAGCTGAATCCGGTCGCCTTCTAGCGACCCGCCATCGCCGACGGATCCCCGGTGGGCGGTGGCGCATGGTCCTGCGCGGCAGGCGGCCCCAGCCATTCCGTCAGCACCGGCTGCAGCGCCTCTGCCCAGACCCGGTACGCAGGCAGCGCGAGGTGCAGGCCGTCCGCATCCGCCATGCCCGGCCGCAGCACGCCCTGCCCATCCGCGAGTCTCGCCGACAGGTCAATGAAGCGGATGCGTTCTCCATCGGCGCGCTGCGCGAGCCGCGCATTCACGTCCCGGATCACCGGCACATAGGCCATGTCGTCGTTGCGCGGCGTGATGCCCATCAGCACGATGCGCGCCTGCGGGGCCAGCCTGCGACAGCGTTCGAGGATGGCGTCGATGCCGCGCACCACATCGGCCGCCAGATCCGGCGGCGACTGCCGGGTCAGCGCGCCGCTGAGGTTGTTCGTGCCGGCCATCACGACGATCACCTTCGGGTTCACGCCGGCGAGCTCGCCCTGGTCCAGCCGCCACAGCATGTTGCCCGTGGTATCACCGCCCCAGGCGAAGTTCGCGGCGTTCCAGCCGTGGAAGCTCTGCCGCCAGTGCGCCAGCAGCTGCGCGTAGCGCGGCTCCGCGGCGCCCCAGCGCCGCGTGATCGAATCGCCAATGAAGTAGAGGTCGATGCGCCCGCGCGTGCGCTTGTCGAGCAGCTCGCGGTGCGCCTGCGCGGAATTTGCATCCGTGCGTGGCAGCGGTGCGTCGGCGGCCGGGGGCTGCGCCGGGAGCGCGTCGTTGCCATACGTCGCGAGGCCCAGCACCGCCATGAGCAGCACGCGCATGGACTGCGCCTGCATCCGCGCCCGCGGCGGCCGCCGTCGCAGCATCGCGGCGGGACCGGCCGGCGAAAGCCGCGCCACAACGCAATCCGCCCTGAATGCCGCTAGCATGATGGCCACAAGAATACGGCAGGCGTGCCCGTCGCGCAGTGGCGCCCGGTCCGTCCGCCTCCGACCCGGGAGCGACACATGACTGCGATCGACCCACGCGCCTTCTTCGGGGCGCTGTTGCTGATGGCGATGGCGACCGTTGCGACGGCCGCCGCGCCAGACGGGCTCGCCACCGGCTCGCCCGAGCGGGCGGGTGTGTCGGCCGAGCGCCTGCAGCGGCTGACCACCGCGCTCGACAGTTACCCGCAACAGGGCCAGCTCGCAGGCAGCGTGGCCTGGGTGGCCCGCAAGGGCCGCATCGTCTATCACCGTGCCTTCGGCCAGCGGGACCGCGAGGCCGGCGATGCGATGCGCACCGACAGCATCTTCCGCATCGCCTCGCAGTCGAAGGGCGTGATCGCCGTGGCCACGCTGATGCTGGTGGAGGAGGGTCGGCTGCTGCTCACCGATCCGCTGGGCAAGTACATCCCCGAGTTCCTCGAGACCACGGTGGCCGTGCCGCGGGCCGGCGGCGGCTATGACGTGGTGAAGGCGAAGCGTCCGATCACCGTACGCGACCTGTTGCTGCACACCTCCGGCATCGGCTATGGCATGGGCGTCGCCGCCGATGCCTGGCAGAAGGCCGGCATCCAGAACTACTACCTCTCCGATCGCGATGAGCCCATCACCGCGCTGGCAGCGCGCATGGCCGCGCTGCCGATGGATGCGCATCCCGGCGAGCAATGGGTCTACGGCTACAGCTTCGACATCCTCGGCGCGCTGATCGAGCGCGTCAGCGGCCAGCCGCTCGACCGCTTCCTGCATGAGCGCCTGTTCGCGCCGTTGGGCATGGTCGACACCGCGTTCTTCCTGCCGCCGGAGAAACGCGCGCGGCTCACCGCGGTTTACGGCCGCGACCCGCAGGGCCGCCTGTTCCGCGCGCCCGACGCCGGCGCGGCGGGCCAGGGTGCCTTCGCCGACGGCCCCCGCCGCACCTTCTCCGGCGGCGCGGGCCTGCTCTCCACCGCCGCGGACTATGGCCGCTTCCTGCAGATGCTGCTCAACGGCGGCACCTTTGAAGGCCGCCGCTACCTGTCACGCAAGACGATCGAGCTGATGACCGCCGATCACCTGAGCCCGCTGGTGTTCCGCCCGGGCGTTGGCGAAGGCCTCGGCTTCTCCGTCGTCACCGATCTCGGGCTGCGGGGCGAGCCGGGGTCCGTGGGCGAATTCGGCTGGGGCGGCGCGTATCACTCGACGTACTGGGTGGATCCGCAGGAGGAGCTGGTCGTGGTGTATCTGACGCAGCTGAACCCAGCCGGGGACATCGACGATTTCGGCAAATTACGCGCGTTGGTTTATCAGGCGATCGTGGATTGAGTGGGACGGGCCATGTAGGGGCGGGTTGCATGCGGGCCGCGCGGGCGCGGCACGAGCCCCTGACGCGCTGCGGACAGCCGGCGCTCATGCGGCGGCGGAACGTTGGAGGGATTGCTTGTGCGCCGGAACTTGCGCGCCAGGGGCTCGTACCACACCCGCGCTGCGGCGTGGAATGTCGCACTACGCGTCCGTGGGTCAGAATGCCGAACGCCTGAAGTCGCGTTGGTCCCGGGCCCGCACTACGCAGCGCGGGTGTGCTGTGGGGGCTTGCCGCGCAAGTTTCCGGCGCACGAGCAATCCCTCACACCTTCCGCCGCCATCTGCGCGCCGGCTGTCCGCAGCGCGGCAAGCCCCCACAGCGCGACCGCGCGGCCTACTACGATTCTTGAACCAACCTCACTGATTCAGCAGATTCGCCGGCGAATACTGATCCGTCAAAACCCGCGCTGAGGTGTCCCAGTCCTTTTCGGTCCGGAACATCCCCACCACCTGCGACACATCCACGCCATACCCGCGCAGCACGAGTTCATATTGCGCGGCCCGCGCACGCAGCTGCTCCACGGTGGGCAGGCCCGCCGGGCGCGCGACGATCACGCGGTTGGCGGACTTCAGGTTGTAGAAATTGCCGAACACCGCCGCATAGGTGGTGGACTCGTGGTCATAGAGGCGGCTTGAAGAGAAGGTGTTGCCCACCAGCACGCCGCCCGGCGCCAGCAGCGACTTCACCTCCTCGAGGAACTCCTTCGTCAGCAGGTGCTCGGGAATGTATTCGTGGTCGAAGGCATCGAGCAGGATGGCGTCGTACTTGCGCCCCTCGCGGATCGCGCGCTTCACATAGACGCGCCCGTCCACTTCATACACCTTCATCTTCGGATCGTCCTTGAAGCCGAAGTACTGCCGCGCCACGCGCGTGACCGCCGGATCGATCTCCACGGTATCGATCTGCGCATCCGGCAGCACCTCGCGCAGCGCCATCGGCAGCGTGCCGCCGCCCAGGCCCACCACCAGCAGCGACTTCGGCGGCGCGGAGGTGGCGAACAGCAGCCCGCCCATCGCCATGTGTGTGTAGTTCAATGCGAACTCGCGCGGCTTCGCCAGGTTCACGCAGGACTGACGGCCGATGCGGCAATTGCGCGTGAAGCACATGCAGCGCTCGCCGCGCTCCTCATAGACCAGCACCTCGCGATACAGCGATCGCTCCGAGTGCACCAGCTTCTGCGCCATCGCGGGCGCGGCCAGGCAGAGCAGGAACAGCGGCAGCAGCCGTGCAGTCAGTCTCATCTGCGACTCCTTGTCACCACCGCGAGGATGGCCAGGATCCCGGAGATCGAGATCAGCCCCAGCATGATGGTGTTCACTTCGAACCACAGCACCAGGTAGAACGAGGTCATGATCGTGCCGGCGGCGCTGCCAAAGGTCGACACGAAATACAGCTGGCCGGCGCGCCGTCCGGAGGTGCGCTCATCATCCACCAGCAGGCGCACGCAATATGGCGACACCATGCCGGAGAAGAACGTCGGCACGAAATAGAGCATCGAGGCCGCGGCCAGCGACCCGAAGCGCGGGTCGGGAATCGCGATGGCGAGGTTCTCGAGCGTCTCGCGCGACAGCGGCAGCACCGGCAGTGCGGTGATCGCCGCGACACCCAGCAGCAGCCCGAGCCGCGGCAGGCTGGGATTGCGCTGCGACCAGCGGCCGCCGACCAGATAGCCCAGCGACAGCGCCAGCATGAAGATCGCGATCAGCGCGCCCCATACATAGATGCTGCTGCCGAAGTTCGGGGCGAGGATGCGGCCGCCGAGCAGCTCGATGCCCATCACGAAGAAACCGGACCAGAAGGCCACGATGTAGCACACCGCGACCTGCACGCCGGAGATCAGGGATCGTTCGCTCAAGGTTGCAACCTCGTGATGGTCCAGGGAGATGCGACAGGCCGGCCGCCGCAGGAGATCGTCAGTTCGCGGTTCCAGCGGGCGCGTTCATGCAGGCGACCGGTGCCCGCCACCCACAGCTCCACGGCTTCGGCCCACATCACGTAACCGCCCCAGTGCGCCGGGCGTGGCACCGGGCCATCGCCGAAACGCGCGCGGATCGAATCAGCCTGCTCGCGCAGCGCGGCCATCGAGGCCACCGGCTGGCTCTGCCGGCTGGCGTGGGCGCCGAGCTGGCTGTCGCGCGGACGGGTCGAGAAGTACAGGTCGCTGTCAGCAGGATCGCTGCGTTCGACGATGCCCTCGATGCGCACCTGACGGTGCAGGTGATCCCAGTGGAACACCGCGGCCGCACGCGGATTCGCCGCCAGTTCGCGGCCCTTGCGCGAATCGTAGTTGCTGTAGAAGCGCACGGCACCGGCGGCGGTGTCCAGCTCCTTGCACAGCACGACGCGCGCGGCAGGCCGGCCATCGACACTGGTGGCAAGCAGCATGGCGTTGGGATTGGGCTGGTCGTGCCGGCGCGTGGCTTCTTCGAGCCAGCTGGCCAGCACTGTCATCGGTTCGGTCGGCAGCGGATCGGGCAGCTGCTGTTCAGGTAACATTGAGCGAGTTTATCCGCATAACGGTTCGCAATGGCCACGACTTCCCTGGAGCAGCTCCGTCAGCAACTCGATCGTCTCGATAGCGAAATCGTCTCGCTGATCGGCAAGCGCCAGGCCATCGCCCGGGAAGTCGCCGCGGCCAAGCGGGCCACCGGATATCCCACGCGCGACTACCAGCGCGAACGCGAAGTCATCCTGGCCGCGCGCGCGCGCGCGGAGCAGGAAGGCCTCTCTCCCGATGTCGCCGAGAAAGTGCTTCGCCTGCTGATCCGCTCTTCGCTCACGACGCAGGAGCAGGTCAGCGTCGCCACCCACGGCGCGGGCGATGGGCGTCGCGCGCTGGTGATCGGTGGCGCCGGCAAGATGGGCGCATGGTTCGCGCGCTTCCTGGTCTCGCAGGGCTTCGCGGTGACGGTGGCCGATCCGCGCGGCCGCAGCGAAGAGGGCGACTGGGTGGCCGACTGGTCGGCGCTCGGCGATCTCGACGCCTTCGACTACATCGTGGTGGCCACGCCGCTTGGTGCCAGCGACGAGATCCTGAAGCAGCTTGCCGCACGTCGCCCGAAGGGCGTGGTGTTCGACCTGGGTTCGCTGAAGTCGCCGCTGCGTGCGGGTCTCGCCGCGCTGCAGGCGGCCGGCGTCAAGGTGACCTCCATCCACCCGATGTTCGGACCTTCGGTCGAGCTGCTGTCGGGGCGCCACGTGATCTTCATCGACCTCGGCCAGCCCGAGGCGCTCGAGGCGGCGCGGGCGCTGTTCCGTCCCACGCTTGCCGAGCAGGTGGTGATGGACCTCGACGAGCACGATCGCCTGGTCGCCTATGTGCTCGGCCTGTCGCATGCGCTGAACATCGCCTTCTTCACCGCGCTGGTGGGCAGCGGCGAGGCGGCGCCGAAGCTCACGCGCATGTCGAGCACCACCTTCGACGCGCAGGTCGATGTGGCCGCCGCCGTCGCTGAAGAAAGCCCGGACCTCTACTACGAGATCCAGGCGCTGAACGACTACGGCGCCGAGTCGCTGCAGGCGCTGGCGGCCGCGGTCGAGCGGCTGAAGGAAACCGTGCAGCGGCGCGACCTGCCCGCATTCCGCGCGCTGATGGCGCAGGGACTGGCCTATCTGCAGGATCGCAGGGACCTCGCGCGCGCACGCGCCTGAGTGCAAAGGCGGGCGCGGCGAAGCTTCCGGCCGTCGCCGGGAAGTGTCGCCTTGCCACGGAGGGGTCCGGGCGGTTACAAGAACCGGATCATGACGGATGTGATCGACCGGGACGGATTCCGCGCCAACGTCGGCATCGTCCTGATGGGCGAGGGCGGCAAGCTGTTCCTCGGCCGTCGCACTGGCGGCAAAGGCTGGCAGTTTCCGCAGGGCGGAATGCGCGACGGCGAATCGGCCGAAGAATCCCTGTTCCGCGAACTCAACGAAGAAACGGGCCTGAACCCCGGCGACGTGCAGTTGCTCGGCGCCACCGGCAACTGGCTGCGTTACCGCCTGCCGTCGCGCTACCAGCGCCGCGGGCAGAAGCCGCTGTGCGTGGGCCAGAAGCAGCGCTGGTTCCTGCTGCAGCTGCGTGCCGCCGAGTCGGGGATCCGCCTCGACGCCAGCGGCGAACCTGAATTCGACCGCTGGCGCTGGGTGGATTACTGGCAGCCGGTGCGCGAGGTGATCTATTTCAAGCGTCCGGTCTACGTGAAGGCGCTGCACGAGCTGGCGCCGCTGGCGCGACCGGACGGGCTGCCGCCCTATCCAGCCTGGTGGGCAACGCAGACGCAGCCGCGCCGCCCGGGCGGTGCGCCGCGCGCACGCGCGCCCGCGGCGACGACCGCGCCGGAATGAAGACCCCCACCGTCAAGGTGCCACGCCTGATCGTGGGTGCATCGCCGGTGCGCCAGCGCCTGCTGCTGGGCGGGGCGGCGCTGCTGGTGCTGCTGCTGGTGTGGGGCGCCTTCCAGTGGGGCCGCGGCAACCTCGGGCTGCCCGGCGGCATCACCCCCGATCGGGTCACATTGCGCGACCGCGTCAATTCGCTGGAGACCGAGCTGCGCACGCTGCGCGTGGAACTGGCACGTCGCGATGGCGAACGGGTGGGACAGGCACGCGAGCGCACCGAGCTGGCCCGCACCATCCACTCGCTGCGCGGCGATGTGCAGCGGCTGGAGAGCGAGCTGGGCTTCTACCGCGGCGTCGTCGGCACCAGCGGCCCGGCGGACGTGCTGAAGATCCAGCAGTTCCGCATCAGCCGCACGCCCGACCCGAACACCTACCGGGTGCGGCTGGCGCTCGGTCGCCCGCTGAATCCCCAGGGCAATGTCAGCGGCACGCTGCGCATGCGCTTCGAAGGCGCCATCGGCAACGCGCCGACGAGTTTCGATCTGGCCGATCTGAGCGACGTGCAGCGCGGGGAGCTGGCCTTCGACTTCAGCTACCTGCAGGAGATCGAGCAGATGATCCGCCTGCCGCCCGGCTTCGTGCCGACGCGGACGGTGGTCGAGCTGGTCCCGTCACGCCGGGGCGTGAACCCGGTGAGCGAAACTTTTCCCTGGACCCTGGAGAATTGACCGCGCATGTTCCGCAAAGACCCCTCTGCCGCGATCGATTCCCTGCTGGGGGCCAGCACCCGCATCCAGGGGGACCTGGTCTTCGGGGGCGGCCTGCACCTGGATGGCGCGGTGGCCGGCAATGTGAAGCCGGAGGGGGAGGGCGCCACGCGCCTGGTGATCGGCGAGACCGGCACGATCGAGGGGTCCTGCGAAGCCCAGGTGGTCGAGTTGCACGGCACCGTGAAGGGCGACATCACCGCGCGGGTGCGCGTGTTGCTGGGCCCCAGGGCGCGGGTCGAGGGCAATCTGCACTACGGCGCGATTGAAATGGCCGCCGGCGCCGCCATCAAGGGTAAAATGGTGAAGCTATGAACGAATCCATCCTGTTTACCGACGCCGCGGCCAGCAAGGTCGCTGAACTGATCCGCGACGAAGGCAATCCGGCGCTGATGCTGCGGGTCTACGTGCAGGGCGGCGGCTGCTCGGGCATGCAATACGGCTTCGAGTTCGACGAAGCGGAGCAGGAAGGCGACACGATGGTCGAGAAGCAGGGCGTGAAGCTGCTGGTCGACCCGATGAGCTTCCAGTACCTCAGCGGCGCCGAGATCGACTATCGCGATGGCCTCGAGGGCGCGCAGTTCGTCATCCGCAATCCCAACGCGCAGACCACCTGCGGCTGCGGCTCCTCGTTCGCCGCCTGATTCCGGGCCGGTTCCCGGGAGGCCGCCCGCCGTGACCCGCCGAGCGCAGCGCGTTCCGGACGTGCTGGCGGCCGTCGACCTGGGCTCCAACAGCTTCCATCTCGTCGTCGCCCAGTATCGCAACGGCCAGCTGGTGGTCATCGACCGCCTGCGCGAGCCCGTGCAGCTGGCGTCGGGTCTCGACGCCGACGGCCGCCTCGATCCCGAGATTGCCCGGCGCGCCCTGGCCTGCCTGAAGCGCTTCGGGCAGCGCATCGCCACGCTGCGTGCCGATGCCGTGCGCGTCGCCGGCACCAGCGCGCTGCGCCGCGTGCGCCACCGCGAGGCCTTCCTGACCCGCGCCAGCGCCGCGCTCGGGCACCCGGTGCAGGTGATCGCGGGGCGTGAGGAGGCGCGACTGATCTACGCGGGCGTCGCGCAGTCGCTGCCGGTGCGATCCGGCCGCCGCCTCGTGGTCGACATCGGCGGCGGCAGCACCGAGCTGATCATCGGCCGCGGCCTCACCCCCCTCGAACTGGAAAGCGTCAACCTCGGCTGTGTCGACCTCAGCCAGCGGTTCTTCGCCGACGGCCGCCTCACGTCCCGGCGATTCGGCCGCGCGCGCCTGGCCGCGCGGCAGCTGCTCGAACCGGTGCAGCAGACCTTCCTGCGGCGTGGCTGGGATTCCGTGGCGGGCTCCTCCGGCACCGCGCGCACGGTGTTCGAGGCGCTGCGCGAGATCAATCCCAAGGCCACCGCGATCACCGCCGACGGCATCGATGCGCTCACCGCGGCGTTGTGCGCCGCCGGTCGCACCGACGCGATCCCGTTCGCGGCGGTCACGGCCGACCGCCGCAATGTCATCGCCGGTGGCGTCTCCATCCTCGCGGCCGTGTTCGCGCAGTTGCAGATCCGCGAGATGCGCTGGAGCGAGGGGGCCATGCGCGAGGGCCTGCTCTACGACATGGTCGGGCGTTACCTGCACGAGGATGCGCGCGAGCGCACCGTGCGCTCGATGCAGCAGCGCTATCACGTCGATGTGGCGCAGGCCGAACGCGTCGAGCAGACCGCGATGAGGCTGCTGGCGCAGGTGGAGGACAGCTGGCGCCTGCACGATCCGGCCGCCGCGCAGATGCTCGGCTGGGCCTGCCGCCTGCACGAGATCGGGCTGGATGTGGCCCACAGCGGCTACCACCGCCACGGCGCCTACCTGCTGCAGAACGCCGACATGCCGGGCTTCACCCGCGACGAGCAGGCGTTGCTGTCGCGGCTCGTCGGCGCGCAACGCAAGAAGTTCACGCTCGATGACCTGGCCGAGCTGTGGCCGCCCTGGGATCACTGCGCCAGCTACCTGATCCTGGTGCTGCGCCTGGCCGTGCTGCTCCACCGTGATCGCAGCTCCACGCCGCTGCCGCGCCTGAAGCTGGCCGGCAAGCCGCGCACGCTCGAACTGCGCCTGCCTTCGCGGACCTTCCGCGCCCGGCCACTGACGGCCGCAGACCTCGAGGACGAGACGCGCTACCTGCGCGCCCAGGGCCTGCGCCTGAGGGTGCTGGCCGGCTGAAATGCCGGGGTCAGCCGGCGTGCAGCTTCAGCTGCCCGGACTGCGCCGAGCGGGGCGGCGAGCCGTCCTCTGGCCGCGGCGCGCGCACATACGTGCCGTCCGGCTGCATCAGCCAGGCCTCGGCGGAATCGGCCAGATACAGGTCGAGGTCGCGTCGCACGGAGGCATGCAGCAACGGATCGAGCACGGGGAAGGCCACCTCCACGCGCCGGAACAGGTTGCGCTCCATCCAGTCCGCGCTGCTCAGGTAGATGCGCGCCGCCGGTCCCTCGCCGAAGCACCACACCCGCGGATGCTCGAGGAAACGCCCGACCACCGAGCGCACCCGGATGTTCGCCGACATTCCCTCGACGCCGGGCCGCAGCGCGCAGGTGCCGCGCACCACCAGGTCGATCTGCGTGCCGGCGCGGGAGGCCGCATAGAGCGCCTCGATCACCTTCCGCTCGGTCAGGGCATTCATGCGCGCCACGATGCGGCCCTGCGGCCCCAGTGCGGCCTGCGCGCCGATCATCTCCAGCAACCGCTCGTGCAAGGTGAACGGCGACTGCAGCAGCAACCGCAGCTTCGGCGTGCGCGTCAGGCTGGTCAGCTGCATGAAGATCTCGTGCACGTCGAGGCCGATGGCCTCGTTGGCGGTCAGCAGCCCATAGTCGGTATAGGCGCGCGCGGTCTTGTGGTGGTAGTTGCCGGTCCCCAGGTGGCAGTAGCGGCGGATGCCGTCCTGCTCCCGCCGCACCACCAGCAGCATCTTCGCGTGCGTCTTGAATCCGACCACGCCATACATCACGTGCACGCCGGCTTCCTGCAGCCGCGTCGCAAGACCGATGTTGGCCTCCTCGTCGAAACGCGCGCGCAGCTCGATGATCGCGGTGACGTCCTTGCCATTGTTCGACGCGGTCACCAGCCCGTCGACGATGGGCGAATCGGACCCCGTGCGGTACAGCGTCTGCTTGATCGCCAGCACCTGCGGGTCCGCGGCGGCCTGGCGCAGGAACTCGGTCACCGGCGCAAAGCTGTGGAAGGGCTGGTGCAGCAGGATGTCGCGGTGCTTCAGCTGCTCGATGATGACGGTGCCGGGGGCCAGATGCACCGGCAGCCCCGGCGTGAACATCGGATATTTAAGGTCGCCGCGCGTCGACAGCTCGTGGATCACCGACAGGCGGTTCAGGTTCACCGGTCCCGGCACGCGATACAGGTCCTGCCGGGTGAGCAGGAACTGCGCCAGCAGGTAGTCGGCCACGTCCTCCGGGCAGTCCATCGAGGTTTCCAGCCGCACCGCGGCGCCGTAGCGCCGATGCGCCAGCTCGCCCTCCAGCGCGCGGCGCAGGTCGTCGATCTCCTCCTCGTCCACGAACAGGTCGCTGTTGCGCGTGACGCGGAACGGATAGCAGCCGGTGACCTGCATGCCCGGGAACAGCAGCGGCACGAACTCCGCGACGATGTTCGACAGCAGCACCAGCGACATGCCGCTGGCCCCGTTGGGCACGCGCACCACGCGCGGCAATGAGCGCGGCACCTGCACCACCGCCAGTTCGGTGTCCCGCTCGAAGGCATCCTTGCCCTCCAGCCGCACGATGAAGTTCAGGCTCTTGTTCTGGATGCGCGGAAACGGCCGCGCCGGGTCCAGGCCCAGCGGGCTCAGCACCGGCTCCACTTCATTGTGGAAATGGGCCTCGAGCAGCGCGCGATCCTCCGCGTTCCAGGTGTCCCGCGGCTGCAGGCGCACACCGGCCGCGGCCATCTGCGGCAGCAGCAGCTCGTTCAGGCAGCGGTACTGCTCCTCGACCAGCCGCGCCGCACGCGTGCGGATCTGCGCCAGCAGATCCGGCACGTCCCCATCCAGTTCCTCCAGCTGCTTCAGTCCCGCCACCCGGATCTCGAAGAACTCATCGAGGTTGCTGGACGAGATGCACAGGAAGCGCAGCCGCTCCAGCAGCGGCACCGACGGATCCTCCGCCTGCGCGAGCACCCGCTGGTTGAATTCGAGCAGGGACAGCTCGCGGTTGATCAGCGTTTCCATGCGTGACCCGCGAGCTTCGCTCATGGGGGTGACAGCCCCGTGACAGCACCGCGGTACAGGCCGCCGAGCACACGCGGGCCGGACGCCCCGGTCACGGCCGTGATGTTTCCCGCCAGTCCTGCGAGGTAGCGATCGGCGAGCCAGGCAAACAGCGCCGCCTCCACATGCTCCGGCGCGATGCCGTGCGCGGCGGTGCTCGTGACCCGCACGCCGGGCAGCTGCGCGGCGAGCCGGCGCATCAGTTCCGCATTGCGCGCGCCGCCGCCGCACACCAGCAGTTCGCCGGGCGCGAAGCCGGCGATGGCCCGCAGGGCATCGGCGATCGTGCGCGCGGTGTATTCGGACAGGGTCGCCATCACGTCGGCGGTGGCGGCCGGGTGCTGCTGCAATGAAGGCGCGAGCCATGCCCGGTGGAACAGCTCACGCCCGGTGCTCTTCGGCGCCGGCAGCGCCAGATAGGGCTCCGCCAGCCACGTCTGCAGCAGCGGCGCGTGCACACGGCCGCGCGCGGCCAGCGCTCCATCCCGGTCGAAGGGTGCACCCAGATGCTCCTCGGCCCACAGGTCCATCAGGCAATTGCCGGGCCCGGTGTCGAAGCCGCCCACCGCGCCATCGGCCGCGAGCGTGGTGATGTTGGAGATGCCGCCGATGTTCACGACGGCGCGATCCTCGCCCGGCGCTGCGAAGGCCGCCGCGTGGAAGGCCGGCACCAGCGGCGCGCCCTCTCCACCGGCCGCCATGTCGCGACGGCGGAAATCGGCCACCACGTCGATGCCGGTGCGTTCGGCGATGCGGTTGGGATCGCCGATCTGCAGCGTGAAGCGCAGCGGCGAGCCGGGTCGATGCAGGATGGTCTGCCCATGGCTGCCGATCACACGCAGGGCACTTGCCGGCACCCCGCAATGCTGCAGCAGCCCCTGCGCGGCATCGGCGAAGACCTCGCCTACGGCGGCGTCGAGGTGACCGAGCTCATCCAGGCCGCAGGCCTGCGGCGCGGCCACGGCCCGGCGCAGGCGGATTGATAGATCGGCGGGGTAATCGACATGCAGCGCTCCGCGGATCGCCAAGCGGCCGCTGCCCGTTTCCAGCAGCACGGCTTCGACCCCGTCCATGCTGGTGCCGGAGACCAGCCCGGCGCACAGGTTCATGGCGGTGCCGAGGGGATTCCTGACCGATCTGGCCTAACGCGACGCCAGCGCGGTGCCCGTCGGGACCGGCGCCGCGTCCAGGCGCGCCAGCAGCGGCGCCACCTGCGCATTGAACGTCGCGCGCTGGTCGGCCGGGATCGGCGGACCGGGCTCGCCACGCTTGATGGCCTTCTGCGGATCGATATACACGCCGCCCTCGATGAATTCGAAGTGCAGGTGCGGGCCGGTGGCAAGACCGGTGCTGCCCACATAGCCGATCAGCTCGCCCTGCGCCACGCGCTGGCCGTTCTTCAGGTTCTTCGCGAAGCGCGACAGGTGTCCGTAGCGCGTGACGATCTTGCCGGAGTGCGCCAGTTCGACCACGTTGCCGAAGCCGCCCTTCACGCCGCGGAACTGCACGCGCCCGGCACCGGCCGCATAGACCGGCGTGCCGCTGGGCGCCGCATAGTCCACGCCGCGATGCGCGCGGATCGTGTTCAGCACCGGATGCCGCCGCTTCGGATTGAACACCGAGCTGATGCGCGAGAACTTCACCGGCGACTTCAGGAACGCCTTGCGCAGGCTCACGCCCTCGGGCGTGTAGTAGTCCACCGTGCCATCGGCGAACTCATAGCGCACCGCGCGGAAGGTCTTGCCCTCGTTGACGTATTCCGCCGCCAGGATGTTGCCGTCCTTGATGATCTCGCCGTCGCGCTCGACCTTCTCATACACCAGCGTGAAGGCGTCCCCTTCCTGCACGCGATGGAAGTCCACGTCCCAGCGGAAGATGTCCGCCAGGTGATACAGCGTGCGGTCCTGCACGCCGGCCGACGCGCCGGCGGCGAACAGCGAGCTCTGGATGACCCCGCCGGTGGTGGTCACATGCCGCGTCAGCGGCACGTCTTCGACGACGGCGACGAAGCCGGTCTCCTCGTCGCGCTGCACCTTCAGCAACTGGTCATCGCCGATCAGGCGCTGCAGCGCCACCAGTTCACCGTCGCGCGTCGACAACGTCAGCACATCGCCGATGTTGAGCCGGTCGAGCGCGGAACGCGCCGTCTCGATACCGCGGATGTGCGCCAGATCAGCCAGCGAGAAGTCCATGCGACGGAAAATCGCATCCAGCGTGTCGTTGCGCTGGACGATGACCTTGATCTCCGAAAGGCTCGCCAGCGCCGCTTCGGCCGCCGACTGCGCGGAGGCCGCCGCGGTGGTCGCAGTGGCCGCCATGGTCGTCGCAGTGGCCGCCACCTCGAGCGCGGCAACCGCGACGCCGCTGTCATCCGCGGGGCTGAACAGCTTCGCGCTGCCATAGATGCCGGCGCCAACCAGCGCCGCGCAGCAGGCCATCTGCAGGCCGGGGAGCGACTTCCTGCCGCGGGGTTTCGGACGGTACGGGCTGGAATTCATGAAAGGGCCACCAGATCAGTCGATTACATAATATTTGTGCCGTGGAAAACTAACTGACGTGCGCAGGTCAGGCAACCGGCAATTCCCGGTCCGTTCGCAAACTGCGAGGCGCGACACGCGGTGGCGGCCATCCGCTATTCTCTGGCCCCGATGAGCGAAACCAACCCGCCGCCGGAGCTGTCCGGCAAGCATGCCGCGCAACTGGCCGAGATCGCCCGCGGCACCCAGGAAGTCCTCACCACCGCTGATCTGGTCCGCAAGCTCGGCCAGGACCGGCCGCTGACCATCAAGGCCGGCTTCGATCCCACCGCCCCCGACCTCCACCTCGGACACACGGTGCTTCTGAACAAGATGCGCCAGTTCCAGCAGTTCGGGCATCAGGTGGTGTTCCTGATCGGCGACTTCACCGGGATGATCGGTGACCCTACGGGCCGCAACGCCACGCGCCCGCGCCTCACCCCCGACGAGATCAAGGCCAACGCGCGGACCTATGAAAAGCAGGTCTTCCGCATCCTCGACGCCTCGCGCACGAAGGTCGATTTCAACTCGCGCTGGTTCAGCCAGATGGGGGCGGCCGGCCTGATCGAGATCGCGGCAAAACACACTGTCGCCCGCATGATCGAGCGCGACGACTTCACCAAGCGCTTCCGCGCCAACCAGCCCATCGCCCTGCATGAGTTCCTCTATCCGCTGGTGCAGGGCTATGACTCGGTGGCGCTGAAGGCCGATGTCGAGCTCGGCGGCACCGACCAGAAGTTCAACCTGCTGGTGGGGCGCGCGCTGCAGGAGCACTACGGCCAGGAGCCACAGGTAGTCATCACGATGCCGCTGCTAGAGGGCCTCGACGGCGTCAACAAGATGTCCAAGTCGCTGGGCAACTACGTGGGCATCGCCGAGGACCCGGACACGCAGTTCGGCAAGCTGATGTCGATCTCCGATGCGCTGATGTGGCGCTATTTCGAGCTGCTGTCGTTCCGGCCGCTCGGCGAGATCGCCGCGCTGCGAAGGGCCGTCGATGAGGGCCGCAACCCACGCGACGTGAAGTTCGAGCTGGCCCGCGAGATCGTGGCGCGCTTTCACGACCGCGAGGCCGCGGAGCGTGCGCAGGCCAATTTCACCGCGCGCTTCACGCAGAGGGAGCAGCCCACGGACCTGCCGCTGCAGTTCCTGTCCAGTCAGGATGCCGGCGGGCTGCGCCTCGCGGCCGCCCTGAAGGAAGCCGGCCTTGCCGCCAGCAATTCCGAGGCGAACCGCAAGATCCAGGAGGGCGCCGTGAAGGTCGATGGCCACAAGACCACCGACCGCGAGACGCGCCTCGCCGCAGGCACCGAATACGTGCTGCAGCTGGGCCCGCGCAGGTTCGCGCGCGTGCAGGTGTCTCCGCCGGAATGATGCGCCGCATGCGGCATGCCGCATGCCGCACGCCGCAACGTGCGGGGTGCGGCCCCCGTCGATCATGCGGACGGCCATTTGCCGCACATCGCGCGGGCCGCCATCTTCCGTTCAGGAATGGCGCCGTCTTGAATCCGGCCCAGCGGGCGCCACGCTCTGGATCCCCCCGGGAGACGGTCCAGCGGCTGCCGCGGGCCGCAGTGCCGCGTTTCCGGGCTTGCCGCGCGCGTTTGCAGACTTGCCCGACGCGGAAACCGCCCTTGAACTTTGCGGTTCAGGCCGCATCTAACCGGACACGCCGAGGGCTTGCTTTCGGCGCCGCGCCAGGCCCGCAAAACGGGGCCAGAAAAATCACTGCACAGGGGCGTTGACAGCCCTGTTGCGATGACTATACTGCGCGCCCTCCAGACGGCCTTTCACCGCGCTGTAACAAGCGCCGAAAGGCACGAAGGAAAAAGACTGAAAAGAAGGGTTGACGAGAAGCGGAACGCCGCTATACTTGCCGCCCCTCGCCACGGACCGAAAGGTAAGTGGCAAACCCGGAACCCCAGCGGCTCCGGCGCTTTTTAAAAGTTTGGCAAGTAATTTGTGTGGGGACTCGTGTCATAGACTTTGGTGTCATTGACCGAGTGACCAAAAGTCCAGCAATGGGTTTTGATCACTCTTTTCATATGAAGCTCAAAACTTCTATTGTCGAAGAGTTTGATCCTGGCTCAGATTGAACGCTGGCGGCGTGCTTAACACATGCAAGTCGAGCGGTAACGCGGGGGCAACCCTGGCGACGAGCGGCGAACGGGTGAGTAATGCTTCGGAATCTTCCCAGTGGTGGGGAATAACTTGGGGAAACTCAAGCTAATACCGCATACGACCTACGGGTGAAAGCAGGGGATCGCAAGACCTTGCGCCATTGGATGAGCCGAAGTCGGATTAGCTAGTTGGTGGGGTAATGGCCCACCAAGGCGACGATCCGTAGCTGGTCTGAGAGGACGACCAGCCACACTGGGACTGAGACACGGCCCAGACTCCTACGGGAGGCAGCAGTGGGGAATATTGGACAATGGGCGAAAGCCTGATCCAGCCATGCCGCGTGTGTGAAGAAGGTCTTCGGATTGTAAAGCACTTTAAGTTGGGAGGAAGGGCTTGCGGTTAATACCTGCAAGTTTTGACGTTACCGACAGAATAAGCACCGGCTAACTCTGTGCCAGCAGCCGCGGTAATACAGAGGGTGCAAGCGTTAATCGGAATTACTGGGCGTAAAGCGTGCGTAGTCGGCTGTTTAAGTCGGGTGTGAAATCTCCGGGCTCAACCTGGAAATTGCATTCGATACTGGGCAGCTAGAGTTCGGCAGAGGGAAGTGGAATTTCTGGTGTAGCGGTGAAATGCGTAGATATCAGAAGGAACATCAGTGGCGAAAGCGACTTCCTGGACCAGAACTGACGATCAGGCACGAAAGCGTGGGGAGCAAACAGGATTAGATACCCTGGTAGTCCACGCCATAAACGATGACAACTAGACGTTGGGAGGGTTTGCCTCTCAGTGTCGCAGCTAACGCGTTAAGTTGTCCGCCTGGGGAGTACGGCCGCAAGGTTGAAACTCAAAGGAATTGACGGGGACCC
>CAZWDR010000029.1:0-26400 GCA_964632365.1 uncultured Steroidobacteraceae bacterium
GCCCGGAGTAAACGCATGAGCAGATTCGTTCTCGACCAGTTCGCGTGGCCCTCTCCCACGCGTCGCCGGATACAGCTCACCGAGGCCTATGAGCGCCTGCAGCCGTATGTCTTTCTGGAGTTGCTGGCGCGAACGCGCGCCAGGACTGTTCTGGATATCGGGGCGAATGTCGGTCAATACAGTCTGCTCTCGACCCTGGCCGCTTCGGTGGATCGGGTTCATGCCTTTGAGATCGACGAGGTGGCCTTGACGATGCTCGCCGCCTCGATCGACGCAAATGGGGTCGGCCAGCGGGTGACGATTCACCCGGTGGCAGTGAGCTCTTCTGCAAGGCAGCTCACGTTCGGGGTGGCCAGCCCAATGGGCGGCAACAATGGAGTCGTCGAGACCTCCATCCATGATCCGGCGGTTTATAAACACCTGCGCACGGTCGGGGCCACGACGATCGACTCGCTGGAGGACGTCGCAGGGCCGGTCGGTATCAAACTTGATGTGGAAGGACACGAGGTGGACGTCATCAATGGCGCACGGTCCCTCCTGGGTGCGACGGACGGCTTCATGCAGGTCGAGATCTATGACGACGCAGGGCCAATTACCGATGCCTTGGTACAAAGCGGCTGGAATGCATTGTTCCGTGTAGGTCCGGACCACTACTTCGGCAAGGGGAAGGAGCTGATGCACCCCTTCATCTGGAAGGTCGTCCTGGAGTCCGCCATTTCAGCGGAAATTTCCGATCGGCTTCGTCCTTCGCCCGGAGCAACGTTCAAGACCCGGCTGCGCCGCTGGTCTTCCTGGTCACGATGATGCTTCGCACCGCGCCCCGCACCCGCGGGGGAACCGGACCCATGGCAAATCAATCGCTTGCTGGTTCCTCAAGAGCCGCCGCCGGATCCGGCCCGCCCGGCCCGTCGTTCATTGCCACAACTGAAATACCCGATCCCCCGGGAGGCCACCGGGGCCTCCCATCTGGTCGGGCTTATGCCGCCAGACAGTTTTGGTGTTCCCCACGCACGAGGGTGACTCACTAGACTGCTGTCACTGCTGGGGGTCGCAAGGAGCATAAAAATGAAAAACAGGGTCCGCTGGAATTCTCCCGTCCGCATCGTGTTCGTTGTCGCTGGCGGGGTCGCGGCAGGTTCTGCCATCGCCGCGCAGCCGAGTGCCGCCGGCGGTTCGCAGGAACTGCAGGAAGTGGTGGTCACCGCCGAACGCCGCGAGGTCAACCTGCAGGACGTGCCTGCTTCCGCCACCGTGCTGACCGCCGAAGCACTCGCCGCCCAGGGCGTCGACAGCGTGCTGGATCTGCAGAACGTGGCGCCGAGCGTTGCCATCAATACCTACAACCGCTCGACCTTCATCAACATCCGCGGCGTCGGCATCGGCCAGTCGGCCCCCACGTCGAATCCCGGTGTCGCCTATTACGTCGATGGCATGTTCATCCCGCACGAACAATTCATCGCCCAGTCGTTCTTCGATATCGATTCGATCGAGGTGCTGCGCGGCCCCCAGGGCACGCTCACCGGCCAGAACTCCACCGGCGGCGCCATCTATGTGCGCACACCGGCGCCGCGCGTCGATGGGTTCTCTGGATACATCGACCAGACGGTGGCCGGCGATGACTGGTATCGCACGGTCGGTGCCGTGAACATCCCCGTGGGGGAGACCTTCGCGATGCGGCTTGCCGGCGTGTACGATGATCGCGGCAGCTTCACCCGGAACATCGGTCCCAGCCCGAGTGATCCCGGCAGCGGCCGTGACATGGCCGCGCGCGCCGCCTTCCGCTACGCGCCCACCGACTCGATGCGCTTCGATCTGCGCTACGAGCATTTCGATCGCGACACGGATTACAACGCGATCAAGAACCGTGCCGACCTGGTGAGTTCCGATCCGTTCACGATCGAGGAGGACGCGATCTCGTTTCTCAACCAGAAGGGGGATCGCGGCTCGCTCGAAGCGAATTTCGACCTGACGCCGGGACTCGGCCTGCGGCTGCAGACGAGCCTGCTCGACGCCATCACCACCGACCAGGCCGATGGCGACCGGACGGCAACCGCACCGCCGGTGCCGGCGGAGCTTCCGACAAGCGGCGCGAACACCGCGCTGTATCCTGGACGGGTGAGTTACACCTCGCAGGAACTGCGCACCTGGGTCAGCGAGGTGAACCTGCTGTCGCGCGGCGAGGGCCCCCTGCAGTGGGTCGTTGGCGCGTTCTACATGGAGGAAGAAAGCCCGGTGTCGGTGCTGCGGGACAACCGCAACACCGTGGACTTCGTGCAGTCGAATTCCAGCATCGTCACCGAGCTTGCGAACACCTCTAAGTCGGTGTTCGCACAGGTGGATTATCGCTTCGCGCCGGCCTGGGCGCTGGACCTTGGCGTGCGTTACTCCGAGGATGAGCAGGAGTACACGCGGCTGATGATTCCCGGGCCGCCGCCGCCCGGGTGTTTCCCGTGCACTTCGCGACTGAAGTCCGACGAGATGACCGGCCGCGTCGGCCTGAAGTACTTCGCGACCGACGATGTGATGGTCTATGCCACGGCCTCCAAGGGCTACAAGGCGGGGGGCATCAACCTCGATCCGCGGTTGCCGGACTATCAGCCCGAGACCAACGGGATGGGCGAGCTCGGCATCAAGTCGACGGTCGCGGACGGCCGGCTGCGCGTCAACGGGGCGCTGTTCTACTCGGAGTACGATGGCATCCAGCTGTCCTCGCTCACCGCGGTGGGAACACCCCCCGCACTGCTGCCGAATACCCTGAACGCGGCGCCGGCCGAGATCTATGGCGCGGAACTCGAGATGACCGGCCAGTTCGCGAACCTCGGATTCAACCTGGGATTGAGCGCGCTGAAGAGCGAATTCACCGAGGACGCGATGCTCACGGACTCCCAGACCAACACCAACGCCCTGGTGCCGGCCGGATCACAGGTGCCCTTCGCGCCGGAGCTGACCGCAACGGCCGGCATCCAGTATGAACTGGTGTTCGGCTCCTGGAGCGTGACGCCGCGCCTGCAGTTTTCCTATGTAGACAGGCAGCTCTCCACGCCGTTCAGCTATCCGACCACCACGGTCCCGTCGCGCGGTGTCGCGGACCTGCGTGTGCTGGTCATGCCCTCGGACAGGTTGCGGCTCGAGGCCTTCGCCACCAATGTCCTCGACAAGCGGTACATCGCGGCGCAGGTGCAGGATGCGAGCTCGGCGAGCGGCGGCATCATCTATGGCGCGCCGCGCCAGTTCGGCCTGCGCGCGAAGCTCGACTTCTGAAGCAGGCGTCAGTGCGCCGCGGCGCGCATGCGCAGCGGCACGCTGATCGGCCCCAGCTCGGGCATGCCGCTCATCTGCAGGTCGCCGCACACTTCGAAGTGCGCGGTCTGCAGCAGCAGTTCTTCCAGCGCGATCCGCAGTTCCTGGCGGGCCAGTGCGATGCCCGCGCACATGTGGGGTCCGCGGCCGAACGCCAGGTGCTGGCGGATGTTGGGGCGGCGCAAGCGGAACTCATCCGGCTCCGGAAACACGGTCTCGTCACGGTTCGCCGAGGCGTAGACCAGCGCGATCGGCTCGCCCGGCTGGATGCGACGGCCATGCAGCACCACTTCCTCGCGGGCCGAGCGTGCGAATCCGCGGTAGGGCGTATAGAGCCGCAGGAACTCCTCGACCGCATCGGGCACCAGCGACAGGTCGCCGCGCAGCTGCTCCTGGAGCTGCACATCGCGCGACAGGTGGACGGCAATGCTGCCCAGCAGGATCGGCGGCGCGACCAGACCGACCACCAGCACCTGCCGCACGCAGCCGGCCAGCAGGTGCTCCGGGAACGGGTTACCGTCGTTGTCGCGCGCCGCGAGCAGTGAGCTCGTCGGGTCGATCGCCGGGTCGCGCGGCTGCTGGCGTCGCTCCGCGATGACTTCCGCGGCCATCTCGGCCAGCTGTGCGGCTGCGACGGCGACGCTGCTCTTGTCGAACGACTCCCACGCCTTCACGTAGGCCTTGGCCGTGCGCCACAGCACCTGGGTCTGCGCCTCCGTGAGGCCCAGCCATTCGCCGAACACGACCGCGGGCAGCGGGCTGGAAAAGTGTTCGACGAAGTCTGCCTCGCCCCGGGCCACCAGCGCCTGCATCAACGAGCGGGCGGCGCGCCGGGTGGTCCCTTCGATGGACGCGACGCGTGTGCCGCCCAGCGCGCGATCGATCGCGCGGCGGTAGGGCGTGTGGTCGGGGGGGTTCAGGTGCAGCGGCGGCCGGCGGCCGGTGGTCGAGGATCCGGGCACGACGTTGCGCACGGACGTGATGTAGAGCTCCGGCTGCAGCAGGATGTCGAGGATGTCCTGGTAGCGGGTCACCGCCCAGAAGCCGTCGAAGGCGCTGCTGTGCGCCACCGGACAGCGGGCGCGCAGTTCGGCGAACACCGCATGCGAGTGCTCGAAGCTTTCTTCTGCCGTTGGATCGTAGTCGTCGACCATCGGCTGATTGTAGGCAAGCCCGGTGCGACGGGTAACAGTGGATCGATCTGGCCGCTATAAGCCAGACCGATGTGTCCGCGGCCGCAGCAACCAGACCGCGAGCGCCGAGACGGCCGACAGCGCGGCGATCGCAAACACCGGGCCGTCGAAGGATCCCGTGCGTGCGCGCACCCAGCCGATGAAGGTCGGGATCACAAGGCCCGCCAGGTTGCCGCACATGTTGATCAGCGCGAAGCCTGCCGCAAGGCCCGCCGGGCTCAGGAACAGTGGCGGCAGCGTCCAGAACGTGCTCTGGGCTGCACCCATTGCGAAGCCCGCCAGCAGCAATACGCCCAGGGCCGCCGCCCCCGTGCCCAGCACCGGCGCAAGGCCGATCAGCACCGCGGAGGCCAGTGCCGCCAGACCAACATGCCAGTAGCGCTCCTGCTGACGGTCGGAGTGCCAGGCATTGATGAGCATGCCGAGCGCCACCGCGACCCACGGCAGGGCCGAGATGAAGCCGATCTGCAGCTCGGTGCTGCCGGCGGACAGATGCCGGATGATCTGCGGCAGCCAGTACAGCATGCCGTTCGCGCCGGCCATCAGGCCGAACCAGCACACGCTCGCGATCCACAGGCGGCGGTTGCGCAGAACCGGGCTGCCTTCCTTGCGCACCGGCGCTGCCTGCTTCTCGCGTGCGATCTCTTCCTCGATCCAGCGCTGTTCTTCCGGGGCGAGCCAGCGGGCCTGTCGGGGCGTGTCCGGCAATGTCCGCAGCGCCACCACTGCGAGCAGCAGGGTGGGGGCGCCCTCGATGAAGAACATCCAGCGCCAACCGGGCCACTGCACAGGGTTGTCCATGCTCATCAGCCAGCCTGCCAACGGACCCCCGACGACGGCGGACACCGGGACGGCCAGCATGAACGTCGAGATCGCGCCGGCGCGATGACGCGCCGGAATCCACTGCGCCAGGTAATACATGACGCCCGGCGCGAAGCCGCCCTCGGCGATGCCGAGCAGCAGGCGCAGTGCATAGAAGGCATTCGCCGATTGCACGAACGCAAGGCCGGTCGCGGCCAGGCCCCAGACGCCGGCACAGGCGAAGACCCAGCGGCGCATGCCGATCCGCTGCAGCAGCCACAGGCTCGGCCACTGGACCAGGATGTAGCCGACGAAGAAGATGCTGACACCGAAGCCATAGGCCTCGGGGGTCAGCCCCAGCGCCTCGTTCATCTGCAGCGCGGCGAAGCTCACGTTGGCGCGATCGATGGTGCTGAGGAACAGCAGCGCAAGCAGCGGGATCAGCAGCCGCACTTTCGACTTGCGAATGGTCGCGGCCATGTTCATCGACACTTATGATTCTCCCCCATGGACAGTCGCAGGCTCCGCTATTTCGTGCAGATCGTCGACAGCGGCAGCATAACGCGCGCGGCGGCGCTGAGCGGCGTCGCGCAGCCTGCGCTCAGCCAGCAGCTGGCCATCCTCGAGAACGAGCTCAAGGTCAAACTGCTCGACCGCTCGGTGTCGGGCGTGACGCCGACCTCCGCCGGAAGGGTGCTGTATGCGCGCGCGCAGTCGATCCTGCGGCAGTTCGATGACCTCCACGAGGCGGTGCATCGCGAAGTGCAACCGCTGTCCGGCACGGTGATCGTCGGCATTCCGCCAACCATGCTGCCGCGGATCGGCCTGCCACTGATCGAGAAGGTGTGCACCCAGCATCCGGAGATGCACCTGCAGATCCGCGAGGAGGGCAGCCTGGTGCTCCACGAGCTGCTGGTCAACGGCAAGATCGAGTTGTCCATCTCGGCGACGAAGCCGGAGGGTGTCGTGGTCGGCGAGGAAATCCTCACCGAGGCCATCGTGCTCATGCACGCCCCGTCAATGGCCCTGCCCGGGCACGCGACGCTGGCCGATCTGGCGCGTCTCCCGTGGGCGATGCCTCGCCGGCCCAATGCCATCCGCACCCTGATCGACGGCGCCTTTGCCGCGAAGAACCTGACCCCCCGGATCGTGGTCGAGATCGATTCGCTGCACAGCGCAATGGAGATCGTGCGCCGTGGCGTCGCCGTGGCGCCGATGACCATGGGCGCGATGCGCGAGGATCTCGAAGCCGGCACCCTGCGGGCGCGGCAGCTGGGAGATGCGCCGCTGATGCGTTCGTTGTACCTGGTCCACCGGCGCTCACCCGCCCTGACGCCGGCCGCGCAGTTCGTCCATGCGATCCTTCGCGATCTCAGTGCGGAATGACGGGGGACCCGGCCCCGGTTGACGCGGCGCGCCCGACCGCCCATGGTTCGCGGTTGGCCCCTCCAACCATCCACCGCCTCCCCGAGGAATGCCCTATCGCGCCATGAGCCATCCAGTCTACGTCGACTTTCCAGGCCGTCTCGTCATCGTGGGTTTCGGCTGCATCGGGCAGGGCGTCCTGCCAATGCTCCTGAAGCACATCGGCATCGCTCCAGAGCGCGTCATCATCGTGACCGCAGAGGAGAAGGGCAGGGCGGTGGCTGAAATGCATGGCGTGCGTTTCGTCGTCGAGCCGCTGGGGCGCGAGAACTTCGGGCGTGTGCTCGACCGATATCTGGGTCGCGGCGACTTCCTGCTGAACCTGTCGATGGGCGTCTCGAGCATCGCGCTGATCCGCCATTGCCGGGAGCGCGGCGCGCTGTACCTCGACACCAGCATCGAGCCCTGGCCTGGCGGTTACACCGATCCGGACCTGCCGCTGGGGCAGCGCACCACCTATGCCACGCGCGAGGGTGCGCTGGGTCTGCGCACCGGACAGACCGCGGCCCATCCGACCGCCATCATCACCCATGGCGCGAACCCCGGGCTCGTGTCGCACTTCGTCAAGCAGGCGCTGCTTGATCTGAAGCGCGACCTCGGCGTGGCAGATGACCAGCCCGAACCCACCACGCGCGACGGCTGGGCTGCGCTGGCGCAGGCGCTGGGCATCAAGGTCATCCACATCGCCGAGCGCGACTCGCAGGTTTCAGACCGCCCGCGCGAGACCGGCGAGATGGTGAACACCTGGTCGGTGGACGGCTTCATCGAGGAAAGCATCCAGCCGGCCGAACTCGGGTGGGGGACACACGAGCGCACCTTCCCGCAGGACGGGGTGGGGCATGACTTCGGCAACCAGGCCGCGATCTACCTGAAGCAGCCAGGTGCGGCCACGCGGGTTCGCACGTGGACGCCGGCCAGCGGCCCGATCCTTGGATTCCTGATCACGCACTGTGAATCGATCGCGATCGCCGACTACTACACGGTGCGGCGGCAGGACCGCGTGGTGTACCGGCCGACCACGCACTTTGCCTACCATCCATCGGACAACGCGCTGCTGTCGGTGCATGAACTGGCCGGGCGACACTGGCAACCACAGCAGCGCCACCGCGTGATGATGGAGGAGATCACGACCGGCATGGACGAGCTCGGGGTGCTGCTCGCCGGTCACGCGCGCAACGCCTACTGGTATGGCTCGCAGCTGACCGTCGGGGAAGCGCGGGCGCTGGCGCCGGGCAACAATGCGACCAGCCTGCAGGTGGCCGTGTCGGCGCTGGCCGGTGTCATCTACGCGATGGAGCATCCGGACCGCGGCCTGCTCGAGCCCGATGACCTGGACCACCGCCGCATCCTCGAGATCGCAAGGCCGTACCTGGGCAACGTCGTCGGCGCCTATACGGACTGGTCGCCGTTGTCCGGGCGGGGACGCCTGTATCCGGAGGATCTGGACCATTCCGATCCGTGGCAGTTCAAGAACGTGCGGATGTCGTGATGCAGCCTCGCGACATCGACAGGGCCGATGCCAGGCCCCAGCGCCGGCGCATGGAATCGCCATCCATCGAGCTGTGCCCGGAAATCACGCGCGACAACGCCTTCGCGATGATGGACTGGCTGAGGGACGAAGAGGTCACGCGCTATCTGGCCGATTCGCGCAGCGTGTCCCGCGACATCGCGCAGGTCGTCAGCCGGGTGAATCTTCCGACGCTGACGCATCTGTTCAACCGGGGCGGGCGTTTCTTCATGGTCCATGACGCGGGCAAGGTCCCGGTGGGTTTCGTGCGTCTCGTCCGCCAGGGCGCTGACTATGAAATGGTGATGGTCATCGGTGACCGCGACAAGTGGGGCCGGAAACTGGGCACCAGCACGCTTCACCAGAGCCTGAGGCTGGCGTTCATCGAACTGCGGGCGGAAAGCCTGATTGCCAGGATTCACCCTGCGAACCTGTGGTCACTGCGGGCGTTCCGCAACTGCGGGTTCGTGGAGCAGGCCGGAAGCGGAACGCTGCTGACCTTCAGGCTGACCCGGGATTGCTACTTCGCGCGGTCACGCAGTGGCGCCGCGGCGCGGCCCGACATCCGCATCACCCGGATCGACAAGGCACGGCTGCAGCAACTGATCACCGCTGCACAGGGACGTCGCGAGGCGGAGGACCCGATGCTGAGGATGCTCGAAGTCGAGGTCGAGCGTGCCATCGTGCTGCCGCCGCAGCAGGTGCCGGCGGATGTGGTGACGATGAACTCCAAAGCGCGGCTGCGCCTGAATGACCAGGTGGCTGAAGTCGCGCTGGTCTATCCGGAGCACGCCGACCGTGCATCGCAGAGCGTGTCGGTGCTCTCACCATTGGGAACTGCAGTGCTCGGCTTCAGGGAAGGGGATGTGATTGACTGGCCCGGCGCGGAGGGCCACCTGACGATCCATATCGAGAAGGTGCTTTACCAGCCGGAGGCGGCCGGGCACTTTCACCTGTAGCGCGGTGGCAGGCGCGCCGGGGCACTTCCCGGCAGGAAGGCGTCGCCACCTTGCGAGCGTCTTGCGTTCGCGCGAAGAGCAGGCGTCGCGCGGCACGCTAGAATCGCGGTGTGTTGCGTTCCGCTTCCAGATCCCTGCTTATCCGCATTGCCGCCGCACTGGGTGCCCTCGTCGTGCTCGGCGCGATCGCGATGGCCATGCGCTGCGCGTCGCCAGCCCGTGCGAGCTGCTCGCTGACAACGCTGTTCGGCGGCGAGCCGCAGCTCGACGTGCCTTATGTCACGACGCGGCCCGAGACCATCGACCTGATGCTGGAGATGGGCGAGGTGGGCCCGGATGACTATGTGATCGACCTCGGCACTGGCGATGGCCGCATCCTGATCGCCGCGGCCCGCGAGCGCGGCGCCAGGGGGCTGGGCGTCGACATCGATCCGGTGATGATCCGGCGTGCGCAGGCGAACGCGCGGCGCGCCGGGGTGGAGGACCGCGTGACCTTCGCGGTGCGCGACCTGTTCGACACGCCGCTGCACGAGGCGGACGTGGTCACGATGTACCTGCTGCCCGCGGTGAACCTGCGGCTGCGGCCGCGCCTGCTGGCCGAGCTGCCACCCGGTGCGCGGGTAGTCAGCCATGCGTGGGACATGGGGGACTGGGAGCCGGAGGACACGCGGCGCGCAGGGGGCGCCGTGGTCCATCGCTGGACCATTCCGGCGCGAACCGGCGATGCGCCGGAGGCGCAGGCGTCGCGCACCGTGGAGTAATCGCCGTCGGCGGACGCGGCTCGCGCGGCCTGCAGTCGGCCCGCCCTCCGCACCGACCGCAGTTCAGCCGATGGCCTTGCCAGGCAGCGACACCGACAGCTCGAGCACCTCCTGGCCTTCCTCCCGCTCGAGATTCACCTTCACCGCGTCCGGCTCGACATTCACGTACTTGCGGATCACCTCGAGCAGCTCACGGCGCAGCAGCGGCAGGTAATCGGGCGCGTGGCGGGTGCTGCGCTCCTGCGCGACGATGATGCGCAGGCGTTCCTTGGCGACGCTGGCGGTGGGCGGATTGCGTTTGAAAAGATCCAGCAGTCTCATGTTCAACCTCCGAACACGCGTGCGAAGAATCCTTTCTTCGGTTCATCGATGAAGCGCAGCGGCAGCTCGGCGCCGAGCAGGCGCTCGACGGCGTCAATGTAGGCCTGCGACACGTCTGTTCCTTCGTTCAGGATGACCGGGGTGCCGGCATTCGATGCCGACAGCACGTCGGCCGACTCGGGGATGACGCCGATCACGTCCAGCCCCAGGATCTCCTTCACATCGGTCACGCTGAGCATCTCGCCGGCCGCGACGCGCCGCGCGCTGTAGCGCGTCAGCAGCAGGTGCTCCTTCACGCCGCCTTCGCCCTTCTCGGCGCGCTCGGTCTTGCTGGCCAGCAGGCCCAGGATGCGGTCTGAATCGCGCACCGAGGAGACTTCCGGGTTCACCACCACCACGGCGCGGTCGGCGTAATACATCGCCAGGTGCGCGCCCTTCTCGATGCCCGCAGGCGAGTCGCAGATGATGTAGTCGAAACCCTCGGCGATCAGCTCGTCGAGCACCTTGCGCACGCCCTCGAGCGTCAGCGCGTCCTTGTCGCGGGTCTGCGAGGCGGCCAGGATGAACAGGGTCTCCTGCCGCTTGTCCTTGATCAGCGCCTGCTTCAGCGTGCAATCGCCCTGGATCACGTTGACGAAGTCATAAACGACCCGTCGTTCGCAGCCCATGATGAGGTCGAGGTTGCGCAGGCCGATGTCGAAGTCGATCACGGCCACCTTCTTGCCCTTGCGCGCCAGCCCGCTCGACAGGCTGGCCGAGGTGGTCGTCTTGCCGACGCCGCCCTTGCCTGAAGTCACGACGATGATTTCGGTCACTTGTGGGTTTCTTCCATTGGATGTTGGGATGGAGGGTCAGCCGTCGAGGCGCGCGAGGCGCAGTTCCTCGCCGACCAGCAAGGCCTGCACCGGATGCCCGGCCAGTTCCGCCGGCATCTGCTCGAATATCCTGAACACGCCGGCCACCGCGATCAGCTCGGGCCGGAACTCGTGCACGAACACGCGCGCGCCTGTGTCGCCGCGCACTCCGGCCATCGCACGGCCGCGCAGCGCGCCATAGATGTGCACGCAGCCATCGGCCATCACTTCGGCGCCCGCGCCGACGGAGGCGGTGATGACCAGATCGCGCTCGCGCGCATACAGGCGCTGGCCCGAGCGCACCGGCTGGGTGTGGATCAGGGCCGGGGGCGCCGGTGCAGCAGCTGCCACCGGAGCCGGGGACGGCGCAGGCGCGGACGCGGCCGCGGCCGGCGGCGCGGCGGCAGGCGGGGAGGGAGCGGCGGGGCGCGGCGTGGCTGCGCCCTGCGACCGGAACCCGGCGATCACCGGCAGTTCCATGGCCTGCGCCAGACTGGCGCTGGCTGGTCCCTCGGTCAGACCGATCACGCGCATGCCGCCGCGACGCACCGCCTCGACCACCTCGCGCATCTGCGCGACGCCGGGTTCAGTTTCCAGTTCCCGCAGGTCGAGGCAGATCGCCGTCTGCTGGAAGAACTGGGGTGCGCTCGCCAGCTTGCCGGTCAGCTCGTCGAGGATGGCGCCCGGATCGATGGTGCGCAGCTTCATCTGCAACAGACCCACCTGGGCGTATCGGATGTCCAGCGCAGGCTTCTGCGCGGCTTCAGCAGTCGTGCTCATCGGGGCTGCGAGTGTACCGGAGCAGTCCGCCCGCGGGGCACTGTACGGGATGCAACAGCGCGCGGTGCACAGTGCCGGCCCGCTGCTGCGCGAAGAGCAGAGGCGGGGCCGATCAGCCCTGCGCGACTCCGCTTTGCGGGGCCACCGGCTTCAGCATGCCCTGTTCGATATACCAGGCCGCGGTCCGCGCGATGCCTTCGGCGCTCGAGACGGTGGGTTCGTAGCCCAGCAGGTTGCGCGCCCTCGAGCAGTCGAATTCGCGGTGGTGCTTGAAGAACGAAACGCGTCGCCGGTGCAGTGGCGGATCGATGCCGAACGGGATGCAGACCATCTCGCACAACGCGGCCAGCGCGTTCACCGGCGCCAGGGGGATGCGCAGCCCGGACACCTTGACGTCCAGCACCCGCCCGATCTGCTGCACGACCTCTGCCAGTTTCGGGGCGTCCGGCCCCGCGAGGATGAACGCATTGCCGAGCGCTTCGGGCCGTTGCCCGCACAGTGCGATGCCGCGCGCCAGATCGTCCGCGTGCACCAGGTGCAGGCGGTTCTGTCCTCCCCCGATGATCCGGAACACGCGCCGCTGGATGCTGCTGAACAGCTTCAGCAGCCGCGTATCGCCTTCCCCGTAGCACATTGCCGGGCGGAAAATCACCACCGGCTGGCCGGCGCGCATGGCATCCCGGGCGCGCTGCTCGCCCTCGAGCTTGGTGCGCTGGTAGATATCGGCGGGCCGGAACGGGGAATCCTCGTTGGCGGGCGGGGCGAGCACGTTGCCGTGCACGCCGACGGTCGAACAGTGGACGACGCGCTCGCACCCATGATGTCGGGCCGCGGCGAGCACATGCTCCACGGCCGTGACGTTCACTTCGCGGTAATAGCTGTCCGGATGCCCGGCCGTGCGGAAGACGGCGGCCAGGTGATACACCTGGTCACAGCCTGCAGCGGCGCGGCTTACATCACTGGAATTCGTCAGCTCCCCGACGCAGATTTCCATGCCATCGGCTTCCAGTTGGCCGTACTGGCTGCCAGGCCTCACCAACGCCCGGACCTGATGCCCCTGCCGTTGAAGCAGCCGCGCAAGATGGCCTCCATTGAAGCCTGTGGCACCTGTGACCAGCATTTTCATAGTTCGAGAATCCGTCCCGGCGCGGGTGGGAATACCTGCCGCCGACATGCTTGTTTGGCAATCGTGAAAGCGGGCGCAGAGTATCCGATTTGTCCGGCGCCGCGGGGTGGAACATCCTCCCGCACGGGCGGAAAAGCATGGCAATGACTGGTTTTTTCAATATGCGGATGAACAGCCTCAGGCCGAATAGCCGAGGTTGCTCAGCGGCAGCTCGCGGATGCGTTCCCCCGTGAGCGTGAACAGCGCATTGCACACCGCGGGGGCCAGCGGCGGCAGCGGCGGTTCGCCGCAGCCCACTGGGGTTCGGTCGCTCTCGATGAAGAATGCGTTGATGCGCGGGGGCGCGGCGGGCATGCGCAGCAGCGGATACTGGTCGAAGTTGCCCTGCTGCACGCGGCCGTTCTCGATGTCGATGCGCTGTCCCATCATGGCCGACAGCGCATCGACGATGCAGCTCTGCACCTGCGCCTCCGCGCCACTGCGGTTGAGCACCGGTCCGATGTCGCCCACGGCCGTCACCTCATGCACCTGCACGCGCTTGCCCGCTCCGAGGCTGACGCGCGCGATCTCGGCGAAATGGCCGCGATGCGAGAAATGGAAGGCGAGCCCCAGGGCCTGACCGCTGGGCTGCGGTTTACCCCAGCCGGCCCGGCGCGCGACTTCTTCGAGCACTGCGATGGCGCGGACCGGATCCAGCTCATTGTCCGGAATCGGGCCTGCGGCAGGCGGCGCGCCGCGCAACACCTCGGTCAGGAACTCCAGATGGTCCCGGCCCGCCGCCACCGCGAGCTCGTGCAGGAAGCCCTGCATCACGAAGGCCCAGGAATGTGAGCCGGGCGCACGCCATGGCCCGAACGCGGTGCCAACCGGCAGCAGCGTCTGCGTGACGCGGTGATGGCGCACATGCGGTGTCGGGAATTCAGCCGGCCGCAGTGCGCCGCCGGCCACCGGCGCGGTGCCGTCGAGGGTCATGCTGATGAAATGGTTCTGCCAGCCCACCAGGCGGCCATCGGTGTCCAGCCACGCGTCAAGCGCATGGAACCCGCCAGCGCGGTAATAGTCGTGGCGCATGTCGTCTTCGCGCGTCCACAGCAGCTTCACCGGTGCGCTGACCTCGCGCGAGATCACGGCCGCCTCGCAGACATAGTCGTTCACCAGCCGACGGCCGAAGCCGCCGCCGATGCGCGTCACATGCAGCGTCACCTGCGAGGGCGCGATGCCCAGCGAGCCGCTGACCGCAGCAATGGCTGCGGTCGCGTTCTGCGTCGGTGCCCACAGTTCGATCTGGCCGTCCTTCCACCACGCGGTCGCATTCTGCGGCTCCAGCGGCGCATGGGCCGCCATTGCATAGGCATAGAAGGCGCTGATGCGCCGGGCCTGCAGCGCATCGACATCACCGGCCTCGGTGAGGGTCACCGGGCCGCGCTGTCCGGTGCGGGCGAGTTCCTCCGCGGTCTGGCGCAACGTGCTCCAGCTTTCCTTCGCGGCATCCGTCTCGTCCCAGACCACGCGCAGCTTGCGGCGCGCGCTGAGCACGGCCCAGGTTGAAGTGCCGACGATGGCGACGCCGGGCGGCTCCTTCGCGTCGCGGATCGCCGCGGCGGTGGGCCAGCCACGCACGAAGAACGCGGCGCGAACGCCCGGCAGCGCGCGGATCTCCTCGAGGTTGGCGCTGACGGGGCGGCCGCCCCGCGCCGGACAGCGTTCCAGCGTCGCATGCAGCATGCCGGGCAGGTCGACGTCGATGCCGAACACCGGCTGGCCGGTGACGAAGGCGAGGTTGTCCACCCCGCCGACGCGTGTTCCCAGCAGTGCGAAGTCCGCGCGCTTCTTCAGCACCAGCGATGCGGGATCGGGCACGGGCTGGCGCGCGGCATCGGCGGCGAGACTGGCGTAGCTGAGCCGCCGCCCCGATGAGCCATGCAGCACCTGGCCGGAGGCAGTCACCAGTTCTTCTGCCGGCACCCGCCAGCGGGCCGCCGCAGCGGCCACCAGCATGGCGCGCGCCGTGGCGCCGGCGATGCGCAGGCGGTCCCAGTTGGTCGGCGTGGAATTGGAGCCGCCGGAGCCCTGCGGTCCATAGACCTCTGCCACGGGCGCCTGCTCCACGCGCACCTGTGACCAGTCCGCATCCAGCTCCTCCGCCAGGATCATGCCGAAGGTGGTCTTGATGCCCTGGCCGCAGTCCGGGTTCTTCGCAAACAGCACGATGGTGCCATCCGGCCCGATGCGCACATAGGCATTGAGCGACTCATCCGCTGCGGCGGCGGGGCCGGCAACCGCGCCGCCGAATTCGGCCGCCGATGCCGACCCGCCGGGCAGGAACTCCAGCGTGAATGCGCCTGCGGCGCTGGCCGCCACGCGCAGGAAGGCGCGCCGGTGAAGCCCGTGGGTCATTCATCCTCCCACTGGTACGGTGGCAACGTGTGGCCGCGGGTTTTCAGGCGCTGGCGCATCGCCCGCCGCTCGGCCACCGCATCCGCCAATGGTCGCGCGCGCAGGCTGGCCACTTCCTCCGGCGTATAGGGCGCGAACCCGGCGGGTAGCCGCTGCTCGCCCAGCTCCAGCAGCATGTAGTTCAGTACGCTCGCCGTTTCCGCATCGTCCATGCCGGCGGTGGCCACACCGCCGACATTCACCAGATAGGCGCGGCCCATGCGGTCGTGCAGGAACACACCCATGTCGCGGTTCAGTGGCGGCACCGGCGCCATGCCGCCATCGCCGCCACCACCCTCGCCGTCAAAACCATGGCAGCCGGCGCAGAACAGGATGTACTGCTCGCGCGGCGTGACCTTGGTCACGCCGGCGGGCAGCGCGCCAGCCACCAGCAGCCCGGACAGCAGCACCGGACCGCAGGACAGCCACGCGAAGCTGGCGCGCGCCCTGCGCATCACGCCGATGCCGCGGTGCCGACGATCACCGCCACGGTGCAGTGGACGGCCGTACCGGTGTTGGCCATGCACCAGCTGATGCCGCTGTTGAGTCCCATGCGGTAGCCGGGCTTGTCCCGCTCATGGTTCTGGCACTGGCACTGGTCGCAACCCACCTTGCCGCAACAGTCGTTGTAGCTGACCAGGTAATGGCGCTGGTCGGTCGGGTTCTCGCAGGTGCCGATCCAGGCGACCTTCGAGGGCTCCGAGCCAGGCGGGCAGGTGGACGGCCCGCCGCCGCAGCAGGAGCACAGCCGGCCCGACAGGCCGCAGTAGCGCCAGTAATCGCAGGCGTTCTCGTCCTCGTCCTGCCGGTTCTTCATCGAGGCCGCGTGCGCCTCCCCGAACCGGTCGAAGGGCAGCATCGGCAACACGCCGGCGCCGACCAGCGCTGTACCCAGTTTCGAGATGAACGTGCGGCGGCCATAGGCACTGGCGTGCGTGCGCGCCTTCTTTTCGGTGGATCGGTCCAGCGCGATTTCCAGCTTCTCGAGCAGCTTCAACATGGAAAGGTCTTCCTTCTTTTCGTGGCAGCGGTTCAGGCGTGGGGATGCGAATGGGCCGGCTCGTGCTTCTCGAGGAACTTCTGGATCGAGGGCACGCCGAGGTCCTGGGCGTTGAGCAGGCTTTCAAGCTGCTCGCGGTTATTGACCAGTCCCTTCGACTTGACGACGCCGTCGGCCCCGATCAGCACCGCGAAGGGCAGGCGCGAGACGCGGAAGGCCAGGCCCATCGGCGTCGACAGCACATAACCGAAGTCCTGCAGCCGGTGCTGCGACGCGAACGCGCGATGTTCGACCGCGTCGCCATCGCTGGCGAACACCAGGCGCAGGCTTGCGCCTTCTGCCACCGCCAGCGAGCGCAGGATGGGCAGCAGCTTCTTGCACACCGGGCAGTTCGGCGACAGGAAGAACAGCAGTGTCGCGGCGGCCGCAGGCCCGCCGATGCTCACCTGCGCTTCGCTGGTCAACGATGGCAGCGTGAACTTCGGCGCGGCTTCGCCCACCGCCGGTCCGGCATCGGTGACCAGCGCGCCCAGCGGGGCCACGCGCTCGAACAGGATGCCCACCTGGCGGGACAGTGCCCACACCGCGACGGCAAGTGCCGCCACGACCAGGAACAGCACACCGACGACAACAGAAAGGATTTGCATGATTCGATTCCTTGGATGGTTCAGAGTCGGGAGAAGGCCGAGGCCCGCGCGTGCGCGTGGTTGCCCAGCAGCTGGTCGAAGGCCAGGAAGGTGAGCCACAGTGCGATCACGCAGGCGACAACCGCGACGAACCCGCTGCCGGGCAGCGCCGCGCCGGGCCACAGCATCGCCGGCAGCGCGCACAGCGCGAGGGCGCTGTTGCGCAGCAGGTGCAGCGTCGTGATGCCCTGTCCGCCGCCGCCGCAGCCGCAATCGATCGACGTGCGACCGCGTGCGAGGTTCAGGCCGATCGCCGCCGCATAGCCCAGCAGCAGGCCACCTGCCAGCAGCGCCGCGGCGGCGCGCGTGGCCGGCAGCACCAGCCCCACGACCACCAGTGCCTCCAGCACCAGCAGCAGCGGGGCGATGGAGACCTCCAGTCCTGCCGGCAGCAGCCGGTAATCGCGCACGATGCCGACGAACTGGCCGTAACCGGCCAGCTTGTGCAGGATGGCGCGCACGAACACCAGCGATACGAAGCAGGCGCCGGTGATTGCGAGGAAGGTGGCCGCGACTTGCATCAGCGCACCAGCAGGTTCGGGCCGCTGTTCACCACCCACTGGCGGTCGAAGAACAGCGCGTGACCGGCCGCGGGCTGCACGATGTACTTGTCAATCGCGCGGTCCTCGGGATTGTTCGACAGAAGCATCGGCACGGGTCCGTCCACATAGGCGATGCCGTTGGTCGCCTTCACCGTGGAGCGCGACAGCACCTTCTGCGCGGCGAGATCCACCGCCCAGACCTGCTTGCCGTTCACGCGGTGATCGCCGTCGCCGGAGCCGGGGAACATGCTGATGAACATCACGCCGGCGGCCGGCGCGAGCGTGGCGAGGTTCTCGCTGGCCGGCTTCCAGCCTCCGGGTACGCCCTCGACCAGGGAGAACTTGCTGGCGAGCTTCGCAGTCGGGCCGGAGATGTCCACCTGGTACACCACGCCGTTGAACGAGGCGAAATACAGCGTGTCGCCGTTGCGCACCGCCTTCGGGAACAGTGGGTCGACGTCCGCGTCGAAGAAGGCCTCGCTGCGCGCCACGCCGCGGCTCTTGCCGCCGGCATCGAGCAGCACTGTGGCCGCTGTGCCATCGCCGCACAGCGCGACGAACTTGCCTGGCGCCGTCATCGCCGGATAGATGCCGAAGCAGCCGGGCATCGGGATCTCGGCGGCGAACTTCTTCGCCTGCAGGTCGACCACGCTGACCGAGGTGGCCGGCGTCGCGTTCTGCAGCAGCAGGAACTTCTCGTCGCTGGACAGCCCCAGCATCGTGCTGTCGTTGCCGCGCAGCGCGAGGCGGGGCGGCACCTCGATCTCGAATGGCAGCTTCTCCAGCGTCGCCAGATCCCACATCTCCACCGCGTCGGTGCGCTTGCCGGTGCTGCCGCGCTCCCACCAGCTATTGGTGACGATCACCTGGCCACCCTTGTTCAGCAGGAACTGGCCGCGCCAGCCCGGAAGGCCGACCACTCCCTGCCATTTGAGCTCCCCGGCATCGGCGACGAGGATGCGCTCGCCGCCGGTGAGCAGCAGCGGCCCCTTCGACTCGATGGTCGGCCTGACGACGAGGGTCTCGCTGGGCAGCGGGTCGCCGGCCGTGGCGACCCCCGCGAGACCCGTGGCCGCGACCAGCGCGGCAGATACCGAACGCCAATTCAATTCCATCTGGACTTTCTCCCGTGTGTCGATCCGATTGGCCGCAGGCGGCGGGGGACACCCCGCCGCCGTGGAGCGCTTAGAAGTCGTAAGAGACGTTGAAGTAGACGGCCCGCGGATAACCGCGCTTGCGCGTGCCGGCGCCGGTGGTGCTGTTGGGGCTGACCGACGAGACGTATTTCTTGTCGAGCAGGTTGTAGGCCGCAACCTGCAACCGGGCATTCTCGAAGCGGTCTCCGGGCAGGCCCTTGTATGACACCGAGGCGTTCAGCAGCGAGTAGTCCGCGACCGTGCTGGTGTTGGCGCCGTTGGTGAAACGCTCGTCCATGTACTGCGCGTCCACCGACCAGGACCAGTTCATGCCGCTCCAGTTGACGCTGGCGCTCGCGATCAGTTCGGGCTGGTCCGGCAGGGTGTTGCCATCCACCTCGCGCAGCACCGTGAGGTTGCCGCTGCTGTCGAACTCGTAATAGTCGTCGACAAAACGCGAGTCCACGTACGACAGCGAAGTGAACAGCCGCCAGCCCGGCGCGGGGCGGTATTCGCCCATCAGTTCCGCACCCTGCGTCTCGACACCATTGGCATTCAGGTAGGTCGCGCCCGACAGTCCGCCGCGTGTCGCGCCCGAGAACGACAGGATCCGGTCCTTGTATTTGACGTGGAACGCGGAGACCAGGCCGCTCCAGCTGCCTCCCGTCAGGCGCACGCCGATGTCGGTATTGCGCGAGGATTCGGGCCGCAGGTCGGGGTTGTAGACCACCGACGCCAGGCCAGCGGAGGGAATGCTGCCGAAGTTCTCCGCATAGTTCGCGAACGCCTGCACCCCATCGACCAAGTCGAACGTCAGGCCGGCCTGCGGCTGGAACCAGTCCTTGCCACGGTTGGTCTCGTCACGGCGCACCGAGACGTAATAGTCCTGCGGATTCGCATAGCCGGTGAGCGTGCGTTTCGTGCTCAGGCCCTTCACGCCGACCTGCAGCGCCATGCGGTCGTCCAGCAGGCGCAACGTGTCCTTCACGTAGGCACTGACGATGTCGGTCTTCACCGCATAGTCAGTCTCGATGATGATCACCGGGAAACGGATCATCTCCCCGGTCACCGGATCGGTGTTGTTCAGCGGCTGATAGAGGCTGTAGTCGTGCCGCTCCAGCCAGCCGCCCACCTCGACGGTGTTCGCACCGCTTTCCCACTTCAGGTGCGTGGTCACGCCGTGACGGTCCAGGGTGCGCCGGCCGTCGCGCTGCACCGGCAGGCCGTTGGGCATCGTGACGTCGGTGCGGCCGGGGGTTCCCGCGATGGCGTTGTTGTAGCCGCTCCATCCGGTCTCTGGCGGCAGCCCCCAGAAGATGCGCGAGAAGTTGTGATGGTAGTAGGGCGTCACCTCGAGCGAGGCATCGGGCGTGAGCTGGAAGAACCCCTTCAGCGAATGCACGCGCGTGTTGTAGTCATTGCGCCAGTATCCGATCCATACATTGTCCACGCCCGGATCGCCGGTGATCATGCTGTTGAGCTGGCCGCCCGCGGCATAGTTGGGGTCGAACTCGTTGGTGATGTTCTGCGTGTCGTGGTCCGAGCCATACGCCCACCGGAAGGCATAGCCGATGCTGTGCGGGCCGAACTCGCGCACCAGCTTCGATTCGAAGCGGTCCGAGCGGTTGGGGTAGCGGCGATTCTCGAACTGGCCCACCTGCGCGCGCGCGCCTGAGAGATAGGCGTGGATGCCGGTGCCCGCGATCTCGCCGGTGTCGACGCGCACGAACACCCGGCTCATGTCATAGCGGCCGATCGTGCCCGCGATCGAACCGCCGAACTCCGGTTCCGGATCCGCGCTCAGATAGCGGATGGCTCCGCCCAGCGCCGACATCGCAGGCTGCGTCACGTCGCCGGACCCGGGCGACACCTGCACCGTGCTCAGGTTCTCCGACAGCACCAGCCGCGTGATCACCGAGCCTTCGTCCTTGTTGCCCATGAAGGGCATGCCATCGACGCTCAGTCCGATCTGGTTGATGTCGAAGCCGCGGATGCGCAGCCGGTTGTTCAGTTCATACAGGCCAAAGGGATCCGAGGTTTGCACATTGACGCCGGGCAGTTCCTTCAGCACCGCCAGTGGCGAGATGCCCTGGATCTCGGTGGCGATGGAGTCCATCGAGATGGTGGCGGTGGTGCGCGCCTCGCCCTGGCCGAACACGACGACCTCGGCCAGTTCGACCTCCTCGATGTCATCCAGCACTTCGGCGACGGCCGGCATGGATAGTGCGGACAGGATGCCCGCGCCCCACGGCGCAAGAAGAAGCGGACGTCGGAACGATGCACGCACTGCGGCGGATACAGGCTCAGGTTTCATGGCTCTCCCACACGATGATTGCCGTACTGCTGACATGACGCGCATCACGTTGCTTCCCCTACCGTGATGCGAACCGGATCTGCATGCGAAGACGCACGCGGATGAAATGAAGTACGCCGCTGCCGCATGCCAGCGCATGGCGCGACATCTTCGCCACGCAACTGCTTCAGCGCGCTGCGCATGTGCTTCTCCACGGTCTTCACCGAAATGCCGTAACGCGCCGCGATCTGCGGATACGACAGTTCGCCGCTCCGGTGCAGCAGGAAGATCTCGCGGCAACGCGGCGGCAGCATTTCGATGGCGCGGAGCACGCGGTCGAGGTCCTCCGCGTGCACCAGTGCGCGGTCTGGCCCCGGCGCATCGCTGGCCATCTCCAGTCCCTCGATGGACCGGTGGCGCAGGACATGCCGCACGCGTGCGGCGCGGCGCAGGTCCTGCACGACGTTCATCGCCACGCGCAGCAGCAGGTGGTAGGGCGCGCGGATCTGCTGCGACCCTTCGTACTGCATCATGCGCAGGTAGGCTTCCTGGGCGATGTCCGCCGGCTCCACCGCGGATCCGCTGACGCGCGTGCGCAGGAATCGCAGCAACTGCTGGTGGTGTCGATGTGCAAGGCCCGATACCGACAATGGTGGTGCGTCGGTGTTCTCTGCTGCTGGCAGCGATGCCATCGGTTCCATCTTTCCCGCCTGCTCGATCCGGTTGATATGTTGAGTGCACAAGGCGTGCCATCGTGGATGCACAGGAATGGCGAACGCACCAGAGACCAGGCACTGCATTGGCGCAGCCATCGCGCCGCATGCAGATGCAGCGTTGCCGCGCGGAATTCGTGCCGGCAATGCGATCGCGGATGCGCCGCCTGATGAGACTGGTGCAACGTGCCGCACATCTGCAGTGCAGCGTCTGCATGACGGCCTGCGCCATCGCAAGGCATGCGCGGTGCACGATGGAACGCGACATCGCGCACGCAGCGCAGTGGTAGGGGAGTGGCGCGCGGCGACGTCTCCAGTTGATGCGAATGCACCACTTCCTCCCACGTCGGCTACTGGCGAGCGCAGTCATTGCGGTCGCGCTCTTTCCACTGCAGGCGGACGAGCTGTCCGTAGCACCGGTGAGCTGGGACCATTCCTTTCCCGCCATCGCCTACGGCGCGCGCGCCAATGACAATGCGGTGGCGCGGCTGGTCGAGCGGCTGGCGGCTGGCGCGACGCTGCCCGCACCGCATCCCGTGCGTGGCCACCTCGACGGGCTGCTGCAGGCGCTGGACATCAGTCCGTCCTCGCAGGTGCTGGTGTTCTCCCGCACCAGCCTGCAATCACGGTTCATCAGTGCGGCCCGGCCGCGTGCCATCTACTTCAACGACCACACCTACGTCGCCTGGGTGCAGGGCAGTGATGACCTTGAAGTGCTGACGATCGATGCGCAGCGGGGCCCGGTCTTCTTTGCGGTGCGCAATGTCATTGGCGCGCCGCCCGCGTTCGAACGCGAGGCGCTGCGGTGCATGGTGTGCCATGACAGTGCCGCCACGCGTCCCGGCGGCCACCCAAAGGTGATGTTGCTGTCCTCGCCCGTGGCAGGTCAGGTGAATCCGCCACTGCGGATCGGTCCCGCCGAGGTGACCCATGCGACCGCGCTGGAAGACCGGTGGGGCGGATGGTTCGTGACCGGCAGCCTCGGTGCGCAGCTTCACGTGGGCAATCTCCCGCTCGAAGCAGTGACCGAGCCTGAGCTGCTGGGCATCCACAACCGCAGCAACCTGCCCGGCCTCGCGAGCCACCTCGACACGCGCCCCTATCTGACCGACAAGAGCGATGTGGTCGCGCTGCTGGTGCTGGAGCACCAGGCCTCGGTGCAGAACCTGCTCACGCGCCTGCGCTATGAAGCATCCGTGCTGCCCTCCGCCGTGGCGGCGCCGCGTTGGAGCGCAGTCGATCGGCCCGCGCAGGCGGTACTGCAGCCCACGCTGGATGCGCTGGCCGCGGCGCTGACCTTCCAGGACGAGCGGCGGCTGCTCGGACGCATCGCCGGCAATGCCGGCTTCGAGGCCGCCTACATGGCATCTGGCCCCTTCGATGGCCAGGGCCGGTCGCTGCGGCAACTTGACCTGCGTCGCCGCCTGTACCGGCATCCGCTCAGTCCGCTGGTCCATTCGGCGCAGTTCGACGCACTGCCGGTCGCTGCCCGGGATTACCTCTATGGGCGGATCGCGGCGACGCTGCGGGAGGCCTCCGGGGATGCCGAGCTGGATGCCGATCGGCGCGCGGCGCTGGAGATCCTCGCGCAGACCAGCCCGGGCTACGCCGCGTGGTCCGCTGCCCTTGCGGGCGCGCCGGCCGCATCCGGTTCCGCGCCGGCACCGCCCACCATGGCGAACCCCGGCCGCTGACAGTAGACTTCCCCCCCTTTGTGGGACCCGCGAAGGTCCCCATCCATTACACGCGCGAAAACGGCGGGAAGACCATGCTCCAGAACATCGGCGACAAGCTCAAGGGCCAGGGCGACGGCAGCGGTCGCGCGCATCGCTGGGGCTGGTACCTGATCATCGGCGCGCTGATCCTGGTGTTCGCGGCGTGGGGGCCCTACACCGTCGTGGACCTGTCCTTCGGCCAGAGCGGCTACGCCGTGAAGGTCAATGGCGAGGAAGTGCCCGCCACCGAGATCAACGAATTGTGGCAGCGGCAGCTGCCGCAGCTGATGGAGGCCTATGGCGGCGAGCTCAGCGATGAGCAGCGCACGGCGCTGCAGCGCGAGCTGCTGGCCCTCACCGTGCGCGAGCTGGTGACCACCCAGCATGCCCGCGAGCTCGGGCTGGAGGTCTCCGACGCCGAGGCCGCGCGGGCCTTCCGCGAGGAGGAATCCTTCCAGATCGACGGCCAGTTCAATGTGCGCGAGGCCCAGCTGCGGCTGGCCAGTGCCGGCATCAGCGAGCAGGCCTACCTGAACGACCTGAAGCAGCGGCTGCTCACCAACAAGCTGCTCGGCGTCATCGGCGTGTCCGACTTCCTGACCCCGAGCGAGAGCCGGCGCCTGCTGGCGCTGATGGATGAGGAGCGGCAGGTGAGCTACGTGCTGGTCGATCCGAAGGAGCATGCCGGCAATGCCCCGGTCGAACCGGCTGCCATCGAGGCCTGGTACCAGTCGCACCAGGAGGAGTTCGCGGTGCCCGAGTCGGTGCGTCTGGCCTACGCCGAGCTGTCACTGGCCGATGTGTCGAGCTCCGTCGTCGTCACGGACGACGAGGTGCGCGAGCGCTATGAGCGCGACAAGGACCAGTATGTGCAGGCCGAGACGCGCCAGGCCCGCCACATCCTGATCGACGTCAGTGATCCGGCGAGCGATGCCGAGCGCGCCGCGCTGGCGCAGGACCTCTACAGCCAGATCCAGGGCGGCGCGGACTTCGCCGCACTGGCCCGCGAGCACTCGGCCGATACCGCCTCGGCGGCCGAGGGCGGCGATCTGGGCTGGGCAACGCGCGATACCTACGTGCAGGCCTTCGGCGACAAGTTGTTCTCGATGAGTGCGGGGGAGGTCAGCGAGCCGGTCAAGACCGAGTTCGGCTACCACATCATCAAGCTGGAGGGCGTGCGCCCGGCCAGTGGCCGCAGTTTCGATGACATGCGTGCCGAGATCGGCCAGCAGCTGCGCAACGAGAAGTCGATCGCGGCGTTCAACCGCGAGCAGGATCGTCTGCAGGAGCAGCTGGAATCCGGCGGCGCCAGCCTCGATTCGCTGGTGCGCGAGTTCAACATGCGCCGCGGCGTGGTCGAGAATTTCGAACGGGGCGCCGGCGGACTGCCGCTGGGCTCCGATGCGCTGCTGAACCGCGAGGTGTTCAGCGAGGCGCTGGTCGCGCAGCGGCGCGTGGGCGGCCCGGTGCAGCTGTCGGAAGATCGCATCACCGTGTTCCAGGTGGAGGAGCACCGCCCGGCCAGCACCCGCCCGCTGGAGGAAGTGCGCAGCGAGATCGTGGAGGCGCTGATCCGCGAGCGCGGCGCGACCGCCGCGTTCGAGGCCGCCACCCAGGCAAAGGCGCAGCTGGAGAGCGGACGCAGCATGTCCCAGGTCGCCGCGCAGCTGAAGGGCAAGGCCGAAGGCCCGCGATACGTGTCACGCAATGCGCCGGACCTGCCGGTGGAGCTCGCCGAGGCATTGTTCGAGTCGCCCCGGCCATCGGCCGACGCGCCGGTGCGCGAGGCCCTGCGGCTCGAGGACGGCACCGTCGCGCTGTTCGAGGCCACTGACACGCGCGTCGGCGGCCAGCTGGACATCCCGCAGCTGGTGAGCCTGCGGACGCAGCGCGAGCTGCAGCGCTACACGCGGCGTGACATCGAGGCCTACATCAGCGCGCTGGTGCGCGATGCCAAGGTGCGCGAGAACCCGGCGGCGTTCCAGTAAGGACGTCCGGATGGCAGCGCCCGCCGACAGGCGGGCGCCATCGCTGGTTGAAGGAAGACCCGCCGCGTTTCCCCGCAGCGGGCGGCCGGCTCAGCCCTCGGCTTCGCCGGGGAAGCTCATGCCCACTGTGCTGAATCCACCGTCCACGTAGAGGATCTCGCCGGTCACACCACTGGCCATGTCCGAACACAGGAAGGCGGCGGCCTTGCCGACATCCTCCTGGGTCACGTTGCGGCGGATCGGCGACGCCTGCGCCACATGCGAGAGCATCTTGCGCAGGCCAGGGATGCCGGCCGCCGCGAGCGTCTTGATGGGGCCGGCGGAGATGCCATTGACCCGGACGCCCTTCGGGCCGAGGTCGGCGGCCAGGAAGCGCACGTTGGCCTCGAGGCTGGCCTTGGCCAGCCCCATCACGTTGTACGCCGGCACCGAGCGCACCGCCCCGAGGTAGGAAAGGGTCAGCACGGCGCCCGCGCGCCCGGCCATCAGCGGCGCCGCGGCCCGTGTCAGCGCCGTGAGGCTGTAGCTGGACACCTCGTGTGCCACCGTGAAGGCCTCGCGCGAGGTGCTCGAGACGAAATCCCCGGCCAGGGCCTCGCGGGGTGCGAAGGCCACGGCATGCACCAGCACGTCGAGTGTGCCCCACTGACTGCCGAGCGCGGCAAATACGTCCGCGACCTGGCTTTCGACCGTGACATCCATCGGCAGCACGATCTTCGAGCCCACCGATGCGGCCAGCGGCTCGACGCGGTCCTTGAGCTTCTCGTGGCCGTAGGTGAAGGCCAGTTCCGCGCCCTGCTCGTGCATGGCCTGCGCGATGCCCCAGGCGATCGAACGGTCGGTGGCGACGCCGACGATCAGCGC
>CAZWDR010000030.1:0-26011 GCA_964632365.1 uncultured Steroidobacteraceae bacterium
GGCGATGTCGACTTCGAGGGTGTGCGGCACAAGGCTTCGCTGATCTCGCCGGTTCCCGGCGGTGTGGGCCCGATGACGATCACGATGCTGCTGCACAATACGCTGGTGTCGGCAGAGCGATCCGTGGGGCACGGCGCGACGCGCTGAACCACCCGTGTGTGCCTCGCGCGCACCGCGTGGAGCGCCGCCTGGTCCGGCCACATGATGTCGCCGGGCATCCCTGTCGGACAAACCCCGATTGTCCCGCCATGAAGTGACGCTGTAGCTTTGGGCAGCGTGTCGATGACACGCTGTTCTGCCGTCATAGCGTCGGCACCTGGACCACGACAGGAGGCCCGATGCGGGAACCCGACAACGTGAGGCCGGATGCAGGATCGTCCGGCACTGCCTGGTGGCAGGGCGCCATCATCTACCACATCTATCCCCGATCCTTCGCCGACAGCACCGGCAACGGCGTTGGTGATCTGGAGGGAATCCGGCAGCGCCTCGATTACATCCAGGCGCTCGGCGTGGACGCGATCTGGATCTCGCCCTTCGTCGCCTCGCCGATGGCTGACTTCGGCTATGACGTTTCTGACTACCTGGCCGTTGATCCGCTGTTCGGAACGCTCGAAGATTTCCAGCGGCTGCTGGAGGAAGCCCATCGCCGCGGCCTGCGCGTGCTGATGGACCAGGTGCTCAGCCACACGTCCCGGCAGCACCCGTGGTTCATCGAGAGCCGCGCCTCGCGCGACAACGCGCGCGCCGACTGGTACGTGTGGGCGGACCCACGCGCTGACGGCATGCCTCCGAACAACTGGCTGTCGGTGTTCGGGGGGTCCTCGTGGCAGTGGGAGCCGCGCCGCCGGCAGTACTACCTGCACAATTTCCTGCGGGATCAGCCGGACCTGAACTTCCACAATCCGCAGGTCCAGCAGGCGCTGCTGGATGTCTGCCGCTACTGGCTCGAGCTGGGCGTGGATGGTTTCCGGCTGGATGTCTGTGCGTTCTACTTCCATGACCGCAGCCTTCGCGACAACCCGCCCAACCCGGTGCCACCGGAAGGATCGCATTTCCAGTTCAACCCTTATTCGATGCAGCTGCACGTGCGCGACATCGCGCAGCCGGAGAACCCCGCGTTCCTCGAGCGACTGCGTGCGCTGTGCGACGAGTTCGGTGGTCGCGTGCTGCTCGGTGAGCTGCACGAAGGCGAAGGTGAGCGGCTCCATCACGAATACACGGGCCCCGGACGCCTGCAACTCGCCTACGGCTACTGGTTCCTGGGTGCCGACACCATCGACGCCTCGACCATGGCGCGGACGGCACAGGCACTCGGTCACTCGCTGGACAGCGGCTGGCCCTGCTGGGCACTGGACAACCATGACTTCGCCCGCTCGCCGACGCGGCTGGGCAAGGCCGACGGCACCGTGGTGCACCTGGCCGCACTGTCCTGCCTGCGCGGGGCCATGTGCCTGTTCCAGGGCAGCGAGCTGGGGCTGCCCAACGCCGATGTGCCGTTCGAGCGGCTCATCGACCCCTATGGTCGCGAGTTCTACCCGGCATTCCAGGGACGCGATGGCGCACGCACGCCGATGCCGTGGCAGGCGGACGCGCCGCATTGCGGATTCAGCAGCGCCGAGCCTTGGCTCCCGGTGCCGTCGGCTCACCAGGCCCTCGCGGTCGATGTGCAGCAGACCATGCCCGGCTCCACGCTCAATCGCCTGCGGCAGTTCTTTGCGTGGCGGCGAACGATGCCCGCGCTGTTGCGCGGATCGCTGCAGTTCATCGAGACGAGCGATCCGGTGCTGGCGTTCGACCGCAGGCTCGATGGCCAGCGCGTCACCTGCATCTTCAACTTCAGTGAAGGGGAGGCGAGCATCGAGTTGCCGCGCGAACAGCTCGGTGTGGCGTGCGAGGGGCATGGCTTTGGCGCGACGCAGGTCGCAGGGCGCGTGCGGCTGCCCGGCCATGGTGCGTGGTTCGGGGTGCACGCATGATCAGCGGGGACCGCGAGACGCTGATCGCAGAGGCAATGCTCGGTGCGCAGCCGCTGGCCTGCACGCGCATGCAGTGGTGGCGCGGCGCCGTGTTCTACGAGGTGTACATCCGCAGCTTCCGCGACACCACCGGCAGCGGGATCGGGGACCTGCGTGGCGTCACGGAAAAGCTGGACTACCTCGCAGGCCTGGGCATCGACGGCATCTGGCTGAGCCCGTTCTATCCGTCACCGCAGAAGGATTTCGGCTACGACATCACCGATTTCCGCAATGTGGACCCGTGCCACGGCACGCTCGACGACTTCGCGCAGCTGCTGGAAGCAGCGCACGCCCGCGGTCTGAAGGTGCTGATCGACTTCGTGCCCGGACACACCTCTGACGAGCATCCGTGGTTCCGGCAGAGCCGGACCAGCCGGACCAACCCGCGCGCGGACTGGTATGTCTGGGCGGATGCGGCCCGCGATGGCGGACCGCCCAACAACTGGCTGTCCTCGTTCGGCGGATCCGCATGGACCTGGGATCCACGCCGCTCGCAGTATTACTACCATCCCTTCCTGGCCTGCCAGCCGGCCCTGAACCTGCAGAACCAGGATGCCCTCGAGGCGATCATCGAGGACCTGAAGTTCTGGCTGGAGCTGGGCGTGGACGGTTTCCGCGTCGATGCGGTGCAGTGCCTGGCATGCGATCCGTCGTTGCGCGACAACCCGCCCGCACCGCCGGAAGGTTCCCACGTGTGGATCGGCGGCGGCCCGAACAACCCGTTTGGCCGGCAGATGCATCTGTTCGACCGCGACGTGCCCGAGTCCGTGCCCATCATGGAACGGCTGCGCGAGGCGGTCTCGGCCTACGCGCCGGAACGGGTGCTGATCGGCGAGCTGGCCGACGTCGACAGCTCACGCATCTCCGAGAAATACACGATCGAGGGCCGGCGCTTCCACGCGGTGTACGACTTCGACCTGATCAATGCGGCGGGCGACATCGAGGCCCTGATCGGCAAGCTGAAGCTGCGCTGCGAATTCGTGCGCACCGGCTGGCTGATGAACGTGTTCACCAACCACGACTCGATGCGCGCGGTCAGCAACCTCGCAGGCTTTGCGGTGGAGCGCGGCTGCGCCCGCGAGGCCGCGAAGATGCTGCTGTTCCTGCAGGTGACGATGCTGGGCGGCTGCATCCTCTACCAGGGCGAGGAACTCGGCCTGACCCATCCGGCGCTCACTTATGAGCAGCTCCAGGATCCCTGGGGCAAGAACCTGTGGCCCGACTTCCAGGGGCGCGACGGCGCGCGCACGCCCATGCCATGGAGTGCGGAACTCCCCGATGGTGGCTTCACCGATGGCGGATGCCCCTGGCTGCCGGTGGTGGAGGAGCACCTCCGCTGTGCCGTGGAGCGGCAGGAAGAAGATCCCGCCTCGTGCCTGTCATTCCTGAAGGCGCTGCTGCAGTGGCGGCGCGAGGAGCCACTGATCCGCTGCGGTGCAGAGCGCGTGCATGGCACGCAGCTGGCGCCGCTGGTCGTGTATGAACGCCACGATGCGCAGCGCTGCCTGACCTTCGTGGTCAATTTCAGCCTCGAGGAGCGCTGGTTCCGGCTGCAGCCGGGCATGCAGCCGCTGGCAGTGGTGGGTTGCGCCACCGACCACACCGCACGCGGCCTGCATCTGCCCGCGCTGGGGTTCGCGGTGGTGGAAGGCGCCAGCGAGGCTCAGCGTCTTGCGGAGGACAGGAACTGCGGCGCGGTGACGCCCATCGAGACATAGATGCTGGTGACCGCTTCCATGCCCACATCGCTGGGCGAGATCCATTCCACGGGCATGAACAGCAGCCCGCCGCCGATGGGCACCGGCGCGGTCGGCACGATCACCGCGTAACACGGCTTGCCGTTGACCAGGATCGGTTCGGGTGAGGACAGCAGCCCGAGCACCGACACGCCGCCTGGTCCGCCGAAGTGGCACCACACCGGGCGCATCGACTGCAGCTCGCTCTTGTCGCGGCGGGCGAAGATCTGCACGAATTTCTCGATGGTTTCGTAGATCGTGCGCACCACCGGGATGCGGCCGACCACGCTGTCGATCAGCGAGACCAGCCAGGTGTTCAGGCCCCGTTCGACCAGCAGTCCCAGCCCGAACAGGAACGTCGCGGCCATCAGCAGGCCGATCAGGTATCCGGACCATTCCTGCCCCGAGACGCTGACGCCGATGCGCCCGAGCAGCCGGCCGGCGGAGGTTTCCGGACCCATCCAGCCGGTGAGGAACGCGAACACGAACGACAGCAGCCACAGCGTGCCGAGCAGAGGCAGCGCCGCGAGCATGCCGGTGAGCAGGGTGCGCACGAGCCGGCGGGTGCCCTGCCTGGCGGGGGAGGGTGGCGCTTCCTTGCCGGAGACATCGGGGAGGGACATCAGCGCATCCTATCGCGCACGCGACTCAGTGATTGTGGTGATGCCCGTCATCCGGCTTCGGCGGCGCGCCGTACAGCTGGCTCCATTGCACGACGCCGCCGGCGAGATTCACCGCGTCCGCATCGCGCGCAGCGGAGAACAGGCGGCAGGCGGCCATGCTGCGCCCGCCGATCGCGCAGATGAACACCGGCGTCACGCCTTCCGGGATCTCGTCCAGGCGCCGCGGCAGCGTGCCCAGCGGCATGTGCACCGAACCGGGCAGCCGGCCCGCGGCCCACTCGGCAGGCTCACGCACGTCCACCAGCATCAACCGGTCCTCGTCGCCTTGCTTGAGTGCTTCGGCGAGCTGCTGCGGGGTCCATTCGGTGATGCGGGTCAATGGTTTTTCCTCATGGTGCGCAAGGGTGGTGAGCGTGGGGTGATCGCCGCACACGGCGCAGTCGGCGCGGCGTGCGAAGCGGAATTCATCGAAGCCCAGTGTCAGCGCGTCGTAGATCAGCAGACGACCCGCCAGCGGCTTGCCAATGCCCACCAGCAGCTTGATCGCCTCGGTCGCCTGCAGCGAACCCATCACGCCGGGCAGCACGCCGAGCACGCCGGCGGTGGCGCAGCTGGGGATCAGGTCCTCGGGACTTTCCGGATACAGGCAGCGATAGCAGGGCGAGCGGCCGGGCAGGTAGGTCATCGCCTGGCCTTCGAAGCGATGGATGGCCGCACTGACCAGCGGCTTGCCGAGCAGCACGCAGGTGTCGTTGATCAGGTATCGCGTGGCCAGGCGATCCGTGCCATCGATGATCACATCGTACGGCGCGAACAGCCGCCGGGCGTTGCCGGCCACCAGGCGCTCCGCATGGGCGGTGACCTGCACGCCGGGGTTCAGCGCCAGCAGGCGTTCCCGTGCGGTTTCGGCCTTGCCACGCCCGATGTCTGACGTGTCGAAGATGACCTGGCGCTGCAGGTTGCTGATCTCGACGCGGTCGTCGTCGAGCAGGCCGATGCGCCCGACCCCGGCGGCGGCCAGGTACAGCCCGGACGGCGAGCCGAGGCCGCCGGCGCCGATGATCAGCACCGACGCGGCAGCCAGCTTCTGCTGCCCGGCGACGCCGATCTCCGGCAGTGCCAGATGGCGCGCGTAGCGCGCTGCATCCACCGTGACGTTGTCCATGCGGCCATTGTCGCATGGGGCCGCGGTGGACTTGTCACGCGCCCTTGCCTAGGCTTGCCGGATGGAAGAGACCCCGGACCAAGCGCGCCTGTTGGAACGACGGGTGGCGCTGGTCACCGGTGGGGGCTCCGGCGCCGGCGCCGCGATCGCGCGCCTGTGCGCGCAGATGGGCGCCAGTGTGATGGTGGCCGACATCGATTACGCACGCGCCGGGCAGGTCGCCGCGGCCATCCGTGAGACTGGCGCGACTGCGGTGGCGCACCGCTGTGATGTGGCGCACGAGGACCAGGTGGTCGCGCTGCTGGAGCGCTGCGTTCGCGAGTTCGGCGCGCTCGACCATGTCTTCAACGTCGCCGGCCCCTGGCTGGACGGCGACCCGCTGAATTACTGGGCGCGCATCGTGAACACCAACCTGCTCGGCACCATGCATGTGACGCGCCACGCGATCGACATCCTGCGCAAGCGGGGCGGGGCCGTGGTGAACGTCGCGGCCGGCGAGGCGCTGTGTCTGGGCGAGGGTGCACGGCCTGCGTGGGTGGCCGCAAAGGCCGGCGTGCTGCGCCTCACCGCCGCGCTGCGCTGCCTGCAGGACCAGCGCATCCGGGTGAACTGCCTGGCCCCGGACCGCATCGATTCGCCCGGGGACTTCGCGCGTGCCGCGATCGAGCTCGCGCTGCGCGAGGACTACGCCGGACGGGTGCTGCTGTATCGCGGCGCGGCCGACATCCGCGTCGTGGACTTCGGGGACCCCGGCTATCGCATGGCGCATCCGGTGACATGACCGTCATCGGGCATTACATCGGCGGGCGCGCGGTGGGCGCAGACGGGGACGCGCGCCACGGCGAGGTGTTCAACCCGGCCACGGGGCAGGTGACTGCCCGCGTCGCACTGGCTGACCGCCGGACGGTGGATGCCGCCGTCGCCGCGGCGGCCGAAGCGTGGCCAGCCTGGGCGGCCACCTCGCCGCTGCGCCGCGCGCGCGTGATGTTCCGCTTCCGCGAGCTGCTCGAGGCGCATCGCGCCGCGCTGGCCGCGGCGATCACGCGGGAACACGGCAAGGTGCTCGCCGATGCGGACGGCGAGGTCACCCGTGGCATCGAGGTGGTCGAGTTCGCGTGCGGGGCACCACACCTGCTTTCGGGCCTGCACTCGGACAACATCGGCGGCGGCATCGACAACTGGAACCTGCGCCAGCCGCTGGGCGTGGTGGCCGGCATCACGCCGTTCAATTTCCCGGTGATGGTGCCCATGTGGATGTTTCCGCCCGCGCTCATCTGCGGCAACACCTTCGTGCTGAAGCCATCCGAGCGCGATCCGTCGGCGAGCCTGCTGCTGGCGCACCTGCTGCGCGAGGCCGGCGTGCCGGACGGCGTCTTCAACGTGGTGCAGGGCGACCGCGAAGCCGTCGACGCGCTGATCGACCACGACGCGGTGCGCGCGATCTCGTTCGTCGGGTCCACGCCGGTGGCGCGCCAGGTGCACGAACGGGCCACCGCGCGCGGCAAGCGCGTGCAGGCGCTGGGCGGCGCGAAGAACCACCTGGTGGCCATGCCGGACGCCGATCCGGACCTGGTCGCCGATGCGCTGGTGGGCGCGGCCTTCGGCTCGGCCGGCGAGCGCTGCATGGCGATCTCGGTACTGGTGGCAGTGGGTGATGCGGCCGAGCGCGTGCTGCCGCGCCTGCTCGCGCGCGCCCGCGCGCTGAAGATCGGCGCGGGCGACCACCCGGACAGCCAGATGGGTCCGCTGGTCACCGCCGCGCACCGGCAGCGGGTCGAGGGTTACATCGCACGCGGCGTGGCCGAGGGCGCAACGCTGCGGCTGGACGGACGCGGCATCCGCATCGCCGGCTGCGAGCAGGGCTTCTTCACCGGCCCGACGGTGTTCGATGAGGTCACGCCATCCCAGGCCATCTATCTGGAGGAGATCTTCGGACCGGTGCTGTGCGTGCTGCGCGTGCCCGACCTGGCGCGCGCAGTGGAACTGATCAACGCGCACCCGCTCAGCAATGGCGCGGCCTGCTTCACGGCCGATGGCGCCAGCGCGCGCGCCTTCGCGCGCGGCGTGCAGGTCGGCATGGTGGGCATCAACGTGCCCATCCCGGTGCCAATGGCCTGGCACTCCTTCGGTGGCTGGAAGAACTCGCTGTTCGGTGAGCACCATGCCTATGGCGAGGAATCCCTGCGCTTCTACACGCGTTACAAGAGCGTGATGCAGCGCTGGCCCGAAGGCCCCGCGCGCGGTCCCGAATTCACACTGCCGGTGAACTGATGTCCGCCGTGACCAGCATCGCCGACCTGCGTGCGCTGGCGCGCCGCCGCGTGCCGCGGGCGCTGTTCGACTATGTCGATGGCGGCAGCTATGACGAGGTGACGCTGCGGCGCAACCGCGAGGATTTCGATGCGATCCGGCTGCGGCCGCGCGCGCTGATCGACGTGGCCCGCCAGAGCCTTGCGACGCGGATCCTCGGCGATGCGGCCGCGATGCCGCTGGCGCTGGCACCGGCGGGCATGGGCGGCTACATCCGCGGCGACGGGGAAATCCTGGCGGCCCGCGCCGCCGCGGCGTTCGGCATCCCGTTCTGCCTGAGCACCGTCTCGATCTGCTCGATCGAGGATGTGCGCGCCGCGACGACGGCGCCGTTCTGGTTCCAGCTGTATGTGATGAAGGACCGCGGCTACACCGCCGAACTGGTCGACCGCGCCGCGGCCGCCGGTTGTCACGCGCTGATGATGACGGTGGACATTCCGGTGGGCGCCTTGCGCCGCCGTGACCCGAAGAACGGACTCAGCGTCCCGCCGCGCATCACCTTGCGCAACGCGCTGGATATCGCCGGCAAGCCCGGCTGGCTGTGGAGCCTTGCCCGCACGCCGCGGCGCGGGTTCGGCAACATGGCCGAGGCGGTGAAGCGCGCCGGCGGTGTCTCCTTCGCGCAGTTTGTGCAGACGCAGTTCGATGCCTCGGTGACCTGGCGGGACCTGGAGCGCTATCGCGCCCAGTGGCGCGGCAAGCTGATCGTCAAGGGCATCATGGATGCGCAGGACGCGCGCCAGGCGGTGGCGCTCGGCGCCGACGCGCTGGTGGTGTCGAACCATGGCGGCCGGCAGCTCGACGGCGCACCCTCCACGATCTCGGTGCTGCCGCAGATCATCGAGGCGGTGCAGGGGCGCGCCGAAGTGATGCTCGACAGTGGTGTGCGATCCGGCATGGATATCCTCAAGGCGCGGGCGATGGGCGCCAGCGCGGCGCTGGTGGGGCGCGCCTGGCTGTACGGCCTTGGCGCGCTGGGCGAGGCGGGCGTCGCGATGGCATTGCAGATCATCAGCCGTGAACTGCAGGTGAGCCTGGCGCTCACTGGCTGCAATGACGTGAATGACCTCGGCATGCAGCACCTGATGGAATCGCACCCTGCGCCCGTCGGCGCGACCGGCCGCGCCACGGATGTTCCCGCCGTGCCGGTGCCGGACCCATTGCGGTAGGCTTCACTGCTTCGTCCGGTCCTGGAGTCACGCGCAATGCACGGAAAAGTCGTCCTCGTCACGGGCGCAGGTTCAGGCATCGGCCGCGCGGTGGCCATCGCGCTGGCGAAGGCGGGTTATCGGGTGGCGATCGCCGCGCGCCGCGAGGCGTTGCTGCGCGAGACCGCGGCGGCCGCCGGTGGCGACCTGCTGGTGGTCCCCACCGATGTCACCGATGAAGCCGCGGTGGCCGGCATGGTCCAGCGCGTCACGACCCATTTCGGGCGCCTGGACGTGCTGTTCAACAACGCCGGGACCACCGCGCCGGGTGTTCCCTTCGAGGATCTTCCGGTGGAGGCCTGGCGAAAGGTCATCGACACCAACCTGACCGGCGCCTTCCTGTGTGCGCAGGCCGCGTTCCGCGCAATGAAGAGCCAGGCGCCGCGCGGCGGGCGCATCATCAACAACGGATCGATCGCGGCCACCACGCCCCGCCCGCACATGGTGGCCTACACGGCCTCGAAGCACGCGATCACCGGCCTGACGAAGACGCTGGCGCTCGAGGGCCGGCGCCATGACATCGCCTGTGGCCAGATCGACATCGGCAATGTGCAGACCAACCTCGGCATCAACATGTCCGGCGGCACCCTGCAGGCGGATTTTTCCATCCGGCCCGAGCCTACCTTCGATGTGCAGCACGTGGCCGAGGCAGTGCTCTACATGGCCGGATTGCCGCTGTCGGCCAATGTGCTGAGCATGACGGTGATGGCGACCGCGATGCCGTACGTCGGTCGCGGCTAGCGGGAAGGCGCGCGCCGGTGCGCGTGGCCGCTCAGGCCAGCCAGTCCTTGCCGCGCAGCGTGGTGAGGTAGGGCATCAGCTTCGCATCGAGCTCAGGCTCCGGCGAGCGGTAGGACCAGCTCACCTGCGGCGGCATCGACACCAGGATGGCCTCGGTGCGCCCGCCGGACTGCAGGCCGAACAACGTGCCGCGGTCGAACACCAGGTTGAACTCCACATAGCGGCCGCGGCGATACAGCTGGAAGGCGCGCTCGCGCTCGGTGGTGGCCAGTTCGCGCCGCCGGTCGATGATGTCGCGATAGGCATGCAGGAAACCATGCCCCACGCGCTGCATCAGCGTGAAGCCCTGCTGCCAGGTCAGCGGCGTGTCGGTGGACTGCTCGTTGACATCGTCGTAGAAGATGCCGCCGATGCCACGCGCCTCGCCGCGGTGCTTCAGGTAGAAATATTCATCGCAGTGTTGCCGGAACGCCGGATACAGTGCCGGCGAGACGCCCTCGCAGGCCTCGCGCGCGGCGCGATGCCAGTGCACGATGTCTTCCTCATACGGGATGTACGGCGTGAGATCGAAGCCACCGCCAAACCACCACACATCGCCGGCACTGAAGTAGCGCACGTTCATGTGCGCGGTGGGCGCATGCGGATTGCGCGGATGCATCACCACCGACACGCCCATCGCGTGGAACGCGCGACCGGCCAGATGCGGATTGCGTGCCGTGGCGGCCGGCGGCAGCTGCGTGCCGCGCACATCGGACAGCGCCACACCGGCGCGCTCCATCACCGTGCCATGTTCCTGCACGGCCGTGACGCCGCCGCCCTGCAGGCCGCCGCCCGCGGGGCGCGCCCAGGTATCGCGCAGGAAGCTGCCCCCGAGCGCGTCGCCGAAGGTGCGGCACAGGTCATCCTGCAGGCCCTTCAGGTAGACGAGGACATCGGTGGCGTGCGGGTCTTCGTGCGACATGCACCGATTCTACGGCGGCCGTGACCGGAATGCCGCTTTCAGGCGCCCACCATCGGTGCCGGATTGCAGTATTTTGGCGGGATGATCCGGCTCAGCGCCAATGTCTCGACCCTGTTCACCGAGCTGCCCTTTCCAGAGCGCTTCCGCGCGGCCGCGAAGGCGGGTTTCCGCGCCGTGGAATGCCAGTTCCCTTATGACTTCCCGGCCGCGCAGCTCGCCGGGGAGCTCGCGGCCAGCGACCTGCAATGCGTGCTGATCAACGCGCCGCCCGGCGCCGCCGGCGAACGCGGCATCGCCTCGCTGCCGGGGCGCGAGCGGGAGTTCGAAGAATCCATCTCGCGCGCCGCCGCTTATGCCACCGCGCTGGGGGTGCGCCGCGTGCACGTGATGGCGGGCCTGCTGCCGGCCGGCGCGGACCGCGCCCGCCACCTCGACACTTATGTGCGGAATCTTGCCCGGGCGGCCGCGCGCCTCGCCGACATCGGCGCCGAAGTGATGATCGAGCCGATCAACACCCGCGTGGACGTGCCCGGCTATCTGCTCGACAGCACCGCGCTGGCGCTGGAATGCATCGGGCGCGCCGGGGGCCAGGGCATCCGGCTGCAGTTCGACATCTACCACGTGCAGGTCATGCAAGGTGACCTGCTGCGCTCGGTCGAACGGCTGCTGCCCTTCATCGGCCACATGCAGCTGGCGGACAATCCCGGCCGGCATGAGCCGGGCACCGGCGAGATCGCGTTCGAGCGGCTGTTGCCGGCCATCGATGCGCTGGGATACCAGGGCTACATCGGCTGTGAATACACCCCCGCAGCGGGTACCGTGCAGGGTCTTGGATGGGCGAACGCGTGGCTGCAGCCCACCGCGGCAGCATGAACAGGGAGAACAACGACGTGTATGCAGTGACGGGAGTGGGCGGATATATCGGCGCGGCGGTGGTCGAGGCGCTGCTGCAGGATGGCGTGCCGGCGGAGCAGGTGCGGGTGACGAGCCGCAATGCCGGGACGCTGCGACGCTGGCAGGCGCGCGGCGTGCAGGTGCACCAGGCGGATTTCAACGACCGTGCGGCGCTGGCCAGCGCCTTCGCCGGCGCACAGCACCTGTTCATGGTCTCCACGATGGAGGTCGGGCCCGAGCGCCAGCGCCAGCACCGCAATGCCGTCGAAGCGGCCAGGGAAGCGGGCATCGCCCATATCGTCTACACGTCCTTCCTCAATGCGGAGAAACCGCATGTGAGTTCGTTCGAGCTCACCGACCACAAGTTCACCGAGCAGCTGATCAAGGACAGCGGCATGCGCTTCAACTTCATGCGCAACAACCAGTATGCCGATGCGATGGCCGAGAACCAGGCGCACATCGCCATCTCCACCGGGCGCTCGATCGGCAATGCCGGCAAGGGTCGCGTCGGATTCGTGTCGCGTGACGATGTGGCGGCGGTGGCCGCGAAGCTGCTGCAGGGCCAAGGCGAGCCGGACACCGGCTATGACGTCACCGGGCCCGAAGCACTGGACTACGGCCAGGTGGCAGCGCTGATCAAGGAACTCAGCGGCGCGCGCTTCGAAGTCATCGATCTCACCGACGAGCAGATGTATGCCATGTGGGATTCACTCGGCGTGCCGCGCGAGGCCACCGGCGACTTCTCGAAGTCCCCCGTGCCCTGGTGCAGCGATGGCATGGTGTCCTTTGGCCGGATGATCCGCGAAGGCTACCTGGACCGCGTCACTGATGTGGTCGAGCGGTTCACGGGACGCAAGCCCAAGACGATGCGGCAGCTGATGATCGAGCGCCGTCCGACCTGGCCGCCGGTGCCGTCGCCCGGCTGATCCGGGTTTCGGTTTATAGTGCCGCAGGGTCGCGCGGCAGGCCGCAAGCTGCCGCGTGCATACGCTGACGCGGGAGCTGGACGGCGGCATGAAACATCGGGCGCGCACGCTGGATCGCATGGACGATGCGACGCTGCTGAAACTGCGCTTCCGCGACCTTGAGCTGCCGCGCAGCACCGGCATGGTGGCCGAGCACATGAAGCGGCTGTACCGCGAGCTGCGCGCCCGCGACATCCGTTTCCGCCCGCACTACTGGTATGCCGAGGAGTGGTTCTCGCCCGACGGCGTGCCCGGCATCGCCTTCCCGTTCTACCTGGCGCAGCCGCGTCTGATGCGGCTTGAGCGGCGGTTCATGCAGCAGGTGGAAGGGGGCAACAGCCGCTGGCTGATGCGCATCCTGCGCCATGAGACCGGCCATGCGCTCGACACCGCCTATCGCCTGCGCGAGCGCAGGGACTGGCGCGAGGTCTTCGGCAGCCCGCACGAACGCTACCCGGAAGATTATCGTCCCCGGCCGGCCAGCCGCCGCTACGTGCTGCACCTCGGCCACTGGTATGCGCAGAGCCATCCCACCGAGGACTTCGCCGAGACCTTCGCGGTGTGGCTGCAGCCGCGCTCGAGCTGGCGGCGCGAATATGAAGGCTGGCCGGCGCTGCGCAAGCTCGAATACGTCGACGCGCTGATGGCCGAGATCGCGCGCGGCCGTCCGGTGGTGCGCACGCGCCGCGAGATCGAGCCCATCGCGAAGTCCACGGTGACGCTGGGCGAGCATTACCAGCGCAAGACCGAGAGCTACCGCCTCGATGACACCCGCTATGACGATGCACTGCGGCGGCTGTTCAAGGCCGACGCCGACGGCCGGCACGCCGCGGCGGCCGGCTTCCTGCGCACGGTGGCCCCACGCATCGGCCGCCGCCTGGTGCGCGACGCGCACCTGCATCCCTATGTCGTCCAGCACACCATGGAAATGCTCGTGCAACGGCTGCACAACATGCAGCTGCACCTGCGCCATGACCGCCGCCGCGCGCAGCGCGATTTCGGCGGCCTGGTGCGCCGCGTGGCGCTGGGCATCCTGAAACGCAATCGCGAGACCTATTCACTGTGAAGAAGCACCGCATCCTGCTGCTGGTCAACGAGGCGCTGATTCCGCCCGACGACCTGCACGGGCTCTCCGAGGACCAGATCGAGGCCTGCCGCACCGAATACAACGTGCTCTCCACCCTGTCGAACCTGGGGCACGAGGTGCGGGTGCTCGGCATCGGCGACAAGATCGGCGAGCTGCGCCGGATGATCCGCGACTGGCGGCCGGACATCACCTTCAACCTGCTCGAGGAATTCTCCGGCATCGCCACGTATGACCACTACGTGGTCACGTTCCTCGAGCTGATGCGCCAGCCCTACACCGGTTGCAACCCGCGCGGCATGATGCTCAGCCGCGACAAGGTGCTGACCAAGCAGATCCTGCAGTACCACCGCATCCCCACCCCGAAGTTCCATGTGTTCCCGTGGGGACGCGCCTATCGCGAGCCGCGCGGCCTGGCGTTCCCGCTGTTCGTGAAGTCGGTGACCGATGACGCCTCGCTGGGCATCTCGCAGGCGTCGATCGTCCACGACCACGACAAGCTGCGCGAGCGCGTGGAGTTCATCCACACCCAGGCGCAGAGCGATGCGATGGCCGAGCAGTACATCGAAGGGCGCGAGCTGTACGTGGGCCTGATCGGCAACGACCGGCTCACGACCTTCCCCATCTGGGAGATGGATTTCGGCAGCCTCGCCGAAGTGCAGGCGGGCATCGCCACGCGCAAGGTCAAGTGGGATCCTGAATACCAGCGCCGTCACGGCATCCACACCGGTCCTGCGAAGAACCTGCCCGAGGGTGCCGGTGCGCGCATCACGCAGGTGGCCAAGCGGGTCTACCGGGCGCTGCACATGAGCGGCTACGCGCGCATGGACCTGCGCATGCGCGAGGATGGCAGCGTGTTCGTGCTCGAGGCCAATGCCAATCCGAACCTCACCTATGGCGAGGATTTCGCCGAGTCGGGCGAACTGGCCGGCATCGACTACGACCGCCTGATCAACCGCATCGTGCAGCTGGGCATGAACTACCGGCCCGAATGGCGCATGTTCGAGTAGCGGGCGGCGCGCTGGCGCGAAGGTGCCAGGCTGATCAACGGAGAATGGGGGGGAAGCGGCCGATGCAGAAGCGGATCCTGGCGGCGTTCTGTGCAGCAGGCGTGCTCGGCGCCGCGGGCGTGCCTGCGGCTGCGGCCGCGACGGCGCCAACGCCAACGCCAACGTCATCGCCGGCATCGCCATCGCCATCTCCAGCGCCCCCGCCGGTGACGCCCGGCGGCGAGTGGCACAGCACCAACAACGGGCTGCATGGCCAGCGCTATTCCCCGCTGAAGCAGATCACCGCGGCGAATGCGGCGCGGCTCGGCGAGGTCTGCCGCGTGCAGATCGACGGACCCAGTTCCTTCCATGCCGGACTCATCGTGCAGGGCGACGTGCTCTACACCGCCACGCCGCGCGAGACGGTCGCGCTGGACGCCGCCACATGCGCGCTGCGCTGGCGCTTCAGCTACCGACCCGAGGAAGAACGCTGCGGCGGCTCCAGCCGCGGCGTGGCGGTGCAGGATGGGCGCGTGTTCCGCGGCACCTGCGACGGCCGGCTGATCGCGCTCGACGCCGCCACGGGCAGGCTGCTGTGGAAGAACGCCATCGCGGTGCCGCAGCTGGGTGAGTCCACCACCGCGGCGCCACTGGCCTGGGGTGGAACCGTGTTCATGGGCATCGGCGGCAGCGAGCAGGGCGTGCGCGGGCGCGTGCTGGCGTTCGATGCGGCCACCGGGCGCGAGCTGTGGCGCTTCCATACCATTCCGATGGGCGCGGAGACCGGCGCGGAGACCTGGGAGCGTCCCGGCACGGCGAAGACCGGCGGCGGCGGGGTGTGGGGTGTGATGTCGCTGGACGTTGCCACTGGCGAGCTGTTCGTGCCGGTGGGCAACCCGTGGCCCGACATCGACAAGGATTACCGCCCGGGCGACAACCTGTTCACCAATTCCATCGTGGTGCTCGACGCGCGCACGGGCGCGTTGAAGTGGTGGTACCAGGTGTCGCCGGCGGACTGGATGGACCTTGACCTCGTGGCGGCTCCGGTGCTGTACCGCGCCGATGGCGCCCGCGATTTCATGGCCGTGGCCGGCAAGGACGGTCACGTCACCGTCATCGACCGGGACAGCCGCCAGCCGGTGTTCCGCACGCCGGTGACCACGGTGCAGCCGATTCCGGACAAGCCCTCGCGTGAGGGTCGCACCATGTGTCCCGGCTATGCCGGCGGCGTGGAGTGGAACGGTCCGGCCCTGGACCGCCTGAACGGGCAGCTCATCGTCGGTGCCGTGGACATCTGCTTCAACGTGAAGCTCGCGCCACCGGAGCGTTATGTGCCCGGCGCGGTGGAGTTCGGCGGCACCGTCGAGCCCGTGGGTGAACCGGTGGGCTGGATCACCGCGATGGATCCGGTGAGCGGAGCGGTGCGGTGGAAATACCGCACCGAGCGTCCCGTCGTGGCCGGCGTCACGCCGACGGCCGGCGGCGTCACCTTCACCGGCGACCTCGCCGGCAACTTCCTGGTGTTCGACAGCGCCACGGGCCGCGTCCTGCACCAGGCGCGCGCCGGCGGCGCGATGGCCGGCGGCGTCGTCACCTACGAGGTGGCGGGGCGGCAGCACGTGGCCTTCGCGGCCGGCAACATCTCGCGCAACGCCTTTGGCGATCTGGGCATGCCCAGTGTCGTGGTGATGCGGCTGGACCCCGATGCGCCCCCGGTGGCCCTCGATGCGACGGCGGCGCAGGCCGACGCGTCAGGCGATGGCCAGCGACTGTACGGCCAGGTCTGCCAGTCCTGCCACGGGCCGGACGGCAACATGATCGCGGACCGGCGGCTGGCGGGCATCGCCGCGCGCCAGGACCTCGCCGCCACCATCGCCTCGATCAAGGACCCGAAGCCGCCGATGCCGAAGCTCTACCCGGGGCTGCTGGACGAGGCGGACGTGCGGGCCGTAGCCGCGTGGATCCATGAGGAGCTGCAATGAAGAGGAATGCAAAACGGGCCGGATGGGCCCTGCTGGCCGCATTGCTGGTGACGGGCACGGCGGCGCATGCCGGCTATGCCGATGATCGCGCCGAGATCGAGAACCTGTCGAACAAGTACATGGTGGCGGTGGATGCCGGTGACATCGAGACGGTGATGTCCACCTGGGCCGAAGACGGCGTGCTCGAGTGGGTGTATGGCGTGGAGCATGGCAAAGCCGCGATCCGCAAGGCGATGTCCGGCTTCGGCGGCGCGCGCCGCGTGGAGATTCCCGAGGGCGCGACGTCCCGGCCCCGCACGCGCCACCAGATCATCAACCATGTCATCGATGTGGAGGGCGACACGGCGCGCACCACCGCCTACTGGTTTGCGCTGACCAACAACACGCCGCAGAAGGATGTGCAGCTGCTGTACATGGGCCATTACGAGGACGTGCTGGTGCGGGTGGACGGCAAGTGGCTGTTCAAGCACCGCAAGGTGTTCAACGAGTCGCAGGCCAACCGCGCACTGTTCTATCCGGAACTGGGCGAGAAGGATCCGCGCACGCCTGCACCGTAGGCGTTGCGCTGCCGGACTGTATGGATGTACAGTCCGGCCATGCCGCTTCGCGCGCCGCCGTTTGCACTCAAGGGTCGCGGGGCCCTCAGCAATCCACCGAGCCGCTTCGACCGCGAGCAGGCCGAGGCGGTCGATGACGGCTGGTTCCGCGACGAGCTGCCCGACAGCATCGCCACCGCCGTGCTGCCCGAGCCGGCGCGCTCGGTGATCACCTACAACGATTCTCCCGACATCCCGTTCGACCGCTCGATCAATCCCTACCGGGGATGCGAGCACGGCTGCCCGTACTGCTTCGCAAGGCCGAGCCACGCTTACCTCGGGCTGTCGCCCGGCGTCGATTTCGAGACCCGCCTGTTCTACAAGGCCGACGCGGCCAATCTGCTGCGCCAGGAGCTGGGGCGGCGCAGCTACCGGCCGCAGCCGATCATGTTCGGGGCGAACACCGACCCCTACCAGCCGCTGGAACGCAGGCTCGGCGTCACCCGGTCGCTGCTCGAGGTGCTGCTCGAGCACGGCCATCCGGCATACGTGCTGACCAAGGCGTCGCTGATCCTGCGCGATGCAGACCTGCTCGCCACCATGGCGAGCCGTCGCCTCACGCGCGTCTACGTGACGCTGACCACGCGCGACAATGACCTGAAGCGACGGCTGGAGCCGCGCGCCGCCGCGCATGCGGCGCGCCTGCAGGTGATCCGTGAGCTGTCGGCGCGCGGCGTGCCGGTGGGCGTGCTGATCGCGCCGGTGATCCCGGCGGTCAATGACCATGAGCTCGAAGCGCTGGTCGAAGACGCCGCCCGGGCCGGCGCCGACAGCGCGGGCTATGTGCTGCTGCGCCTGCCGCTGGAAGTTGCCGGGCTGTTCCGCGAATGGCTGCAGGTGCATCTGCCCGAGCGCGCGGAGCATGTGATGTCGCTGGTGCAGCAGGCGCGCGGGGGCCGCGACAATTCCTCCGAATGGGGCGAGCGCATGCGCGGCACCGGCGCATGGGCGCAGCTGCTGCGCGACCGGTTTCGCCTCGCGCGGCGCCGGCACGGCCTGGCCACCGGCGCGGAGAACCAGCCCCTCGACCTGTCGCAGTTCCGCCCGCCGCGCGCCACCGCGCAGATGGATCTGGGTCTGTAGACGAAGCAACGCCCTGAAAATTCGGGGTTTCCCCGTATGCCGAGTGTGTCGGCGGTCACGCGGCAGCCGCAGGGGTGACGGCACCATTGCCGCAGCGCGATCACGCGCGAGGCCCAGACGTCCCGTATGCCCCACACTGATCAGCAGACCACTGCCGCGGCCATCGAGCGCGGATCGCTGCGCGCCGTCTGGCCGCTGCTGCTGATGATGGCGCTGATGCTGGCGATGAGCATTGCCAGCGTGCTGGTGGTGTCGTGGACGCGGGCGGCCGAGCATGGGCTGGCCCTGTGGGCCGTTGCCGAGCACCAGGCCGTGCACGAGCTGCGCCGCTATGCCGATTCCGGCGACCCTGCGCACTACCTGCGCTTCGAGCGCGAGATGCAGGTGCCCCTGAACCTGGAGCGCGCCCGCCACGAGCTGAACAACGCGCACCCGGATCGCACGCTGATCCGCGCCGCGATCGGGGCCGGCGGGATTCCCCCCGAAGACACCAGCGGCGTCATGTGGCTGTTCCGGCTGATGAAGCATTTCCCGCCGGTGGTGCGCGCGATGGATGTGTGGACCATGGGCAGCACGCTGTCCGCGGAGCTGCCTGCGATCGGTGCGCAGATGCAGGCGGAATTCGCCGGGGAACCGGACATGGCGCGCGTGCGCGCGCTGCGCGAGCGCGCCGAGGGCGTGCATGCGCGCATCCGTCCGCTGGTGCAGCAGTTCGGGCGGATGATGGGCCTCACGGCCCATCGCATCACCAGCCTGCTGCTGGTGCTGCTGCCGCTGTTTGCCGCAGCGCTGGTCATGCTCGGGACTGCGCTGTACCGCGCGATGGACCAGCGCGCGGCGGGCGTGACGCGTGCGCTGCGCGAGCTCACCGCGCGGCTGGAACACCAGACCCTGCATGACGCGCTCACGGGCCTTGTCAACCGCGCGGGTTTCGAGCGCCTGCTCAACGATGCGCTGCTGCGTCACGCCCACAGCGGCGAGGACGCGGCGCTGGTGTATTTCGACCTGGATCAGTTCAAGGTCGTGAACGACACCTGCGGCCACGCGGCCGGCGATGAGCTGCTGCGACAGCTGGCGGCGCGGCTGCGCGCGCGGGTCGGCGAGGGCGGCACGCTGGCACGGCTGGGCGGTGACGAGTTCGGCCTGCTGCTGCCGCGCCATTCGATCCCGCAGGCGTTGCCGCTGGCCGAGCAGCTACGCGTGGAGATCGCCACGCAGCGGTTCCATTGGCAGGACCGCACGTTCGCGGTCAGCGCCAGCATCGGCCTCGTGGCGCTGGGCCGGGAGATGCGCTCGGTGACCGAGGCGCTGTCGGCGGCTGACCAGGCCTGCTACCTCGCCAAGGACAACGGCCGTGACCGGCTGCATCTGTACCTGTCCGATGACCGGCAGGTGAAGCAGCGCTGGGGCGAGATGCACTGGGTCGAGCGCGTGCAGGTGGCGCTGGACCGCGACCAGTTCGCACTGGTGGCGCAGGAGATCCGCCCGATCAACGCCACCGCCGGACGCACCCGCGCGCCGACGCGCCACTTCGAGCTGCTGCTGCGCATGATCGGGCCGGACGGGGAAATCGTGCCGCCGATGGCCTTCATTCCCGCGGCCGAACGGTATGGCCTGATGCCGAAGATCGACCGCTGGGTCATCGCGCGCGCGTGCCGGGAGCTCGCGGCCTTGCGCGAGGGCGGGCTGGATGTCCCCATCTGCATGGTGAACATCTCCGGCGCCTCGGCCAGCGAGCCGGGCCTGGCCGACTACATTGCCGATTGCCTGCGCGAGAGCGGGCTGGCGGGCAGCCACCTCGGCATCGAGCTCACCGAGACCGCGGCGGTGCACAACCTCGAGGCCTGCTCGGAGCTGATGATGCGCCTGCGGCGCCTCGGCTGCCCGATCGCACTGGACGATTTCGGCTCGGGCATGTCCTCGTTCTCGTACCTGCGCAACCTGCCCATCGACTACCTGAAGATCGACAGCGCCTTCATCCGCAAGGCGGCCACCGATCCCATCGATCACGCGATGGTGGAGACCATCCAGCGCATCGCCGGCATCATGGGCGTGCGGACAGTCGCAGAAGGGGTGGAGAGCGCCGAAGTGCTCGAGGCGCTGTCACTGATCGGCGTGGACTACGCGCAGGGATACCACGTGCGCCGCGCGGTGCCGCTGGTGCAGGTGCACACGATGGTAGGCAGTGGCGCGCCGGTCACCGGGGGCGCGCAGGTCGCCGCGGCCGCATCGATCGGGACCCCGCCGCCCACCGCCGCTGTGCCGGCCGCCCGCGCACTCACTGCGCCAGCTGCTGCACGATGATCCAGACCACATCACGGTCGTCCGCGTCCTTGATGCGCGTGCCGGACATCAGCACGCGCAGGCGCCGGCCGTCCTTGCGCAGCATCTCCTTCACGTAGGGGCCGAAGCGCGTGTTGCGCGCCGAGCCGAGGATCTGCGTGCGGTCCGTCTCGCGGAATTCCTCCGGCGTGATGTCGATGTAGGTCAGGTTCAGCAGTTCGTCGCGCCGGTACCCCAGCAGCTCGAGCAGCGCGTCGTTGACCTTCAGCATGCGGCCCGCCGGGAACTCGGTCAGGCAGATGCCCACCGATGACAGCTCGAACAGCGACCGGAAGCTGCCCTGCTGCTCCTGCAGCGAGCGCTCCGCGGCCTTGCGGCTGCTGACATCCATCTGCGTGCCGACCATCCGCAGCGCGCGCCCCTTCGCGTCGCGCTCGATGACCTTGCCGCGCACTTCCACCCAGATCCAGCGCCCGTCGGCATGCCGCATGCGCGCATCCATGTCGAACAGGTGGTCTTCCCTGTCCACCGCGGAATCGATGGCGGCCGTCACGGCGCCGGCCTCTTCCGGATGCACCAGCATCGGCAGCAGGCGCTCGGGCGTGAGGGGATTGAGTTCACCTGCGGTGCGGCCGAGCATCCCGGCCCAGCGTTCGTCGACGTGGATGATGCCCGCGCCACTTTCCGGTTCGAAGCGCGCCTCCCAGACGCCGACCCGGGTGCCGTCGATCACGTTGCGCAGCCGCTGTTGTTCCAGCGCCAGCTCCCGCGCCGCGGTTGCGGCACCGCGCGCATCGGCCAGGCCGCGCCGGCGCAGCTGCAGGAACCACAGGCCGCCGGCCAGCACCAGCAGCGCGGCGGGCAGGGCGCCGAGCACCGCCCAGAAGCGTGCGCGCCGCAGGTGCGCGTTGTAGAGCGAGGCGTCCACATCGATGCCGATCGCACCGAACTGCTCGCCGGCGGCATCCACCAGCGGCGCCCAGCCGGTCATGAACTGGCCCCACTTGTCGCGATAGGCCCGGTCGGTGGTCGAGGCGATGCCGATGGACTCCCCATCACCGAACGCCAGCTGCATCGATGGATCGCTCTCGGCATAGGTCTCACCCAGGCGGGCCTGGTCCTCGACGCCATCGCCGTCGCCGTCGCCGGGCAACGCCGCATCGAGCACGAACCGCACGGCATCGCCGTCGCGCACCACCGTGTAGATGAAGCGCGCATCGGGCAGCGCGGCGCGCAGCCGGCGCAGCGGATCCACCGCCTGCTGGTACGCCGGTCCCTCATGCTGCGAGGGATCGACGGCGAGACGCCGGTGCAGGTCCGGGTCGACCAGCAGCGCAGCCGATTGTGCGAGGCCGGTCAGATAGCGCTGGTAGTCGGTGTGGATGGTATTGGCCAGCGTCAGCCACATGCCGACCACGCCGACGACGAGGGCGGCCATCGTGGTGCCGGCGGCCAGCAGCGTCTCGCGCAATGCCTGGCGACGATCCGCCGGGTGCGGGTCAGGGCGCGTCGCGCCGGAGGGATCACTGATGCTCACCGGCAGAAGTATGCGTCGAGGCGGCGTGCATGGCAGCCCTGTCGTCCGGCTCCTACCGCTCCAGACGGCGTGAACTGTGGAGACGCCTCGCGGGCCAGGGTTAGGTTGCCGTGGTGGACACACCTCGCACGCAAGATCCGCCCGCTGCCATGGATCCGGTGCGGCGCCATCCGGGCCCGCCATTTGATTCGCCGGTGCAGCCATTCCCTGGACTCGCCAGCCGGATGACGCCGCGTCCGGACCATGGCGAGCACAGCTATCGCGGATCCGGCCGGCTGGCCGGGCGCAGGGCGCTGGTCACCGGTGCGGATTCCGGCATTGGCCGCGCAGCGGTCATCGCCTATGCGCGCGAAGGCGCCGACATCGCGTTGAACTATCTGCCGGAGGAGGACAGCGACGCGCAGGAAGTGGCCGCGCTGGTGCGCGACGCGGGACGCAAGGCCATCCTGCTGCCTGGCGATCTGCGCGAGGAGGCCTTCTGCGTGCGGCTCGTGGCCGATGCGGTGCGTGAGCTGGGTGGCCTCGACATCGTCGTGAACAATGCGGCGCGCCAGTACTCGGTGCCCGATCTGGCGCTGCTGGAAAGCGCGCAGCTCGAGGACACCTTCCGCACCAACCTGTTCCCGATGTTCTGGATCACGCGCGCAGCGCTGCCGCACCTGGCGCCGGGCAGCGTGGTGATCAACACCACCTCGGTGCAGGCCTATCAGCCGTCGGGCGACCTGCTCGACTACGCCGCGTCGAAGGCTGCGATGGTGGCCTTCACGAAGGGACTGGCGAAGCAGCTGGCGCCGAAGGGCGTGCGGGTCAATGCCGTCGCGCCCGGACCGGTGTGGACACCGCTGCAGGTGGTGGAGCGTGCAAAGCAGCCGGAGGACGTGCGCCAGTTCGGCAGCTTCTCGCCGATGGGCCGCCCCGGACAGCCGGCGGAACTCGCGGCCGTCTATGTGCTGCTGGCGTCGGATGAGTCCAGCTACACCACCGGGCATGTGTATGGCGTGGTCGGGGGAGAAGGCGGGCCCTGACGGGCCGGTGCCGCACGCCTGCGAATGGTCGGGGTGACAGGATTTGAACCTGCGACACCTACGTCCCGAACGTAGTGCTCTACCAGGCTGAGCTACACCCCGCCGGCGTGGGCGCGGGAGTTTACGCGACGGGCAATGGGCCTGTCACGGCCCCGTGCACGTGGCGGCGCGAAAAATCCTAGCGGTCGCGGCCGACGGCCACCTCGGCCAGCGCCGCCAGCGCATCCCGGTACGGCGAAGGCGGCACGGCGTCCAGCGCGGCAACGGCGGCCGCGGACTCCTGCAGCGCGCGCTGCTGCGTGTAGTCGATGCCGCCACTGGCCTCGATGCAGCTGGCGATGCGGACCAGGTCGGTGTGCCGGCGCGCGCCGTCGCCGCCGGCGGCCACGGCGGTGCGGATCATCTCGCGGTCCGTGGCCGAGGCGTGGCGCAGCGTGTGGATCAGCGGCAGCGTCATCTTGCCCTCGGCCAGATCCTCACCCAGGTTCTTGCCGCGCGTGGCCGGATCCGAGCGGTAGTCCAGCACATCGTCGATGAGCTGGAAGGCCGTGCCGAGGCTGCGGCCATAGGCCGCGAGCGCCGCCTGGAGCGCGGGACTGCCCTGGGCGAGCACCGCCGCCACCTGCGCGCCGGCCTCGAACAGCCGCGCGGTCTTGCGGTGGATCACCTCCAGGTAGCGCTCCTCGGTGGTGTCCGGGTCCTGCGCGTTCATCAGCTGCAGCACCTCGCCCTCGGCGATCACGTTGGTGGCATCGGCCATGATCGCCATCACCTGCTGCACGCCGATGGCCGCCATCATCTGGAACGCGCGCGAATAGACGAAGTCGCCCACCAGCACGCTGGCCTCGTTGCCGAACAGCGCGTTGGCGGTCTGGCGGCCACGGCGCATGTCAGAGTGGTCGACCACGTCATCGTGCAGCAGCGTGGCGGTGTGGATGAACTCGATGAAGGCGGCCGCCTCGATGTGGCGCTCGCCGGGCAGCGCGGTCTGCGGCGCGGTCGCGCGGGCCGCCAGCAGCACCATCAGCGGCCGCAGCCGCTTGCCGCCGCCGGCCACGATATGTTCAGCCACCTGGCTGACCAGCGGCACCGTGCTGCCGAGACGGGTGCGGATGACCCCGTCCACGGCGGTCATTTCTGCGGCCACCAGCCCCCGAATCTGCTCCAGCGTCATCCAGTCTTCCCGGCCGTTCAAAAAAGTGGGGCGATGGTAGCAGGCCGGCAAAGGGGGCCGGCGGGGCAAGTGGCTGTTTGCCCGGGGAAAAGACCGCAGGTTCTGGTTTGACCGGGGCCAGCGCGGCCATTAGAATGCGCGGCCTTTCCGTTCGGAGCCGAATTCCAGATGTACGCCGTTATCGCCACCGGTGGCAAGCAGTACCGGGTCGAAAAAGACAGCCTGCTCAAGGTCGAGAAGCTCGACGCCGAGCCGGGCTCGACCGTGTCGTTCGACAACGTCCTGCTGGTCGCCGATGGCAGCGACATCAAGATCGGCAGCCCCCTGGTCGATGGCGCGAAGGTCAGCGCGACCGTCGAGAGCCATGGCCAGGGCGAGAAGAAGGTCATCGTCAAGTTCCGCCGCCGCAAGCACTACAAGCGCGGTGGCAATCATCGCCAGCAATACACGCTGGTGAAGATCACGGCCATCGCTTAAGGAGCGAATTCGAAATGGCACACAAGAAAGCAGGCGGCAGCACCCGCAACGGCCGCGAATCCCACAGCAAGCGCCTGGGCGTGAAGCGCTTCGGCGGCGAAGCCGTGCTGGCCGGCAACATCCTGGTGCGCCAGCGTGGCACGCCGATGCGCCCCGGCACCAATGTCGGCATCGGCACCGACCACACGCTGTTCGCGCTGATCGACGGCAAGGTCGCCTTCAGCAAGAAGGGCCCCGAGCGCCGCACCTACGTGAGCGTGGTCCCGGCGAACTGAAACGCCGCCGTCGCGTCTGTTGATCGATCGCAACCCCGGCCTCGCGCCGGGGTTCGCGTCTCTGGAGTCCTCGCATGAAGTTCGTCGATGAAGCCACCGTCAAGGTGCAGGCCGGAAACGGCGGGCGCGGTTGTGTCAGCTTCCGGCGCGAGAAGTTCATCCCCTTCGGCGGCCCGGATGGCGGCGATGGCGGCATGGGCGGCAGCGTGTGGCTGCGCGCGAAGGAAGGCATCAACACGCTGGCGGACTTCCGCATCCAGCGCACCTATCGCGCGCGCAACGGCGAGGGCGGTTCGGGCAACGACTGCACCGGGCGCGGCGGCGAGGATCTCTACGTCGACGTGCCGGTGGGCACCACGGTCACCGACGAGGACACCGGCGAGCAGCTCGGCGATCTCGCCAGCGTTGGCCAGGTGCTGAAGGTCGCGCAGGGCGGCAAGGGCGGTTTCGGCAACACGCGCTTCAAGTCGAGCACCAACCGCGCGCCGCGGCAGTTCGGTCCCGGCCTGCCGGGCGAGAAGCGCACGTTGCGCTTCGAGATGAAGGTGATCGCCGACGTGGGCCTGCTGGGCCTGCCGAACGCCGGCAAGTCCACGCTGATCCGTGCGGTGTCCGCGGCCCGTCCGCGCGTGGCGGACTATCCATTCACCACGCTGTATCCGAACCTCGGCGTGGTCGATGTGGGTGAGCATCGCAGTTTCGTGATGGCCGACATCCCGGGCCTGATCGAAGGCGCAGCGGAGGGTGCGGGGCTCGGGCACCGGTTCCTGAAGCACCTGCAGCGCACGCGCGTGCTGCTGCACCTGATTGACATCGCGCCGCCCGATCCTGCTGCCGATCCGGTGCGCGACGCGCAGGCCATCGTCGATGAGCTCGAGAAGTACGACC
>CAZWDR010000031.1:0-16146 GCA_964632365.1 uncultured Steroidobacteraceae bacterium
GTCGACGGCGCCGGCGTCGAGACGGGAGGCTCCGTGGCCGGCGGTGTGGCCGGCGCCGGCACCGGTGGCGTCGGCGGCGGGGTGGCCACGGGCGGGTTGGCCACCGGCGGCGGATCCAGGCCGGCCGCCGGCGGCGTGCCCGGCACCGTCACCGTGACCTTCAGCGCGACATCGCTGTAATCGTCGGTGCCGAGCAGGCCGACCTGCCAGCCTCCTTGCACCGGCGCGGTCAGATCACAGTGTTCGGTGTTGCCTGCGCTGGCGGACTCGCAGTCCCGCGCGCCGGGACCGAGCACGGCGATGTCCACATTGCCGCTGCCGCCTTCCGTCGCGACCGTGAGGCGCAGCGCTCCGGCAGGCACTCCGAAAGTGTGGCGCGCCAGGGAGCCCTTCGAACCCGAGACTCCGGAGAGTTCCAGCAGGGTGGCTGGCTGGCCGCTGCCGCCGGCCTGCGAATCCGGCTGCACGGTTTCTTCGCCGCCGCCACATGCAGTGAACGCCAGGGATGTTCCCAGCACGGTGAACCAGCGGAATCTCATGCACACCCTCCCGACGAGGCCATCCCTGCCGTGAAATGGCCTGGCCGGCGGGCATGATCCGGCCGCCTCGCGCAGCGCTCAATCGGTACCTGCCGCGTTGGCTTGCAGGTGCTGTCCTTCAAACGACTCAGTGTTTTGGGACCTGCGACTCGTCCATGTGGAAGACCTCGAAAATGTGGCCATCGGGATCGGCGAAGCTGCGCTGGTACATGAACCCGTAGTCGCGCGGACTGCCCGATTCGCGGCCGCCATTGGCCAGCGCCGCGGCCATCAGTGCGTCGACCGCTTCACGACTTTCCGTATCGAGCGCGATGAGGGTCTGCACCTGCCGGTGCGTATCGCAGATCGCAAGGTCCGTGAAGGTCCGGAAAAAATCCCGCGTCAGCAGCATGAAATAGATCGAGTCGGACACCACGACGCAGGCCGCGTTGTCATCCGTGAACTGCGGGTTGATCGAATGGCCGAGCGCCACATGGAAGGCCTTCGACCGTGACAGGTCGCTGACCGGGAGGTTGATGAAGATCTTTCTGGGCATGGCGTGCTCCTTGCGGGATGTGAGGGCGCCGGAAGCCGACGCCTGTCACGACGGCCAGGCCGGGCCGGAATCGACACGCGCAAGGAATCTTTGGCGATGCACGGGCCCGGCCATCGGCGCCGGGCCGCAAGCCCTCAATGCGGACCGGCTCCGGCCTCGCCCGGTGGCGTGCCCCAGTCTTCGTGCGCGCGCGAGATCACGTACGCATGCACCGCCTCGACCTCCGCCTCGCTCAGCAGGCTGGCGAAACTCGCCATGCCCTTCTGCACGCGCGTGCCCTTCAGCACGATGTCGTTGAACTCGGCATGCGCGGCACGATCCATGAAACGCAGGTCCTTCACGCCACCCACGGCCAGCTGGCCATGGCATTGCGCACAGGTGCGCGCGAACACTTCGGCACCCTGGCGGATGGTGCTCTCGCTGGCACGCAGCGGCGGCGGTTCGGGGGTGGGCACAGGCGGCGGCAGCGGCGGCAGCTGCCGGTTGCCCCCGAGCTTGAACACCAGCAACCTTGCCGCGGCGCGGTGCTGCGCGGTGCCGGCCCCCCGTTCGATCTGCGCCGCGCCGCCACCCCAGCCGGCATTCACTGCGACGTACTGCTCGCCGTCGAGCTCATAGGAGATCGGCCCGGCCACTGGTGCCGACTGCACCGGCATCTCCCACAGCAGCTCCCCATCCGTGGCGCGGAACGCCGCGAACGTCTGCTTCGTGGTGCCCTCGAAGACGAGGTTGCCCGCGGTCGCGAGCACACCGCCGTTGCCATGGCGCGGCAGCGGCACCTTCCAGCGCATCTCCTGCTTGACCGGATCCCAGGCGATCAGCGCCGTCTTCTCGCGCGCGGTGCCCTCCTGCATCAGGCGCATCCGCTTCTGCAGTGCATCGCCGGTATAGCCGCCCCATCCCGCATTCGACCGATAAGGCTGCGGCTTGAAGCCGGGATCCAGCGCATAGACCATCCAGTGCTCGTACTGCGGGAAATAGGCCAGCCCTGTCTCCGGGCTGTAGGCCATCGGGAACCAGTTGTGCGCGCCGCCGGGGCCGGGCGCGACCAGCACCGGATCGGTGCCGTAGTGCGCTTCCGGGTTCACCACCGGTCGCCCGGTCGCAAGATCGATGTGGCTGGCCCAGGTCACCGGCACATGGTTCTTCGCCGAGATCAGCTCGCCGGTGGCGCGGTCGATCACATAGAAGAAGCCGTTCTTCGGTGCATGCATCAGCACCTTTCGTTCGCGCCCGTCGATGGTCAGCTGCGCCTGCACGATCGACTGCGTGCACGTGTAGTCCCAGTCCTCGGCGGGCGTTTCCTGGTAATGCCAGCGGTATTCACCCGTCTGCACATCCACCGCGACGATCGAGCACAGGAACAGGTTGTCGCCGCCCTGCGGGCTGCGGTGCTTGTGCGCCAGCGGCGATCCGTTGCCGGTGCCGATGTACACCATGCGCAGCTCCGGATCATAGGCAATGGAATCCCACGCCGTGCCGCCGCCGCCCAACGTCCACCATTCGCCGGTCCACGTCTTTGCCGCCATCTCCATCACGCTGTCGGAAGCCGCGCCATCGGGACCCCTGGACGGGTCGCCCGGCACCAGCCAGAACTTCCAGCGGAACTCGCCCGTGTCGGCATCCCATGCGCTGACGAAGCCGCGCACGCCAAGGTCCGCGCCGCCGTTGCCGACCACGACCAGGCCATCAAACACGCGCGGCGCGCCGGTGATGGACCAGGGCTGCGAATCATCGAAGGTGCGCACCTCCCACACCGGCGTGCCCTTGCGGGCATCGAGGCCGAGCAGGCGGCCGTCGAGCGTGGCGATGATCACCTTGCCCTTCCAGAACGCGAGGCCGCGCGCCACCGGTTCGCAGCAGGCATAGCGACCCCATTCGCGCGGTACCTGCGGGTCATAGGTCCACAGCTCGCGCCCGGTGCGCGCGTCATAGGCGGTGGTGATGTTCCAGGCGCTGATGTTGTAGATCACGCCATCGACGAACAACGGCGTGCCCTCGACGCCGCGATAGGTATCGAGGTCCGCATACCAGGCCAGTCCCAGCTTGCCGACATTGTCCTCATTGATGTGCGTGAGCGGACTGAAGCGCTGCGCGTCATAGGTGCGACCGTCCATCAGCCATTGCCCGGCTTCCGCGCCAGCGTCCCGCAGACGCTGCGCGTCCACCTCTGCGCCCCCGGCGCCGTCCGGGACTCCGCGACAGGCCGCCATGGCGGCAAGGCCCAGCAACAGGGCGATGCTCTTCGTGATGCGCAACATGTGATGGCGGCAGGCGCCGCTTCCCCGATGGATTGGAGGGGCAAGGATAGACGATCGGCACCGGGGCGGGGACGGCCGCGGCGGGAAAGCCGACTTGAGGTCGAGGCACACTTTGCGTCAAGGTTGGCCCTCGCGGGCCTGGGCGTTTCCAGTGAGGAGAAGGTATTGAAGGCATTGCAGATTGCCGCAGCGACAGCGCTGACGGCCGTGCTGGCCGGTGGGTGCGCCGGACCATCCAGCACCACGCCAGAGGCATCGCGGGGCGACATCCGCATCGACGGCGCGAACGTGCATCCGGAAAGCATCGGATCGTCTGCGGACGGTTCCGTGTTCATCGGCAGCATGAACGGCATCGTCTATCGCGCCGGTCCGCGCGACACAGTCGCGACGCCATTCATCACGCCGTCGGCGCAGAACGGGCTGCGCGCGATATTCGGCGTGCTTGCGGATGATGCCGGGCGGCGCCTGTGGGTGTGTTCGGTGGCCAATCCATTCGTGCGCAGTGAGGGGCCGGCACAGCCCACCGAAGTCGTCGCCTTCGATCTGGCCAGCGGTGCGCTGGCCGGCCGCTGGCCATTCCCCGCGCCAGGCGGCACCTGCAATGACATCGCCATCGGCCCGGATGGCGCAGCCTATGCCACCGACACGCCCGGTGGTCGCATCCTGCGCCTGAAGAACGGCGCCGATGCGCTCGAAGTGGTCGCCGCGACGCCGGCGCTGGTGGGCATCGACGGCATCGCCTTCGCTGCGGACGGCACGATGTACATCAACAATGTGCGCAGTCACACCCTCTGGCGTGTGGAGCTCACCGCCGATGTCGCGAACCCGCGGCTCACGCAGCTGCAAGCCAGCCGCGAGATGGAGGGGCCCGACGGCCTGCGTCCAGTGGGCCCGGACCGCTTCGTGCAGGCGGAGGGACCCGGCGGGCGCATCACGCTGGTGACCATCACTGGCGATGAGGCGAAGATCGAGGTGATCCGCGACGGACTGTCCTCGACCCCGGGCGCCACGCTCGTCGGTGACACCATCTACACGATCGAGGGCAAGATCGACTATCTGGTCAGTCCGCAGCTGCGGGGCCAGGATCCCGGCGAGTTCCGCGCCATTGCGATTCCGATGCCGCGCTGAACGCGCGCCACAACTGTTCGGGGGTGACATGAAGAAGATCGGCATTCTGGTCCTGGCGGCCGCCACGGCGCTGACCGCCCAGGCGCGCGCACCGGGAGAACGCACGGCATGGCAGGCGGTGAGCTGTGACCACGCCTGCCTGTCGCAGTGGACGCGCGACTACGTGGCCGCGCTTGCGCGCCGCGATGCGTCGACGCTGAAGGTGCACAAGGACGTCCGGTTCACGGAGAACAACGTCGAGCTGCCACTCGGGAAGGAAGGCCTGTGGGCCACGGCCACCGGTGTGGCGCCCACCGGACTGATCGCCGCGGACGTGGAGACCGGCAATGCCGCGTGGATCGGCACCGCGGAGGAAAACGGCAAGCCGGTCTACTTCGCGCTGCGCCTGGCCGTGCGCGACGGGCTGCTGGCCGATGTCGAAACGGTGGTGGTCCGCAACACCGGCCTGCCGCTGCCCTTCGGCGATGTGACCAAGGTCGAGCACGATCCGACCTTCAACGAGATCCTGCCCGAGGACCAGCGACGCTCGCGCGCGCGGCTGCGCGCCGTGGCCGACAGCTACTTCAACACCGTCGAAGTGAACGACGGGGTGGTGTTCGCCCCGTTCGATCCGGATTGCGGCCGGCTCGAGAACGGCATCCTCACCACGGCGAGCAGCGGTGGCGGCTCCAGCGGCAACGCCAGCTCGATCTCGCCCGGCTGCGAAGAACAGTTCAAGCTCGGCATCTACCGGATCAACAAGCGCATCCGCGAGCGCCGCTATCCCATCATCGACGTGGAGCGCGGCGTGGTGGTGGCCACCGGCTTCTTCGACCACGCCAACGAATGGGACCGCTACAAACTCACCGACGGCCGCGAGATGCGCACGGCACTGAAGTGGCCCAACTCGATCTCGCTGATCGAGGCTTTCCGCATCCGCAATGGCGCGATCCACCGCATCGAGGCGGTGTTCACCTACGTGCCGCACATGATGCACAACCCGTTCTATCACCATGCGCCGCCCCCGCCGGCGCAGCCGGAAGATCCGGCCATCGCGCGCGAGCGCTGCGACGCCACCTGCCTGCGCGGCGTGGCCGAGCGCTTCATGACCGCGCTGGCGGCGCAGCGGCCGGCCGACGTGCCCTGGGCCCGCAATGTGAAGTTCACCGAGAACGGGGTCGGCATCCAGGTGGGCGAGGGCATCTGGGGCTCGATCCGCAACAAGTCCGACACCGCGCTGGTCATCCCCGATGCGCGCAACGGCACCGTGGCCTGGTACGGGCTCATCTACGACCACGACGCGCCGGCCTGGGCGGGGGTTCGCCTGAAGGTGCTCGGCGCGCGCGTCAGCGAGGCCGAAGTCATCGTGGCGCGCGAGCGCAACCCCGGGCCATGGGGCGACGCCAAACAGTTCGCGATCGATCCGCAGTTCACCAGCGCAGTGGCTTCCGGCCAGCGCACTTCGCGCGCGCAGCTGGTGCGTGCAGTGGACAACTACGCCCGCAGCATGGAATCGCAGGGCGGCAAGCTGCCCGCCCGCTTCGATGCGTCGTGCACCCGCAAGGAGAACGGACTGGAAGTGACGCGTGGCGCGGTGGGTTCGATCGGCCTGGTGAAATCCCCTGGCGAATTCGCCCAGGGCTGCGAGGCACAGCTCGCGCTGGGTCTTTACCAGCCGCTCGATCGCCTGCGCGCGCATCGGGTGCTGGCGGTGGACGAGGAGCGCGGTCTGGTGGCCGTCGCGGCGGTGGCCGACTTCAACCTTGCCGATCGTCGCTACCGCCTCGCCGACGGACGTGAAGTGGAGACCGAAGCGGTGCATGCCATGTCGCGCGAGCTGTTCGAGGTCTACAAGATCGTGGACGGCCGCATCGTGGCCATCGAGGCCGTGTCGGTCGACCAGCCCTACGGCATGCCGTCGGCCTGGGTGAAGTGAACCGGCGACGGGCCGTCCGCCTCGCGCTCTGCGCGGGCGTGCTGCTCACCGCCTGCGGCACAGAGGTGCCCCGGGCCGAACGCGAAGGGCCGATCGTCGCGTTTGGCGACAGCCTGGTCTTCGGCACGGGTTCTTCCGGCGGCGGCTTCGTCACGCTGCTGGAACAGCGGCTCGGGCGCGACATCCAGAACCTTGGCCGCCCGGGCGAGACCAGCGCAGGCGGCCTGGCGCGAATCGGGGACGTGCTGGCGCTGGAGCCTTCGGTGGTGATCCTGCTGCTGGGCGGCAACGATGCGCTGCGGGGCGTGCCGTCCGACACCACGTTCAGCAACCTCGCATCGATCATCGAGCGCCTGCAGGCGGCCGGTGCGGCCGTGCTGCTCGTCGGAGTGCGCGGCGGGCTGCTGCAGGATCCCTACGCCGCACCGTTCGAGGAACTGGCGGGGCGGTCCGGTGCGGCGCATGTCCCGGACGTGCTGCGGCAGGTCTTCCTCGATCCGGACTCCATGGCCGACCAGGTCCATCCGAACGATGCCGGCTATGCGCATATCGCCGACCGCATCCAGCCCGTGCTCGAGGCAATGCTTCCCTGAAGGGCACGCCGGCGCCGACTGACCGCCCCTCCCACCGGTGACTTGCCGCGCATTGCCCGTACGTGCCATCTTGGCGCAGGGGGGGCTGGCCTTCCCGCGATGAATCGAGAAACGGGGGGTGTGCCATGTTGCGTTCGCCTGCAGCGTGTTTCCGCATGTCGTCTGTCGCCGCCGCGGTGGCCCTCGCACTGCCGTCCTCACCAGCGCTCGCCGCCGAATCCCGGGCGCAGGGCGACCTGCAGGAGGTGGTGGTCACCGCGCGCTTCCGCGAGGAGAACCTGCAGACCACGCCGCTGGCCATCTCCGCCTTCTCCGAAGAGGATCTGGAGGCCCGCAGCATCGTCAATGTCAGCGACCTGGGCGTCACCGTGCCGAATGCGTTCATCCGGCAATCCGTGAGCAATTTTGGCCCCACCCAGACCATCGGCATGCGCGGCCTGATCCAGGGTGATTTCAGTTACGCGTTCGAGCCCGCGGTGGGCATCTACATCGACGACATCTACCACGGCACGCTGACCGGTTCGACGATGGACCTGCTCGACCTGGAGCGGGTGGAGGTGCTGCGCGGCCCGCAGGGCACCCTGTTCGGCATCAACACCATGGGAGGTGCCGTCCGCCTGATCTCCCGCAAGCCCGATGGCGCATCCGGAAGTTCCCTCGACGCCACCTACGGCTCGCGCAACCGCATCGACGTGAAGGGCGTGGCGAACTTCACGCTGCTGCCCGAGAAGCTGTTCGCGCGCGTGTCGGGCATCGCGCGCCGCCAGGATGGATTCGGGCAACGACTGGACTTCACCTGCGAGATGGTGCGCCGGGGCACACCGCAGCTGGCGGGCATCGGCGACGGGCGTGGTGCGGGGGGTGTCGCCGTGACGCCGGGCAGTCCGGCAGACATCGCCTTTCCGCAGACGCTGGACCCGCGGGAGGGCTGCGAGCTGGGAAGCCTCGGCGGATCCGAATCCATCGGCACGCGCGGGCAGCTGCGCTACCTGGCCAGCGACCGACTCGAGTTCAACCTCAGCGCGGACTATTCGACACAGATCGCCGATCCGCCGGTCGAGGCACAGCTGAATGCGCGCAACGACACCGGCTATGCGGCGACGATCAACAACCGCTATGGCCTGAACATCACCGAGATGGAGCGGGCCATGGTCTCGCCCGACCCCTACACGAACTTCGCGACCTACGGCAACGTGGTCGATGGCACTTCGTACGACCCGAATGTCCGGCTGCATGCGTGGGGCGCGGCCGGCACGATGGACCTGGACATCACCGACACGATGCACCTGAAGTTCATCACTGGCTATCGCACCTACGACACCACGTGGATCAACGACAGCGACCTGACGCCGTTTGAACTGATGCAGACGCCCAGCCTGCAGGAACATCGCCAGTACCAGGCCGAAGTGCAGCTGACCGGTCTTGCCCTGAACGAGCGCCTGGACTGGACACTGGGCGCGTTCCATTACGACTCGCGCAGCCGCTCCTATTACCTTGCCAACTTCGTGACCTTCAACCTGAAGTTCACGGCGGATGACCTGTACACCACCGAGAACACCTCGGCGTTCGCGCATGGCAACTTCAAGCTGACCGATCGCCTGGCGCTGTCTGCCGGCCTGCGCTACTCAGACGAGTCGAAGACCAACTGGTTCCGGCACTTCGGCCCGGGCCAGTACGCCGGCCCCAGCCCGCTCGGATTCAGCAGCGACCATGTGAGCTACAAGGCCGGGCTGGACTTCCAGGCCAGCGACAACCTGTTCCTCTATGCATCGGTGTCCGACGGCTTCACCTCTGCCGGCGTCACGCCCCGCATCTTCACGCCCGAGCAGCTGCAGCCGCTCGAAGGCGAGGAGGTGACCAACTACGAGATCGGCGCGAAGCTCGAACTGTTCGACCGCCGCCTGCGGATCAACTCGGCGGTGTTCTTCATGGACTATGCCAGGCGCCTGACGCAGGTGGCGGCCAGGCAGTGCACGCTGGTCAACAATGGCGTGGATCCCGGCGAGCCGGTGTTCGGGCTGGGTGCCACGGATCCGTGTCCGGCCGGCACACCATCGGGCGATCTGCCGCCAGAGGCTGGCACCGCGCGCAACGGCACCACCTGGTTCCATTACATGCAGGCGCCGGGCGAGGTGAAGGGTTTCGAGACCGAGCTGTCGCTGTTCCCGGTGCGCGACCTGATGTTCAACCTGTCCGCCGGCTACAACGAGTTCGAAGGGGACCAGGACGATCCCGCCGCGCCGAACTACCGGCACCCTTCCGCCGTGCTGCAGCCGAAGTGGAACTTCAACGCCGGGCTGCAGTACGCGCTCGCATTGCCCAATGGCGCGCGCCTCACGCCCCGGCTGGACTGGTCGTTCCAGTCCTACCGCACCAACGGCACGGTGCGCGAGCCGCAGCGGGATCCGGATGACCGCAACGGCGGGTATGGACTGGTCAATGCGCGCCTCAGCTACGATCCGCCCGGCGGCGAGTGGCAGGTCGCGTTCGCGCTGCAGAATGCCTTCGACAAGTTCTACTGGCAGCAGCTGGGCACGCGCACGCTGCGTTCCGGCGCGCCGGCCACCGGGCGCGTGGGCACACCGGGGCGGCCGCGGGAGTGGTCGATCACCGTGTCGAAGCGATTCGACTGAGGTGGCGCGGATGCGTGGGATTGTCCGGAGCGGGGATGACCAGATGGCCACTGCGGGAGGCTCTTGATGGCTGCATCCGTCTTCATGTGCGTCAGGGGCGCGGCGACCGTGCTCATGCTGGCCGGCGCGATCCTGGCCGTGCCATCCGCCATCGCACATCACTCGGTCGCCGGCCAGTTCGATCTCTCGAAGACCGTCACGATCTCCGGCGTCGTCTCGAAGGTGCACTGGATCAACCCGCACATCTATGTCGAGGTCACCGCCAGTGCGACCGGCGATGCGTCCACGGTGTGGAAACTCGAAGGCGTGCCCGTGGGCGTCGCGCGCAAGGCGGGCCTCTCAAAGGCCATGCTCGAGGGCCGCGGCGAGACGGTGACCGTCGTGGCACATCCGGCCCGCGACGGCACGCCGCAGCTCGGGTATCTGGTGAAGATCACCTATCCGGATGGCAAGGTCTTCCAGTTCGCCGCGGATGGTCCCGGCGGTTGAAGGGCAGGGGTGCTCGATGATGCGCATGACACGGATCCGGACGGGGGCACCGACGCGGACGTCGACGCCGACCGCAGTGCCGACGCCGGCAGCGGCGGGATCTGCCAGGTTCCCGGCGTGGCGGGTCGCCATGCTGATGCTCGCGGGATGCTCGGCGGTTCCCTTGCTGGTGCCTGCGCAGTCCGCATCACCGCAGCGTCCTGCAGCGGGCGCGACGACACCGCGCATGCCGGACGGCCGTCCGGATTTCAACGGATCGTGGGACAACGGCAGCGGCTACGACTTCATCCGCCCCCAGACCGGACCGGATGGATCCATCTGCATCAGCGGTTGCCCGACTCCAGGCACGAACGAGACTTCCGCGCCGCCGCCGCGCGCTGCGCCGGACCGGCCGAAATACCGGCCTGAATGGACCGCCCGCGTCCGTGAGCTCGAACAGCGGCAGGTCGAGTTCGATCCGGTCCTGCGGTGCCGGTCGCCGGGGCTGCCGCGCATCGGTCCGCCCGACAAGATCGTGCAGCGGACCGGTGAGGTGGTGTTCCTCTATGACGACGTGTCGGGCAGCTTCTGGCGCATCGTTCCGACCGACGGCCGCAAGCACCGGGAAGATGTCGACGAGAGTTACCTCGGCAATGCCGTGGGTCGCTGGGAAGGCGACGCGCTGGTCATCGAAACCATCGGCTTCAACGAGGACACCTGGCTCACCGACGACGGTGCATTCCACACCCGCAACCTGCGTGTGATCGAACGCCTCACCCGCGACGGCAACGAGATGCGATGGCAGGCCACAGCCATCGATCCGGAAGTGCTGGCCGAACCCTGGGTGTTGCGGCCGCGGCGCATGACATTGATGGCCGCCGAGCTGCAGGAGCCTGTGCCCTGTGTCGAGCAGGACCTGAAGCACGTGGTCGACGGATCGCATCACGACAATCCGCGGTGACCGGATCCTTGCGGGTGCGGCCCGCTCGACCGCGGGCCGCTGCAGCAGCAGCCGCGACGGCGCCGGGCGTCAGGCCTGTCGCACCACCAGCGGCTCGAAGGCGCCGTAGATCATGCGCTTGCCATCGAACGGCATCGACTCGCCGAACTGCGCCATGCGCGGATCCTTCATGATGGCCGCGTGGCTCGACTCGGCCGCCTGGCGGTCCTTCCAGATCATCCACGAGAACACCACCTTCTCGCCGGGCTGCAGGTCCACGGCACGGCGGAAGTCGGTGCGCTCGCCGTCCGGCACACTCGATTCCCAGCTTTCGACCACGCTGGTCGCGCCGTAGTCCCTGGCGATCTCCCAGAACTTCTCGGCAATGGCCTGGTACTCGGCCTTCTTGTCCTCGGGCACCGGAATCACGAATCCCTGGATGTACATGCTGCCTCCTTGATGCACGGTCTGTCGCCCCCGGATTATGTGGGGTGTGGGTCAAGGCCGCACCTCGACGGGCCGGCGCCGGAACGCTGCCCGCGGCAGGGTCCGGCCGGCTTGCCCGCCCGGACCCCCTTGAGTACACTTCGCGCCCCCTTGCCACACCGCACCGCCTTCAAGCGGGTGGCTTCATCCACAAGGAGATCCAATGAGGCACTACGAGATCGTGGTCCTGGTGCACCCGGACCAGAGCGAGCAGGTTCCTGCCATGCTCGAACGCTACAAGGGCATGATCACCGCCACCGGCGGCGCGGTCCACCGCGTCGAAGACTGGGGCCGTCGCCAGCTCGCCTACCCCATCACGAAGGTGCACAAGGCGCACTACCTCCTGATGAACGTCGAGACCGACCAGGCCACGCTGGCCGAGCTGACCGGTGCGTTCCGCTTCAGCGATGCCGTGCTGCGCCACCTGGTCGTGGCGATGGACGAGGCCGTCACGGAGCCGTCGCCGATGGCTCGTGGCGAAGACGAGGATGCCGACCGTCGCCGCGACCGCGACGATGACGGCGACGAAGCCGGCGCCCGCTGAAGGAGACCAACATGTCGCGATTCATCCGCCGCAAGAAGTTCTGCCGCTTCACCGCCGAGGGCGTGAAGTCCATCGATTACAAGGACCTGGCCACGCTCAAGGGCTACATCTCCGAGACCGGCAAGATCGTGCCCAGCCGCATCACCGGCACCAAGAGCTACTTCCAGCGCCAGCTGTCCGTGGCCATCAAGCGCGCGCGCTACCTGGCGCTGCTGCCCTACACCGATCAGCACTGAGGTTCATTTCCATGGACGTCATCCTTCTGGAAAAAGTGGCCAACCTCGGCAACCTGGGCGATCGCGTCCAGGTGCGCTCCGGTTACGCCCGCAATTACCTGCTGCCCAAGGGCAAGGCCACGCTGGCCACGCCTGGCAATGTGAAGAAGTTCGAGGAGCGCCGCTCCGAGCTCGAGAAGGTCGCACGCGATGCGCTGTCGGGTGCCGAGGGTCGCAAGGCGAAGCTCGAGGGCTTCAAGCTGACGATCACGGCGAAGGCCGGCAACGAAGGCAAGCTGTTCGGCTCCATCGGCACCACGGACATCGCCGAGGCCGCCACTGCGGCGGGGCACGAAGTCTCGCGCAGCGAAGTGCGCCTGCCCAATGGGCCGCTGCGCACGGTGGGCGAGCACGTGGTGACGCTGCACCTGCATACCGACATCGACGTCGAGCTGCCGGTGGTCATCGAACCGGAAGAGCAGGGCTGATCCTCACCCACCGCTTTTCCGCAGGTTGATCCGTAGCCGGTCCAGCGTCGCTGGGCCAGAATAGCCCTGACATGGACCGGCTCCATACTCCCCCGAATTCGATCGAAGCCGAGCAGGCCGTGCTCGGCGGGCTGCTGCTCGATACAGCCGCCTGGGACCAGGTGGGCGACACCGTCGCCGCCGAAGATTTCTACCGCCCCGACCACAAGCTGATCTTCGACTCGATCGGCGAGCTGGTGGCCGAGTCCAAGGCCATCGACGTGGTCACGGTGTCCGAGCGGCTCGAACGCCGCGGCAAGCTCGCCGATGTCGGTGGCCTGGCCTATCTGTCGACACTGGTGCGCGACACGCCCACTGCCGCCAACGTGCGCGCCTATGCGCAGATCGTGCGCGAGCGCGCGCTGCTGCGCTCGCTGATCAGCGCGGGCAATGCCATCGTGTCCTCGGTGTACAGCGATGAGGGGCTGTCGGCGCGCGAGCTGGTCAACGCCGCGGAGGCGCGCGTGTTCGAGATCGCCGAGCGCGGCGCCGGCCGCACCGAAGGGGCGAAGTCGGTGCGCTCGATGCTGCCGGCGCTGATCGACCAGATCGACGAGTGGCACAACAACCCCGACAGCTTGCGCGGCACGCCCAGCGGCTTCACCGACTTCGACCGCATGACCGGCGGCCTGCGCGGCGGCGACCTGGTGATCGTCGCCGGGCGCCCCGGCATGGGCAAGACCACGCTGGCCATCAACATCGGCGAGAACGTCGCGCTCGACCACAACGTGAAGGGCACGGTGCTGATCTTCTCGATGGAAATGCCCACCGAGCAGCTGATGACCCGCATGCTTTCCTCGGTAGGCGGCGTGCCGTTGCACGACATCCGCTCCGGGCGCATCAGCGACCAGGACTGGGCCCGCATCAGCGCCGCCACCAGCCAGCTGCAGGAAGCGCGCCTCTACATCGACGACCAGCCGGCGCTGACGCCTACGGACCTGCGCGCGCGCGCGCGTCGCGTGAAGCGCGAGCACGGCCTGCACATGGTCATCGTCGACTACCTGCAGCTGATGCAGGTGAACGGCACCAAGGAGAACCGCGCCACCGAGATCTCGGAGATCTCGCGCGGGCTGAAGGCGCTGGCGAAGGAACTGGACGTGCCCGTGATCGCGCTGTCGCAGCTCAATCGCAGCGTGGAGCAGCGCGAAGGCAAGAAGCCGGTGATGTCGGACCTGCGAGAGTGCGTGACCGGCGAGACGCTCGTCTGCCTGACTGACGGGAGCCGTGTGCCGATCCGCGACCTGGTGGACCAGACCCCGGAGGTCTGGGCAGTGGATTCGCGGCAGCGCATCGTTCCGGCCATGGCGGACAAGGTCTGGCGCGTCGGCACCCGGCCGGTCTTCAAGGTGCAGCTGGCCAGCGGTCGGTGCATCCGCGCGACTGCCGAGCATCGCCTGCTCGCCGGCGAAGGCTGGACGACCGTTGCGGAACTGGCAGCGGGCACCCGGCTCGCCCTCTCACGGCGGGTGCCGGAACCTGCGACTGCTGCTGAGTGGCCGGACGATGAGCTGGTGCGGCTGGCTCGCCAGGTCGCCGACGGCAAGACACGCATGCCATCGCAGGTCTTCCGGCTCTCCAATGCGCAGGTGGCGCTGCTCCTGCGGCACCTGTGGGCCGCCGATGGATGCATCGCCCCGCGGTCTGCCGGCCAGCGTGGCGCATCGCGCATCTTCTTCGCCACTTGCAGCAGCGGTCTTGCGGACGATGTGGCCGCGCTGCTGCTGCGTCTTGGCATCGTCGCGCGCATTCGCGCCGTGCACGACACCGCCCGGACAATATATTCGGTCGATGTCAGTGGCGAATCCCGGCGCCTCCTGCTCGATGTGGTGGGCGCCCCCGGGCCACGGGTCGGTCCGGGCGCGGCGTTCGCTGGCGCGCTTGCGCTGGCCCCTGATGCAGGATTGCCACACGGGCCGGCGCCGGCGCCCGCGATGCGGGCGGTGTCGGACCTGTTCTGGGATCGCGTCGTCAAGGTGACGCCCGATGGGGAAGAGGACGTGTTCGACCTGACGGTGCCTGGCCCCGCATGCTGGCTGGCCGACGGCATCGTCACGCACAACTCCGGCGCGATCGAACAGGATGCAGACATGATCCTGTTCATCTACCGCGAGGAATATTACGACCGCAACTCGCCGCGCAAGGGCGAGGCGGATGTCGAACTCGCCAAGCATCGCAATGGCGAGACCGGACACTTCGTGCTGACCTTCCAGGGCAAGTACACGCGCTTCACGAACTTCATGCCCGAGGCCTACGCGGAAGGCGTGCTGCGGTGATCTCGCCGATCCGCGCGGAAGTCAGCGCGGCGGCGCTGCGGCACAACCTTGCGTGCCTGCGACGGACGGCGCCCTCCAGCCGCATCATGGCCGTGGTGAAGGCCAACGCCTACGGGCATGGGCTGGTGCACACGGCCCGTTGCCTCACCGATGTCGACGCCTTCGGTGTGGCACGGTTGCCCGAGGCACTGATGCTGCGCAGCCACGGCGTGCAGCAACCCATCGTGCTGCTGGAGGGCGTGTTCGAGACCTCGCATCTGGCCGAGGCCGCGGCGTCGAATCTCGACGTGGTCGTGCACTGCGAGGAGCAGCTGGCCCAGCTCGAGTCCGCCGCGCGGCGCAGCAGCCCGCTGACCGTCTGGCTGAAGATCGACACCGGCATGAACCGGCTGGGATTCCGCGCCGAGCAGGTCCCGGACGTGCTCGCGCGCATCGCGGCGCTGGGTGATCGCATCGCCGGACGGCGCCTGATGACCCACTTCGCGTCGGCGGACGAACCCGACAATCCGGAAACCGCGGCGCAGATCGCGCGCTTCGACCAGCTCGCCACCGGCCTCGGCTGGCCGCGCAGCCTGTGCAATTCGGCGGGCGTCTTCGCGCAGCCGCAGGCGCAGGGGGACTGGGTGCGCCCCGGGCTTGCGACCTATGGCGTGTCACCGTTCGCTGAATTGCTCGGCACGCAGCTCGGACTGCAGCCCGCGATGCGCCTGGTCTCGACCGTGATCGCGGTGCGGCGGGTGCTGGCCGGCGAGGGCGTGGGCTATGGCGGCGTCTGGCGCGCCCCGCGCGACACCCGCGTGGCGATCGTCGCGGCTGGCTATGGCGATGGCCTGCCGCGTCTGCTGCCCGTCGGCACGCCGGTGCTGCTCGCAGGCGAGCGCGCGGGACTGGTGGGGCGGGTGTCGATGGACATGATCGCCGTGGACGTGGGCCACCTGCCGCGGGTGGCCGTGGGCGACACGGCGGTGCTGTGGGGTCCGGAGCTGCCGGTGGAGGAAATCGCCGCGCATGCGGGCACGATTCCCTATGAACTGCTGTGCGGCGTGAGCCAGCGGGTGCCGATCACGCTGCTGTAGCTGTAGCTGTAGC
>CAZWDR010000031.1:16246-25151 GCA_964632365.1 uncultured Steroidobacteraceae bacterium
TCGCCGACGCGGCCCACCAGTTCCACCTGCGTCTCCAGGTAGTCGATGTGCTCCTCGGTGTCGGAGAGGATCTTCTCGAACAGCTCGCGGCTGACGTAATCGCGGATGCTCTCGCAGTAGGCGATCGCTTCCTTCAGGTGCGAGAGGCTCTGGTATTCCACCCTGAGGTCGCAGTCCAGCGTCTCGACCGGTGTCTCGCCAATCAGCAGCTTGCCGAGGTCCTGCAGGTTCGGCAGCCCACCCAGCGTCAGCACGCGCTCGACCAGCAGGTCGGCGTGCTTCATCTCCTCGATCGACTCCTCGTACTCGTGCTTGGCCCAGCGGGCGAGGCCCCAGTTCTTCAGCATGCGCGCATGCAGGAAGTACTGGTTGATGGCGGTCAGCTCGAGCTTGAGCTGGGCGTTGAGGAACTGAATGGCTTGCTTGTCGCCTTGCATGGATCGGTCCAACCTCGAAACAACTGTCAGGCCGGCAAGCTACCAGCTTGCGAAGCGGAAAGGGGCAAGCGGGAATGGGTCCGGTGTTGCAAACACGAACGATTCGCATTAGGATCCACCCATGGTCATCTGCGTCTGCCAGAACATCACCGAACGCGACATCGCGAAGGCCGTGGCCAGTGGATGCAGCAGCTTCGCTGCGCTGCAAGAGACGCTCGAGGTGAGCACCTGCTGCGGCACCTGCGAATGCATGGCCCGCGAAACCTTCGAGCAGCACGAGGCCGCCGTCGCCCGCAGCGCCGTCCGCGCGGCCTGATCCGCCCCGGGTACTTCCCCCGGGCCAAGGCCTGCTGAAAGGCCGAGCGCCGAAAAAGTCCTCGAACCGCTTCGCGTCGCGTCAGGCCATCCCGGCCCCCCAGCCAACGAAAAACGCCGCCCGAGGGCGGCGTTTCCGTGATCAGCGCGGTCCGGCGGGCTGCCGGACCGGTTGGCGGATCAACCTTCGAAGAACCCCATCTTCACGCCGGCGAGCTGGATGACATCGTTGTCGGCCAGCTTGCGCGCCTGGGCGCCAATCGGCACGCCGTTGACCAGCGGGTAGTTGTCGGCCCGGTCGGCCTCGACGTGCACGATGTAGAAGCCATCGGCGCGGCGCGTGACGGCTGCGACCTGCACGCCCGGCCGGCCGAGCGTGGTCAGCGCCTTCACCAGCTCGAGCTCGCGGCCCGCAAACGCGCCCGAGAGCACCTGCAGCTTGGCCTTCTTCACCTGCTGCGCGCCATCGGGCAGCGGGCGGCGGATGTTCGTCGCAGTGGCAGTGCCGACGGCCTCTTCGCTCTTCGCGCGCGCGGCCTGGATCTTTGCCACCGGGCGCTGCGACGGCTGGATCACCATGGTCTTCTCGAACTCATCCTGCTGGGCATCGTCGTCTTCGACGAAGCGCAGCTGATGGTGGCCCACGGTGATGACATCCCCATGCTGCAACGCGTGCTTCTTGATCAGCTTGCCGTTGACGTATGTGCCGTTGGTGCTGTTGAGATCCTCGAGGAATGAATCGTTGAGGATGTTGATGATCAGGGAGTGGTGTCCGCTGACCGCAGGGTTGTCGATCCGGATGTCGTTGTCCGGCAGACGCCCGACGGTGTAGCGCTCCTTGTTCATGTTGTATTCGGCCAGCACCTGGCCATCGAGTGTCAACACTAACCTTGCCATGTTGAGCGCCTTTGCTTCAGCTGAAGACCTTCAGGATTCTGTCAAATATACCGCGACGCGCCGGAAATGAGTCCATTACCTGTGCGAGCACCACGGAGATGTTGTCCTTGCCACCGTTGTCATTGGCAAGCTGGATCAGGTGCTGGCCCACGGAAAACAGGTTGTTGCCGAATGTGTTGACGGTGACCGCCATGTCATCGTCACCGATCATGTCCGACAGTCCGTCGGAACACAGCAGGTACACATCACCCTTGGTCACCGGCAGTTCCTGCATCTCGACGTCGACCTGCGTCTCCACGCCCAGGGCGCGCGTCACGTAGTTCTTGTTCGATGCCCGCTGCGCTTCCTCGGGAGAATAGAAGCCGCGATCAACCAGTTCCTGCAGCAGCGAATGGTCGAGCGTCACCTGCTCGATCTCGCTGCCGCGCACGCGGTACAGGCGCGAGTCGCCCACATGCGCGACGGTGATGCGGTTGTCATGGAACAGCGCGGCGACCACGGTGGTGCCCATGCCCTGGCACTGGGTCTGCGTGCGCGCGGTCTGGTAGATGATCTTGTTCGCGCGCTGGATGGCATCGCGCAGGATGATCGTCGGGCGCGACAGGCCGGTGCCGGGGTCGGGCACGGAGAGGTCCTGCGTCTGCAACGCTTCGCGCACCAGGTTCACCACGGTCTTCACCGCGATGCCACTTGCGACTTCGCCGGCGTTGTAACCGCCCATGCCATCGGCGAGCACTGCGAGGCCCAGTTCACCGTCGACGGCGATCATGTCCTCGTTGTGCTCGCGGACCTTGCCGGTATCGGTCTGGCCAACGCAATGGAGCTTGCCTTTGAGGCTCATCAGACAGCGTGCTTTTCCGGTTGTGCTCCAGAGGGACTGCCGGATCGTACTTAACTCCAGCGGCGGCTGCACTGGCACAGGGTGCTTTGCCTGCAACGATTGGCGGGATTTGTGGGCTGCGTCGCGGCTCTGGCATTCTTGCGCGCCCCACGCTGTCCCCGCCACCGGAGTCGACCTGACTTGGCACGCAACGCCGGCACCTCCTATATCTGTGACGCCTGCCACGGCGTGGCACCCAAATGGCAGGGTCAGTGTCCGCACTGTGGCGAATGGAACAGCCTGGTGGCGCAGGCCGGTGCACCGGCTGCGCGCGCCGCAGGCAAGGCGCGCAAGCAGGCACTGGTCGCCGCGAGTACCGCGGAGCCGCTGGCGCAGGCGATCCGGGCGGCGAGCGGCAGCGGCTTCTCGCGCCTGGGTCTCGGCATGGAGGAACTCGACCGGGTGCTGGGCGGCGGCCTGGTGCCAGGGTCGGTCACGCTGCTGGGTGGCGAGCCGGGCATCGGCAAGTCCACGCTGCTGCTGCAGGTGGCCGGGGCCCTGGCGGCCACCCGGCCGGTGCTCTATGCCACCGGCGAGGAATCCACCGCGCAGGTGGCGCTACGCGCGCGGCGCCTCGGCGGTGCGTGGGAGCAGGTGCAGGTGGTGGCCGAGACCGACCTCGACACGGTGGTGGCATTGGCCGAGGCGCAGCGTCCCGCGCTGCTGGTTGTCGATTCCATCCAGACCATGCAGCTGGCGGCGCTGCAGGGCGCCGCGGGCGCGGTCACGCAGCTGCGCGAATGCACCGCGGCGCTGGTGCGCCTTGCCAAGGGCAGCGGCACCGCGGTGCTGATCGTCGGGCATGTGACCAAGGACGGCGCCATCGCAGGTCCGCGCATGCTCGAGCACCTGGTCGATACGGTGCTCTATTTCGAACGCGATGCCGGCAGCCGCTTCCGGCGCGTGCGCGCCGCCAAGAACCGTTTTGGCGCAGCCAATGAACTCGGCTTCTTCCTGATGCAGGACTCGGGCCTCAAGGAAGTGAAGAACCCGGCTGCGATCTACCTGGCGCGGGCACCGACACCGGTGGCCGGCAGCGTCGTGATGGTGACCCGCGATGGCACACGGCCGCTGCTGGTGGAGGTGCAGGGGCTGGTCGATCCCTCGCGGCTCGGGGCGCCACGGCGCGTCGCGCAGGGCATCGACGGCGGCCGCCTCGCAATGCTGCTGGCGGTGCTGAACCGGCACGGCGGCGTCGCGCTGCAGGAACACGACGTGTTCGCCAACGTGGTGGGCGGGCTCACGATCGATGAGCCGGCCTCGGACCTGCCGGTGGCGCTGGCGCTTGCCTCCAGCCTGCGCAATGTGCCGCTGCCGGCCGACCTTGTGGTGTTCGGCGAGCTGGGCCTGACCGGCGAGGTGCGGCCGGTGGCCTACGGGGAGGAGCGCATCCGCGAGGCGGCGAAACTGGGCTTCCGCCGCGCGCTGGTTCCCGAGGCGAACCTGCCGCGCACCGCGGTCGAGGGCATCCAGCTGCTGGGCGCCGCGCGCATCGAGGATGCACTGCGGCTGGGGTTGCCGTCCCCGCCGGTATAATCGGGCGATGTTCTCAAAACTCACCGAGCGGCTGACCCGGGCCGTCGACACGCTGCGCGGCCGTGGCCGCCTCACCGAAGACAACATTGCCGAGACGCTGCGCGACGTGCGCATGGCGCTGCTCGAGGCCGACGTGGCGCTGCCCGTGGTCAAGCGGTTCATCGATGCGGTGCGCGCGAAGGCCATCGGCACCGAGGTGCAGGGCAGCCTGACACCGGGCCAGGCGCTGGTGGGCGTGATCCACGACGAGCTGGTGGCGCTGATGGGCGGCAACGCGCGCCCCTTCGACCTGCGTCACTCGCCGCCGGCCGTCATCCTGCTGGCGGGCCTGCAGGGCGCGGGCAAGACCACGACGGCCGGCAAGCTGGCGCGCAACCTGGTCGAGCAGAAGAAGCGGGTGCTGCTGGCGAGCACCGACATCCGCCGTCCCGCCGCGGTGCTGCAGCTGCAGCGCCTGGCCGAGCAGGTGGGCGCGGACTTCCATCCCGTGGCGCCGGGGCAGACGCCACGCCAGATCGCCTCGGCCGCGCTCGATGCCGCCAAGCGCGGCGTCTATGGCGTGCTGATCGTCGATACCGCCGGACGCCTGCACGTCGACGCGGAGCTGATGCAGGAGGTGCGCGACATCGATTCGGCCGTGCAGCCCCATGAGCGGCTGTTCGTCGTCGATGCGATGGCCGGCCAGGACGCGATCAACGCCGCGCGCGCATTCGGCGAGGCGCTGTCCCTGACGGGCACCATCCTCACCAAGGCCGATGGCGATGCACGCGGCGGCGCGGCGCTGTCGGTGCGCGAGATCACCGGCAGCCCGCTGCTGTTCGTCGGCACCGGCGAGAAGAGCGACGCGCTCGAGCCCTTCGACCCGGATCGCATGGCGCGCCGCATCCTCGGCATGGGCGATGTGGTCGCGCTGGTCGAGGAGGTGCGCCGCAATGTCGATGTGGAACAGGCCGAGCAGCTGGCGAAGAAGGTCGCCAAGGGCAAGGGCTTCGACTTCAACGACCTGAAGTCGCAGCTGCAGCAGCTGCAGAAGATGGGCGGCATGGCCTCGCTGCTCGACAAGCTGCCCGGTGGCGCGCAGGCGGCGCAGAAGATGGCGTCGGGGCAGGGCGACCACGAGCTGAAGCGCCAGATCGCGCTGATCGATTCAATGACGCCGCGCGAGCGTCGCCGCCCCGAGATCATCGATGGCTCGCGCCGCCGGCGCATTGCGGCCGGCGCCGGCATGAAGGTGCAGGATGTGAACCGCCTGCTCAAGCAGCACATGGAAATGCAGAAGATGATGAAGAAGCTGGGCAGCGGCAAGCTGCAGCGCATGATGGGCGCGATGGCCGGCAAGATGCCGGGGATGCCGCGCGGCTTCTAGCGGCCGGGCATCGCGACCCTGTCAGCGGGAACCTGCACCAGAGCGGTATCCATGCAGGGCCTGCCGGATCTGCGCATCCCCCGGAAAACGCGCTGCGGCAGCTTCGAGCACGCGCACCGCGCGCGGCAGTGATCCGGTCCGGGCCAGGGCCATCGCATGGACCAGCACATAGCGGGGATTGTCCGGCGCGAGCGCGCTGGCCTGCTCCAGCAACGGCAGCGCATCCAGCGTGCGGCCGGCGCGCACCTGCAGCAGCCCGAGCATGTAGTGCGCCTCGGCCGATTCCGGATAGGCGGCCAGCGCCTCGCGCAGCAGCGGCGCGCCCAGGTCATCGCGGCCGCGCGCGCGCCAGGCATCCGACAGATTCAGCATCGCCGGCAGATAGCGCGGCGCGAGACGGCGCGCCTGCATGAACGCCTGTTCGGCGCCGGCTGCATCGCCCTGCGCGGCGAGGAACACACCCAGGTCATTCAGCGACTCCGGCATGTCGGCGTTGTGCAGCAGCGAAGCGCGATATTCCGCGAACGCCTTGCGCAGCGGCTCGCGCATCGCGGCAGGCGCCGCATCCGCCGGGACATCGGCCAGCTGTCGCGCTGCCGCCATGCGCACTGCCTTCAGCGGATCCTGCAGCAGCGCAGCCAGGGCTTGCGCGCGTTCTGCCGGTGCGAGGAATCCCAGCGAACCGGCCGCGCCGATGCGCACCAGCGGATCGGCGTCCACCAGCGCACCGGCGACCACATCCACCTGGCGCTGCGAGGGGAAGCGCGCGCTTTCCGCCAGCGCCAGCGCGCGCAGCACCGCCGGCTCGCGCGGGTTCGCAGCCAGCGCCAGAAGTCCGGGCGCCACGGCGTCATCCGCCCGGCGCGCGCCGGCGATCAATGCGGCATGGCCGTATGCCGGCGCGTCGCGTCCGGTGCGGGCCGCGATGAAGCGCGCCGCCCACGCATCGTCGCGGTCCGTGTGGCACTGGGTGCAGGCATTGGGCACACCGGACTGCACGCTGGCGGCGGGATCCGGAACGCGGAAGGCGTGATCACGCCGCTGATCCACCCCCATGTAGGTGCGCGCCGGCATGTGGCAGTCCACGCATTGGGCCCCGGCGGATCCTGCCGCATGGAACATGTGGTCCGGCGTGTCGAAGCGCTGCGGTGCGTGGCACTGCCCGCACAGCGCATTGCCGGTGGCGCGCAGGCGCGCGCCGTGTGGTTCGTGGCAGCTGGAACAGGTCACATGGTTCTGGTGCATGCGGCTCTGCAGGAACGAGCCGGTCTCGAACACCTCATCGAGGATCTGTCCGTCGGAGTGATACATGCCCTGCAGCAGCGGGGTGGGCAGGAACTGGTCGAGGAATTGCGCGGTGACGTCCGGCTGCGCCAGTTCCGTGCGGCGCGAATGGCAGGCGGCGCAGACCTGCATCTGCGTGCCAAACGATGCCGGCGCGGCGTCCGGCCGCTGCGTGGTGGACGGGCGGAACGTCGCAGCCAGGTCCAGTGCAAGACCCCGGTCCGCGATGGAGCGCTCGCCGCCTGCCCAGGCCAGGTGCCTGGATGCCGGGCCATGGCAGGCTTCGCAGCCCACGTTCACTTCCTGCCAGCGCGTCTCGTAGCGGTCCTGTCCGGCGACATGCCCCTTCACCAGGCCGGTGGAGTGGCAGCTCGCGCAGCGCGAATTCCAGTTCTGGAAGGCGCCGGTCCAGTGCAGCGCGTCCTCTGGCGTGACCGCGCGGTCCGGATGCAGGTGGTACCAGCGCTGTCCGCCCTCGGCGGCAGCGCGGCTGTCCCATGCGGTGCCCAGCACCTGCATGCGGCCGTCGGGAAATTCGATCAGGTACTGCTGCAGCGGGTGCCAGCCGAAGGTGTAGGCGATGCGGAAGGTCTGCGGCGCGCCCGGCACGTCGTCGGTCTCGACGAAATAGTCCGCATCGCGCCGGAAGAAGCGCGAGCTCCGGCCGAAGTAGTCGAAGCTTGAATCGTTGAAGTCGCCAAGCACCGACTGCGGCGTAGCCGGCAGCATCGCCTGGTGGTGGTGACTGGATTGCCAGGCCTCGTATTGCGTGGCGTGGCAGCTGGCACATTGCGCCGAGCCGACGAAGATGGCGCTGGCTGGCGGCGCCGCGCAGCCGTGCAACAGGATCGCCGCGGCGCCCAGCAGCACCACGGCGACGGCAACGATCAGGCGTGCACGACCCCCCGGCATCCGCCCGATCATAGCGACAGTCCATGTCCGCGCCGCGATGATCGCCCGAGGTGATCACCTTTCGTCGCGTCGCGCGCCGTGGAAGAATGCCTGCCCGCAGCCAGCCGTGGAAAACCCATGTCATTGCACGACACCACCGCCCGCCGCATCGACGGCAGCGAACGGGATCTCTCCGAATACCGCGGCAAGGTGCTGCTGGTGGTCAATGTCGCGAGCCGCTGCGGCTTCACGCCGCAATACGCGGGCCTGCAGGCGCTGCACGACCAATACGCCGACCGCGGATTCGCGGTGCTCGGCTTTCCGTGCAACCAGTTCGGCGCGCAGGAGCCGGGCAGCGAGGCGGAGATCGGCGCCTTCTGCGAGAGCCGGTTCAATGTCGGTTTCCCGATGTTCGCGAAGGTCGAGGTGAACGGTGCGAACGCGCATCCGCTGTTCCAGCAGCTGAAGGCGGCCGCCCCGGGCGTCCTCGGCACCGAGGCCATCAAGTGGAATTTCACCAAGTTCCTGGTCGATCGCGAGGGGCGCGTGGTGGCCCGTTACGCACCCAAGCAGGAACCCCGCGAGCTCGGGGCGGACATCGAGGCGTTGCTGTAGGCGCGCGGCGACACACTGCGGAATAGCCGAATCGGCGGCACCCTTTGTAGGTCATATCTTACATTGCTGAGGGCGCACGACCGACGGCATGCGCAGGCTCGCGCGATAGGCTGGGCGACAGTTTTGACGAGTCAAGCGCGCTGCGGACCGCGGCGCCGAACGACAAAAAAGCGATCGGGAGCCACTGAATGGATGCAGCTGAGAGGGTGAGCCGTCGCTCATCCCGGTCCGTCTCGCGGGTGCATCGCGAAGACGAGGAGCTGGACCTTCGGCGGCTGCTGAAGGTGTTGCAGGGCCTCCGCGACGGCGACTTCTCGATGCGCCTGCCCGGCGACAAGACCGGCCTCTCCGGCAAGGTCGCGGACGTCATCAACGAGATCGCGGCCACCAACCAGCGCCTGGCGCGCGAGATCGAGCGCGCCGGACAACTGGTCGGCAAGGAAGGCCGCACCCGCCATCGCATCACTGCGGAGCGCCGCTCCGGTTCGTGGGGCGCGATGGAAAGCGCGCTGAACACGCTGATCGACGACCTGGTCTGGCCGACCGTCGAGACCACGCACACCATCTCGGCCGTGGCGAAGGGTGACCTCTCGCAGCTGATGCCGCTGGAGGTCGATGGACGGCCGGTGAAGGGCGAGTTCCTGCGCTCGGCCACCATCGTCAATTCGATGATCGAGCAGATGC
>CAZWDR010000032.1:0-25007 GCA_964632365.1 uncultured Steroidobacteraceae bacterium
AGGACATGAAGAAGCTGATCGCCTACTCGTCGATCGCGCACATGGGCTTCGTCACGCTCGGCGCGGTGCTGGCCTATGACATCGTCGGGGCCACCGGCTCGTCAGCTGGCGCCGGCATGGGCCTGGATGGCGCGATGGTGCAGATGATCTCGCATGGCCTCATCTCCGGCGCGATGTTCCTGTGCGTCGGCGTGATGTATGACCGCGTGCACAGCCGCGAGATCAGCGACTACGGCGGCGTCATCAACACGATGCCGGTGTTCGGCGCCTTCGCCGTGTTCTTCGGCATGGCCAACGCGGGCCTGCCGGGCACCTCCGGCTTCGTCGGGGAGTTCCTGGTGGTGCTGGCCGCGTTCAAGGCCAACTTCTGGTATGCGGCACTGGCGGCGCTGACGCTGATCCTCGGCGCGGCCTACACGCTGTGGCTGGTCAAGCGCACCATCTTCGGCCCCGTGGGCAATGCCAACGTGGCCGCGATGAAGGACCTGGACGGCCGTGAGTTCCTGGTACTGGCCGTGCTTGCCGTCGCAGTGCTGCTGCTGGGCCTGTGGCCCGCGCCGCTGCTCGACGTGATGCGCGGCGCGATTGAACAACTGACTCAGCAGATCCTGGCCACCAAGCTATGACGCCTTTTTCCTCTTCCGAACTCGCGCTGGCCTGGCCCGAGATCTACCTGACCGGTGCCATCTGCGTGGTGCTGCTGTTCGACCTGTTCGTTGCCGGCCGCAACACCGGGCGCACCGCCACGTTCACGCTGGCGGTGCTGCTGATCGGCGCGGTGCTCACCTGGCAACAGGGCATCGACGCCCGCACGGTGGTCTTCCACGGCCTTTACGTGGCAGACCCGGTCAGCGCGCTGCTGAAGACCTGCGCCTTCGTGTTCACCGCGATGGCGCTGTTCTACAGCCGCACCTACCTGGCACGGCGCGGGCTCATGAAAGGGGAGTTCTACGTCCTCACGCTGACCGCGTTGCTCGGCGTGATGGTGATGGCCTCTGCGCCGAACCTGCTCACCATCTACGTGGGACTGGAGCTGCTGTCGCTGTCCCTCTATGCGCTGGTCGCCTTCGACCGCGAGTCCGGAACCTCCGCCGAAGCGGCGATCAAGTACTTCGTGCTCGGCGCGCTGGCCTCCGGCGTGCTGCTCTATGGCATGTCGGTGCTCTATGGCCTGACCGGCACGCTGGAACTCGGCCCGCTGTCCACGCGCCTGGGGGATGACCCCGGCCTCGGCTTCGTGCTTGCCGCCTCGTTCGTGGTCGTGGCCATTGCCTTCAAGTTTGGCGCGGTGCCGTTCCACATGTGGGCGCCGGATGTGTACCAGGGGGCCCCGACGCCGTCCGCGACGCTGGTCGCCACCGTGTCGAAGATCGGTTCCTTCGCCATCGCCTTCCGCCTGCTCGCCGAGGGCCTGGGCGCGAACAGCGCGGAGTGGGGCCAGATGCTGGGCGTGCTCGCAGTGCTGTCGGTCGTGGCGGGCAACGTGATCGCCATCGCGCAGACCAGCATCCTGCGCATGCTGGCCTACTCGGCGATCGGCAATGTCGGCTTCATCCTGTTCGGCTTCGCGGCCGGCACCGGCGCCGGCTACAGCGCCGCGCTGTTCTACACGCTCACCTATGTGTTGATGACCATCGCCGCTTTCGGCGTGGTGCTGGTGGCCAGCCGCGACGGCTGCGAGGCGGACCAGCTCGAGCATTACAAGGGCCTCCATCAGCGCGACCCGGTGCTCGCCGGCACGATGGCCTTCGTGATGTTCTCGACCGCGGGTGTGCCGCCGTTCGTCGGGTTCTGGGCCAAGCTGCAGGTGATCGAGGCGCTGCTCGGCAGCGGGATGGTGGCATTCGCCATCGTCGCCGTGGTCGCGTCCGTGGTCGCCGCGTTCTATTACCTGCGGGTCATCCGCCTGATGTACTTCGACGCACCGGTCGAGCAGCCGGCGATGCAGAGGGACCCGGCGCTGAAGCTGGTGCTGGCGATCAATGCGCTGGCGGTGCTCGCGCTGGGCATCTTCCCGGACCGCCTGCTGACGCTGTGCCGGTACGTCATCCCGGGCGCCTGACCGCGCCTGGACCGATGCGGTGACCAGTGTGAAAAATTGTCCTGTACTTTCCGGCGCATTGGGCTAAGATTCGCGCCCTCCTGGTGCGGGGTGGAGCAGTCTGGCAGCTCGTCGGGCTCATAACCCGAAGGTCGCAGGTTCAAATCCTGCCCCCGCTACCACTTCAGGCGTTTCGCGGCGCAAGCCGCAACGCCTGGATCACCGGTCGCCACCTTCAATGCTCAGGCGTCCGTTGCACACCACCAGGTTGTCCCTGTGTACACCAGGTGTCTGCCGTCAGCAGACCTCCGGCGACTTGGCTCGTTCCGGCGCGCCCCCGCCATCCGTGAAGGCGGTCGCGTCGAGCCGGCAGTGCCGGCGGGGAACTTCCGGGGCCCGCAACGGCCAAATCAGGACACGCACCGAGGTCCCGGTGCATCGGCGCCGGTCGATAGTCCCTGTCGATGGCCTTGATAGACACCCCTGATCCAGCTGGCTTTTTTCCGCCGGAATCCGCCTGCCGGGGACAACTTTTCTTACAATCAGCGGTCCAATCAATCAGTAATGCGCTGTGCATGCTGCAGCGCGAGCACCAAGGCCTCTTGCGGGGCAGGGGAAGGGATTTGAAGGCTGGTTTTTCCATAGATCGTCGGAACATGCTCCAGGGCGCCATGGCGCTCGCCGGAGCAGCGGCGCTGCCGCGCGTTGCCGGTGCCTCCACGGGCCTGTCGCTGCGCCAGCTGACGCCACGCATCGCGCTGGTGGAAGGCGCCGCCGCGAACATCGTCGTGGCCTCCGCAGGCGGCGAACTGGTGCTCGTCGATGGCGGGGCAGCGGCCGACGCGAAGGCGCTGTCGAAGCTGCTCAGCGAGAAATATCCGGGGCAACGCCTGCGGGCGCTGTTCAATACCCATTGGCATGCCGCGCAGGTCGGCTTCAATGCCGAGGCCCGCGGCACCGGTGCCGACGTGATCGCGCACGAGAACACCCGCCTGTGGCTGACCACCACGGTGGTGTCGCGCTGGGAGGACAAGACCTACGCGCCGCTGCCGAAGGCCGCCTGGCCGAATCGCACCTTCCACTATGACCCGCAGGTGTTCGAGTTCGCTGGCGGACGCATCGAATACGTGCACCTCGGCCAGGCACACACCGATGGCGACATCTACGTGCGGTTTGCCGAAGACAATGTGATTGTCACTGGCGATGTGCTGTCGCCGGGACGCTATCCGGTCATCGACACGGCCTCCAACGGCTATCTCGGTGGCATCAACACCGCGCTGCGCACGATCGGCGGCCTCTGCGATGCCGCCACGCAGCTGGTGCCGGGCACCGGTCCGGTGGCCGGTCTGCCCGCGCTGAACCTGCAGCAGGAGATGGGCAGCGCCGTGCTGGTCAAGATGAGCGAGAACTACCGCAAGGGCGGCACCTTCGAAGAGTTCGTGGCCACGCGGCCGACGGCCGACTTCGATGCGCAGCTCGGCGATCCGGCCCAGTTCCTGAAACTGGCTTATGACTCGGCCTGGTACCAGGTCAATCCGATGGGGGGCCTGACCACTGGCCAGCCACCCGCCGGGAGGGGACGATGACATTGCGTGAGATGAAGAACTGGCGCGCGCTGGCCGCGTCGCTGCTGCTGGGTGCGCCGCTGTTCGCTGGCGCGGCTGAAGCGCCTGCCGGACATGTGCCGATGTCGATGGCCGAGAAGGACTGGGCCTTCGTCGACAAGTACTGCAGCGCCTGCCACAACGCCACCGACTGGGCCGGCGAGCTGGCCCTGGACGTCCTCGATCGCGACAACCTCGCGGCCGACGGTGATGTCTGGGAGGAATCCATCCGCAAGGTGCGTGGCGCGCTGATGCCGCCGTCGAGCGATCCGCAGCCGTCCGAGCAGGAACGGTTCGCGTTCCTGCATTCGATGGAGGAATCGATGGACCGCGCCGCGGTGGCGAATCCGGAAACCGGGTCGGTGATGCTGCACCGCCTGAACCGCCGCGAATATGCCAATGCGATCCGCGAGCTGCTCGACATGGAAGTGGAGGCGGCGGCGCTGCTGCCGCGCGATGACCTGAGCGGCGGTTTCGACAACGTCGCCGAAGTGCTGAAGGTGTCGCCGTCTTTCCTCGAGCAGTACTTCGCCGCGGCCCGCGAGGTCAGCATCCAGGCCGTCGGCAACCCCGATGCCCGCAACACCGGCCGTATCTACTCCGGCGACCTTGCTGCCCAGCAGTACATCAACCGTCCCGGCCTGCCGCTGGGCACCCGCGGCGGGCTGACGATCGACCATTACTTCCCGGTTGATGGCGAGTACGAGGTCTCGATCAGTGGCCTGGTCGGCGGCGGTTATGTCTGGGGCGTTGCCGATGAATACACCTTGGTCGTGACGGTGGATGGCGATCGCGTGTTCCAGGCGCAGCTGGGTGGCGATGAGGACCTGCGCGCCGTCGATGTGGAGCAGGCCATCGGCATCGGCGCCATCGAATCGCGTTTCCGGAACATCCGCTTCCGCGCGAAGGCCGGCACGCACACCATCGGCGTGACCTTCAAGCAGAAGACCGCCGCCGAGCACCTGGACACGCTGCATGCGTTCAATCCGGTGACGGGCATGGCGCAGAACCACAGCGGTGCCGCGTTCTCCGACGGTCCGCGATTTGCGAACGTCGAAGTGAAGGGTCCGTTTGAGCGCGGCGTGGTCAGTGATACGCCGAGCCGGCGCAAGCTGTTCGTCTGCTATCCGGACGCGCCCGCGCAGGAAACCGCCTGCGCGCAGCAGATCCTCTCGAAGCTTGCCAAGCGCGCCTTCCGTCGCCCGGTGACCGACAGCGACATCGCCGGCGCGATGGAATTCTTCACCACCGCGCGCCGCAATGGCGGCACGTTCGACGACGGCATCCAGAAGGGCGTGATGGCGGTGCTGTCGAGCCCGCACTTCCTGTTCCGCTCGCACACGCCGCCGGCGGATGCGCAACCGGGTGACCGCTACCGGCTGGACGACCTGACGCTCGCGTCGCGGCTGTCGTTCTTCCTGTGGAGCTCAGTGCCCGATGAGCAGCTGATCGACCTGGCTGCGGCCGGCCGCCTGAAGGAACCGGCCGTGCTCGAATCGGAAGTGCGCCGCATGCTGAAGGACCCGCGTTCACGGACCATGGTCGAGCAGTTCACCAGCCGCTGGCTGAACGTGGATGGCCTGGACCTGGTGAACACCGACACGCTGCTGTTCCCCGATTTCACCGACGACCTGATCCCGGCCTTCAAGCAGGAGCTGTACGAGTTCGTCTGGAGCGTGCTGGGCGAGGATCGCAACGTCAATGACCTGCTGACAGCGGACTGGACGTTCCTGAACGAGCGCCTGGCGCTGCACTACGACATCCCCGGCGTCCGCGGCGGCGAGCTGCGGCGTGTGACCCTGGAGGAGGACTACCGGCGCGGACTGCTCGGCAAGGGCGCGATCCTGATGACCACCTCCTATGCCAACCGCACCTCCCCGGTGGTGCGCGGCTCCTGGGTGCTGGAGCATCTGATGGGCACGCCGCCGTCGGCCCCGCCGCCGGGCGTGGAGCAGTTCCCGGAAAGCGAGGAGGGCGGCGAGCAGCTGACCGTGCGCACGCGCCTCGAGGTGCACCGCTCGGTGAAGGGCTGCGCCGGCTGTCATGACGTGATCGATCCGGTCGGCATCGCGCTGGAGAACTACAACGCGATCGGCCAGTGGCGCGAGAAGGACATTGACGCGGGCGACCGCATCGACGCCAGCGGTCGCCTGGCCGATGGCACCGAGGTGAACGGCGTCGCCGCGCTGCGCGACTACCTGGCCTCGCGGCCGGACCTGTTCGTGCACACGCTGGCGGAGAACCTGCTGATCTATGCGCTGGGCCGCCCGGTGCAGCACTACGACATGCCGCTGCTGCGCAAGCTCGTGCGCGATGCGGAGAAGTATGACTTCCGTTTTTCGGCGCTGGTGCTCGGAATTGTGTCCAGCCCGGCTTTCCAGTATGACAAGGTGCCGGCCGAGAAGCCGGTGACCGTCACGGCTGACGCGAGGTAAGCCCATGTACATCACGAAAAAGCATCTCTCCCGCCGCTCGATGCTCAAGGGCGCAGGCTATGCCGTCTCGCTGCCTCTGCTCGATGCGATGATCCCGGCCGCCACCGCGCTGGCCAATACCGCCGCCGCGCCCAAGGTGCGCATGGCCTTCGTGTACTTCCCGCATGGCGCGGTGATGAACCAGTGGACGCCGCAGAAGGATGGCCCGGACTTCGACCTGCCGCCGATCATTGCGCCGCTGAAGCCGTTCCAGAAGCAGCTGACCGTCATCAGCGGCCTCGAGAACAAGTCGGCGATTGCCGCTCCCGTGCACGCGATCACGCCCGGCACCTGGCTGTCCTGCGTGCCGCCACGCATCAGCCACGACCCCTACGGCGGCATCACGGTCGACCAGATCGCGGCCAAGCACATCGGCCAGGACACGCCCATCCCCTCGCTCGAGGTTGCCACCGAGGAGCGCGGCGGCGAAGGGTCGTGTGACCGCAACTACGGCTGCAGCTACGGCAAGACGATCTCGTTCCGTGATCCGTCCACGCCGCTGCCGATGGAGCACAATCCGCGCAAGCTGTTCCAGCAGCTGTTCGGCGCCGGTGACACGGCCGACGAGCGCATCCAGCTGGCGCGCGAAAGCCGCAGCATCCTCGACCTGGTCTCCCGCGAGGCCGGCGACCTGCGCAAGTCGCTGGGCGCACGCGACCGTGCCGCGCTCGACGACTACCTGTCGACGGTGCGCGAGATCGAGCGCCGCGTGCAGCAACTGGAGGGCCGCGACCTGTCGACGATCGAGCTGCCGGACGCGCCGGCGGGCATCCCGTCGCGCTTCGACGAGCACATCCGCCTGATGTTCGACCTGATCGCGCTGGCGTGGCAGGCGAACCTGACGCGCGTGGTGAGCTTCATGATGGCGGCGGAAGTCAGCAACCAGCCGTACAACTTCATCGGCATCCCCGATGCGTTCCATCCGCTCTCGCATCACGCGAACAACCCGAACAAGCTGGCGAACCTCGCCAAGGTGCAGGCCTTCAACACCGGCGAGTTCGCGAAGTTCGTCGAGCGGCTGCAGTCGACCCCCGATGGCGAGAGCAACATGCTCGACAACTCCATCCTGGTGTACGGCAGCAACATGAGCGACTCGAACGCGCACAACCACTTCCCGCTGCCGATGGCCATCGTCGGCGGTGGCGCCGGTCGCCTGAAGGGCAACCGTCACCTGCGCTACCCGGACAAGACGCCGATCGCGAACATGCACCTGACCATCCTCGACCGCATCGGCGTACCGATGGAGACCTTCGGTGACAGCAACATGAAGTTCACCGAGGTCTGATGTGAAGGTCCGCGCAGGATTCCTGCTGGCACTGCTGCCAGCCTTTGCGCTCGCGCAGAGCCCGGCACCGACGCCGGGCCTGCTCGATCTGGCGCAGTCGGGCGATTCCGCCGCCGCGTTGCAGCTGATCAAGAAGGGCGCTGACGTTCGGGCGAAGAAGGCCGATGGCACCACCGCGCTGCACTGGGCGGCATACAACGGTGACCTGGAACTGGCCAGGCGCCTGCTGAAGGCCGGCGCCGATGCCAACGCGCGCAACGACTATGGCTCCACGCCGATGCAGGAGGCCGCGATCCGCGGCGACGCCGCGCTGCTGCGCGCACTGGTGAAGGCGGGCGGGAAGCCGGATACACGCAACGACGAGGGCGAGACCGTGCTGATGGCGGTCGCGCGCACCGGCAACGTCGAGGCGGCCGAGGTGCTGGTGAAGGCCGGCGCCGACGTCAACGCGGTGGAGTCCTGGCGCGGACAGACCGCGCTGATGTGGGCCGCGGCGCAGCGCAACCCGCAGATGGTGCGGTTCCTGATCAAGTCCGGCGCCAATCCAGATGCCGTGTCATCCCTGCGCGAGTGGGAGCGCAAGGTGACGGCCGAGCCCCGGCGCCAGTGGCGTCCGCCGGGTGGCTGGACCGCACTGCTGTTGGCCGCGCGCGAAGGCTGCGCCGGCTGCGCAGCGGAGCTGGTCAAGGGCGGTGCCGACATCAACCTGACCGATCCCGAGAACATCTCGCCGCTGCTGATGGCCGTCCTCAATGCGCGCTTCGACACGGCCAAGGCGCTGATCGAGGGCGGGGCGGATGTGAACCGCTGGGATGTCTGGGGTCGCGCGCCGCTGTATTCCGCCATCGACTTCAACACGACGCCGCGTGGCGGCCGCCCCGACCGCCCCTCCGACGACGTGACGACGCCGCTGGAAGTGGCGCGCCTGCTCGTTGATCGCGGCGCCAACGTCGACATGCAGCTGAAGCTGTTTCCGCCCTATCGCCTGCTGGGTCCGGATCGCGGCGGCGACGCGGTGCTGACGGTGGGTTCCACGCCGCTGCTGCGGGCCGCGAAGTCCTGCGACGTGCCCGCCACGAAGCTGCTGCTTGAATCGGGCGCCCGCGTTGACCTGCCGAACAGCCTCGGCGCGACGCCGCTGCTGGTGGTGGCGGGCATGAACTGGGCGATCACCGACACACGCGGCCGCTTCCGCAACGAGCAGCACTGCATCGAGACGGCGCGCCTGCTGCTCGATGCCGGCGCCGACATCAATCGCGCCAGCCCCACCGGACTCACGTCGTTGCACGCCGCGGCGCGCCTGGACCTGAAGGATCTGGTGCGCTTCCTCGGTGAGCGTGGCGCTGACCTGATGGCGAAGGACCGCAGTGGCGCAACGCCGCTGGACATCGCCGAAGGCCGTGCGGGCAGCGCTGCCAGGCCCGGGACCGCGGGTCCTGAGCCGCATCCGGAGGTCGCGGCCGTGCTGCACGAACTGCTGGCCGCCCGCGGCGCGCAGGCGCCGTCTCCCTAGCATCGCCTCCTGCCGCGGCCGCCGCTGCGACCGCGGCAGGCCGCTTTGCCGCGCGCCGCCGCGCAATCGCATGCAGCGAGCGCGCGACCCCGGTCGCGGGTCATCGGCGTCACGCGCGCTGCCCACCGGCAGTCAGCCGCGCCAGAAATTCAGTTCCAGCTTCAGCCCGTTCGGGTCATCGAGGAAGATCTGCCGCAGCCCGATGCCCGGGCTGTCATGCAGATGGTGGGGGATGCCCCGCGCCTGCAGGCGCTGCGCCAGCACCGCATGCTGCGCAGCCGGCGCGTTGAACGCGACATGATCCAGCGCCCCGGTGCCGGGCGCGGGCGAGGTGACCGGAATGCCCAGCCGCTGGCTGTGCGCGGTGTAGCTGTTCCATTCGGCGATGTGGATCACCGCCACGTCGCCCAGATACAGCCAGTGCCCGGCAAACCCCAGATCAGGGCGGAAGCCTTCCGAGAATCCCAGCACGTCGCGATAGAAATCACGCGTCGCTTCGATGTCATGGGTCATCACGAGGAAATGATCGAGCCGGGTGAACATGTGCGCTTCTGCATGCAGGGGCCTGACGCATAATGGCCCAAACAGGGTGCACACCAGAAGCACCCCACGGGGCAGGCAACGATGCCAACAGCTTTGCGATGCGGTGGCCTGCCCGGGCAGCCGCTCGTCAGGCAGCGGCTCGCGATCGCCAGCCCGCTGGGCACGGCAGATGATCACCGGAGGGTGCATGAACAGGACGTGGATCAGGAACGTGCTCGGCGCGACGCTGCTGGCACTGGGCGCGCAATCGCAGGCGGCACAGCCGGTGCAGGCCACGCAGCCGGCGCAGGGGTCGCAGGCCCCCCAGCTTTCACAGGCGACTGCGCCGGACTGCGACCGCGCGTGCCTGACGCGGTTCATCGACGGCTACCTCGCCGCGCTGATCGCGAACGACCCATCCCGCGTGCCGCTGGCGCCGCAAGCCAGGGTCACGCTGAATGACGATGTGGTCGGGCTCGCGCAGGTGTTCTGGGATCCGGCCACGGCCGTGCAGTCACGCGTCGACATCGCCAATCCGCGCTGGGGCGACACTGGCACGCAGGCGCTGATCACCAACGCCGACGGATCGCAATACATCCATGTGTTCCGCCTGAAGGTGCGCGGCGGCCGCGTCACGGAACTCGAGGCGATGCTGATCCGCAATGTGCAGGAGGGCGGGCTGTGGGATCCCTCCACGCTGCAGCAGCCCAATCGCAACTTCACCACGCCGCTGCGGCCGGCCGAACGTGATTCCTATTACGACCTCGTCGCTGCGGCGGAAGGCTACTGGCGGGCGTTCAACACGAACGGCACGCCGCAGTATGCCCCGGCGCCATTCTGGCCAACCGTGCCGCGCCTGGAGAATGGCTTCCGCACCACCGATGTGGCCGCCGGCAACAATCCGCCGATGAGCGCCGCGGAGCAGTTCGACCTGGGGTTCCACGCCGGCCGCAATGTCTGGGACCTGCGCTACCCGGTGGTCGATGAGGAATATGGCGTGGTGATGAGCTTCGCGCGCTTCGGCCTGAAGGCGGGCGCCGCGCCGCTGCGTCCCGCGCAGGCCGCGGAGCGGCTCGTCGTGGAGTTCTTTGCGATCCGCAAGGGACAGATCTGGGACATCCAGGCCGCGATGGTGAATCGCGCCGAAAGCCTGCCGTCGGCGTGGACACCGGACTATGGCCCGACGCGCGGCGGCTGGGCCGCGGTCACCTGCGACCGCGCCTGCCTGACCGCCTTCATCGATGCGTACTACGCGGCGCTGCTGGCCAATGATGTGCGCGCATTGCCCCAGGCGACCCGCGCGCGCATCACGCTCAACGGCGACGAGAAGCAGCTGGCCGAGGTGTTCTGGCCTGCGGCGCACACCGTGCGGTGGAGATTCGACGCGGTGAACGAGCGGCGCGGTGATACCGGCACGCAGGTCGTCATCACCAACGAGGATGGCTCAGAGACCATGGAGGTGCTGAGGCTGAAGGTCGCCAACGGCGCGATCACGGAAATGGAGATCATCCGCGGGAACAAGGGCGATGCCGGCGAGGCGTGGTGGGGACCGGAGCAGCTGGACGCGAAGCCGTCCTCCTATCTGACGCTGTCGATCCCTGAAGCCGAGCGCGACTCGTACTACAGGCTGGTTGCGGTCGCCGACGGATATTTCCGCGCCTTCCAGACCAACGGCACTCCCGCGTATCACCGTGCCGATCTCCTCCCTGACACGCGACGCTTCGAGAACGGCGCGCAGTTCGCCGGCAACATCCGCAATGGCGTCTACGTCACGGCGGCTGACGGCTTCCATGCCGGCCGTTTCATCGGGCGCAACCTGTGGGACCGGCGCCATGCGGTGGTCGACGAGGAGCGCGGCATCGTGCTGGTGATCCTGCGCTTCGGCAAGATCGATGGTGCGGTGAACGCCTCGTCGGTCACCGCCTTCGACCGTCTCGTCGGCGAGTTCTTCACGATCAAGTCCGGCCACATCCAGGAGGTGCAGGCCGTACTGATCAACCGGTCCGATACGCAACCCACCGGCTGGGACACTGCGTGGCATGGACCGGGGCCGGGCGGCTGGCACCGGCTTCCGACCGGCCAGTGACCCGGCCTCAGGCATGCGATGGTCCGCATCCGGTGGCGCCAGTGCGCCGCCGGGTCAGTCCGCTCTGACAAGGCGTCGCGCATTGCGGACGGAACCGCCGGCCAAGGCAGCGCGGCGATCCTCAATTCCGTTCCGGGGCGCCCATTTCCCGCATCTTTCGCGCGTGTGGCCCTGCCAGGGCTCGTCGGTTTGCCCGCAACCGGAGCCGAGGGTTGGAGCTCCAACCATTGTCGGTCCCTACAGACGTCGTCCTTCTGCCGACAGCATGATGCGGAGCGCTTCCGACGGCTCATTCTGGACCGGACTGCCAATGTCTCCATCCGGGAATTTTCTCGAACCTTGGTGGAGGAACTCAAAATGAAGCGTGCAATCATCGGAACATTCGCCCTCTCTCTGGCTGCCGGCGTCGCCTATGCACAGGACAACGCAGGTGCGGCGGGCGCTGCCGGCGCGTCCTCGCAGGGTGGCTCGGCTTCCCTGCAGTTCAGCACGGTCGACTCGAACGGCGATGGCCGCATCTCGTCGGCCGAAGCCCAGGCGCATTCGCAGCTGCGCGGCTCGTTCGCGACGCTGGACGCCAACAGTGACGGGCATCTGTCGCAGTCTGAATTCGGCAAGATGAAGCCCGGCGCCGCCGGCTCTTCGGGTGCTTCAGGCGCTCCGGGTGCTCCGGGTGCGCCAGGCGCCTCTGGTTCGCCGGGTGCGAGCTCGCCGGGTGCCGCCGGTTCTTCGCGCTCGGGCTCCGACGCGGGCGCAAGCTCCTCGGGCACGCGCAGCACCTCGCCGAACAGCAGCAGCAGCAGCTCATCCGGCAGCGACAGCAGCGGCGCGCAGTCCGGCGCCAGCAGCTCGTCGCGTTCGACCACCTCACCGGCGCAGTAACCACTGCGTACTGCGGTGCGGATGACGCCGCCGGGCGCTCGCCCGGCGGCGTTCTGCTATGTGGGCCGGCGCGCTTGCCCCGCGCCCGCCAGCGGCCTCAAGGCATGCGGGGCAGCATGAATCCATGCCGCGTCATCTGTGATTCCGGCCGCACCTCGCAGGGCACGCAATCAGGCCAGTAGTGCTCCGGTTCCCGACCAGAAACCGGGTTGCGGTAGTGGAACCACATCGGCAGGATGCCCGGCCATTCAATCGACTGGCCGGTACCGCCGCGCAGCCCTTCGGTGCGGCGCGGGATCCCGGTCATCAGGATGTCAGGCGGATAGCGCGTCAGCAGTGCACTGGGCCGTGACGGCGGACGGTCTGCGCCCACCGGCTTCACGCCGGACCAGCCACCTTTCCAGCCCGCCGATGTCATGTAGTGCTCGTCGATCTCCAGCGCCCAGAGCCTCCAGACCCCGTTCTCGATGATGGCCTGGTCATTCGGATACATGCCGGAGGAGAACGCGGAGTTGTTCGGCCGCCCCTCGGTCTTCCGGCCCGTGGCGGTCTGGATCAGCCGCACGCGCGACGCACTCGAGCGTCCGTCCTCGGAGACATGGATGACCGGCTGGATGCGCCAGTGATAGGCAATGCCGGTGCGCACGCGGGTCGCGCCCTGGCTGGCCCCGTAGTTGGCATTGACGGCGCCGATGATGCGCTCCGGCCCGAAGTAGTAGCCGGCGAAAGGGGAGTGCTTGTGACCCTTCTGGGCGAACAGGCCGGCCATCTCCGGCCACTGGAAGTCATCGATGTAGAACCCGTAAGCGGATGACAGGTTCTCGCTGCCCTCCCAGGCCGCCACGCGCGCATGACCCTTGCGAGCCGCGGCCAGCCGCTCGGCATCGCTGCCACGGGTGGGCGTGGCGCTCGCGGCAGCGATCCGGCCGGTCAGCGGTGACTCGGCCTGCAGCTGGTAGCGCGCCGCGCGCACATCGATGGCCTTGCCGGTCACCGGATGCGCGCCGAGGAAGGCCGGGATCGCGCGGTTCGCCGGCGGTGTTGCGCCGCCCTTGCCCCAGCCCTCGGCGTAGTCGGCCTTCACCACCGGGAACAGGCGCAGCTCGCGGAACTTCCACACGCCGTCTTCCTTCACGAAGCGGTTGCGGAACACGTTGAATTCCCAGTGCTGGGTGCCGCGGTCGGCCTCGCCCACCTGGCCGAGCTCCAGCCCGCGGCTGAAGGCCTCGGTGCCCCCGTCCTGCACGCGCACGATGGCATCGAAGATGGGATGATCGTTCAGCACGCCGTGCGAAAGGCCCTCGGGGCCCATGCGCTCCATCGCCTTGCGAACGCCGTCGGCGCCCCTGAACGTGCCGACGCCGGCGATCTCGACCACCGCATCCTTCGCGAACAGATCCACCACGTCGGTCCACATGCGCCGATCGACGTAGTAGCCATAGGCATGCTGCAGGTTGCGCACCGCGTCTTCGTCTTCCATGCGCGCGATGCGCTGCTCAAGCTGCGGCAGGCTGGCATTGCTGCGCGGCGCGGGCTGCGGGGCAGGGGGCAGCGGAATGCCGGTCTGCTGCAGCGTGAAGTGGTACGGAATCACCGGCAGTTCGCCGTTGCCGACGTTGTACCAGCCCTCTGCGTGGTCGCCTTCATACTGCGGGTAGTAGCGCGACAGCGAGATCTTCCACACGCCGCCTTCGCGCGCATATTCGTTCTCGTAGATGCCGCCCTCGATGCGCGTGCCGCCCTCGCCGTCGCCCTGCATCAGCAGCGCCATCCAGCGCACTTTGGCGGAACGTCCGTCCGGGGCGAGGGTGGCCAGTGGCTGGTCGATGAACTCGAAATGCATCGCCCCCGGGGATAGTCCCTGGCGGCCCTTGCCGCGGCGCGTCGTCAGCCACTTGCCGATCGCGGCGGTGCCGGTGACCTGCTCGTCACCGTGCACCAGGCGACCATTGCCGGCGAACAGCGCGCCCATCTCGTTCCAGAGACCGGCCTGGGCCAGGTGCACATACATCCGCTGCAGGTCCTTCACCTGGCGCAGCGATTCGACCCGGTCGACATCCTGGGCGAGGGCGTCGACCGAATCCGCCGCGCGGGTGATCCCCGACGCAAGCAGCAGGCAGGCCACCAGGCCCGTGGCGAGGAGGTTGAAACGTCGCATGGGTGCTCCTGGGTGCGATCGCGGATGACTCCGGATCATAAGCGCCGGCCTCCGTGCCGACGGCACCAAGGGGGAAGTGTTTCGTGCACGCGGCGGTGAACCGTGCACGCGGCGGGTAATCATGCACGCGGGCGCACGTGTCGGTCGCTGCCGCGACAATCGTTGTGCCCGTTAGACGCACGCGACAAAGTACGGGTCTGCACGCTACGGGGGAGAGCGATGGCGGTGGATTTCCGCGGGCGCCCGATGTTCTTGTCGAAGGCCTTGCATGCCCCGACGCGCGTCGAGGCCGAGCACGTCGACCGGACGTGGGGCGCATGAAGCCACTGCGCAGCGTGGCGACGGCCGCACTGGTCGCGTTGGTGGCCGGCGCGATCATTGCGAATGCGCCGCTGCCGGCGGCCGGGGCCGCACCACCGGCATCGACCGGCGTCCCGCCCGCCGCCGTGATCACCCCCTCGCCCGGTGCACAGGCCGCACGGCAGGACCTGCTGGTCACCCCGGCGCTGGCCGTGCCACCTCCGGGCATGTCACCGGAGGTGGCCGTCAGGCTGCGCGAGATCGGCCCGAAGGTCGACGGCGCGCAGACCACGCCACTGTATGCGCCGCTGCATGCGGGCCGCACTCACCCGGATGTCGAGGTGCGGCGTGACCTCGCATACGGTCCGCACGCGCGGCACCGCGCCGATGTCTTCCGTCCGATCGCCACCGCCGGTGCGTCGCGGCCGCTGCTGGTCTTCGTCCATGGCGGTGGCTTCCGGGCCGGTGCCAAGAGCGGACCAGACACGCCCTTCTACGACAACATCGGCTACTGGGCGGCGGAGAACGGCCTGGTTGGCGTCACGATCAACTACCGGCTCGCGCCGGAGTTCCCTTATCCTGCCGGCGCGGAAGACCTGGCGCGCGCGGTGGCCTGGTTGCGCACGCAGGCCGGCGCCTGGGGCGCGGACGCGTCGCGGATTTTCCTTTTCGGGCATTCCGCCGGGGCCGCGCACGTGGCGGACTACCTGGTGCGCACGCCGGACTCCCCGGTGCGCGCGGCGATCCTGATGTCGGGCATCTTCGACCTTGGCACCGGGGTCTCGATGTGGAGTCCCTACTATGGCGAGGATGTGTCGCAATATGCGGCGCGCTCGTCATTGCCGCGGCTGATCGAACTGCCGTTGCCCATCATGGCGGTGTGGGCCGAACTGGATCCGCCCGACTTCGTGCCCGACACCGAACGGCTGATCGCCGGCCGGCGCGAGCGCGGGCACCCGGTCACGGCGCTGCGGCTTCCAAACCACTCGCATCTGTCCGAGGCTTATGCCGTCGGTACGGACGACCAGTCGCTGACCACACCATTGCTGCAATTCATCCGCGAACACAGTACGCCGGGGAGTCGATGAGAATGAGGAAGGGAATTCGTGCCGGAATGATGGCCTTGCTGCTGGCCATCGCGCATACCGCATCTGCCGGGGAAGCGCCGACGGGCCGCGCACCGGGCGGCGGGCTCACGCCAGACCGCGAGGCCGAGCTGGCCCAGCGCCATGATGAGTTCCTCGGAGCGCTGGCGCCCGAGAACCTCGCCAAGCCGCGGCCGAAACCTCCGTTCGACATGACCGGCACGTGGTTCATCAACCTGCGCCGTTCCTTCCAGGATTTCCGCTTCGGTCCGCCATACCCGGAATTTGCCGAGCCCGGCCAGACCGCGTTGCGGGAGGCGGAAGCGGCGCGTCAGCAGGGCGTGCCGTATCGCGACGCGATCGGCCAGTGTTATCCCGCCGGCATGCCGATGATCATGACGCGCGTGCACCCGATCAGCATCGTGCAGCTGCCCACCATCGCCTACATGCTGTTCGGCTTCACCAACAGCATGCGCTTCATCTATCTGGACGGGCGCCAGCACAGTGATCCGGATGTCGTGGTCTACACGTACAACGGCGAATCGATCGGACGCTGGGAGGGCAATGCGCTGGTGGTGCACACCAAGTACCTGGAGCCGAACATGCACTACATCGACTCCGGCATCCCCATCAGCGACCAGTTCGAGATCATCGAGCGCATCACGATGGAAGAGGACGGCCAGATGCTGCGCATCGACTACACGATGACCGACCCTGCGATGTGGAAGGGAGAGTGGAAGAGCACCAAGCGCTTCGTCCGCCAGGATTACAGCGACATCCCCGAGTCGGAGTGCCTGCCGAACCTGAACGAGAACCTGCCCAGCACCGCGGCGGGGCAAAGGGCAATCGACGAGCGAGCCAACTGACCGCGGCGCATGGGCGGGCGCAAAGCCCTGTGAAGGCCCGCGCCGCGCGAGCTGGCTAGCGCGGCGTGGGCTTCACGCGACCCAGGATCTGGTTGCCTTGCTGAGTGCGGATCTCGTATTCGACCACGTCGGCGATGAGCTGTCCCCCGCGGGTCGCCGCCTGCACGGCATCGATCCGGAGCAGCACATCGAGCACGACACCGCGTCCGTACCGGAAGCTGTCCTCGATGGCCTGCGCCCGTTCTGCCGGCACGGCCCAGGTCTGCGCATCGCGGCCATTGCCGAACCGCAGCGTCACCTCGCGGTCCCACGCCCTGAACGGGATGCTGGCGCTGGGCGCCAGCGCGGACAGCGTGAACTCACCGTAGCCCGGGTCGTAGTCGCTCAGCTGCGCGCTCAGGCTGAGACGGAGGGACCCAACGTCCTGCACGCCAGCCTGCGCGGCCGCCAGCTCCGATCGCACCTGTTCACGGCGCGCGGGCTTGTCGACCCCGGGGGCAGACGTGACGCGCTGGTCGGCCTCAACCCACTGGTCCAGCGGTGCCGCGATGCCAGCCAGATGGTGATACAGCAGCACCATCGTGCCCGGCTCGGGATTGACGAGCTCACGCGGGCGCGCACTTTGCGGTCGGGAAGCGGTTTCATCGCGGCGGTCGGCAGAGGAGGATGACGCGGCGCCGGCAGCTCCCGTCGCAGCCGGTGATGCCACTGCAGGACGCCAGCGCGCCTCGTCCTGACTGGCGCTGCCCGGTGTTGCCGCATCTGCCATAGCCGCCCCGGCCTCGCCGGGGGGCCGGTCCTCCGAGCAGGCGAGGAGAGTCAGCGAAGCGGCGAGTGCCAGACCGCGCAGCACGTGTTTCATGTTGCTGCTCACAGTGTCGGAGCCCTGGCGTTCTTCCCGGCGCGCTCGACCTCGTCATTGCGGCGCCGCGACTCCTGATCCTGCAGCGCCTGTTCGGTGTCCGCGATCGCCTGGTAGCCGCCGGCCTGGTCCATCACCGCCACCTGCAGGAACGCGGCCAGTTCCGGATTCTCGCGTCGGGGCTGGATCGTTGCCGCCACCACGACGCCACAGTCGGGCGAGAAGCTGTTGCCCACGTCCGGATCGGCATTGGCCTGGCAGCGCTGATGCAGCGGCGAGGCCTCCGTGATTGGCCGCTGGCGCAGGTCGTACGCCCAGATCAGGTGACGGGGCTGGGCGGCGGCGTGATGCTCCCGATGCGTGGGCGGCCCGTATTTGCTGGCCAGCGCCTGCTCGATGCTCGCGGCCGTGGGCGCGCGCTCCGGCTCGAACCATTCCTCACGGGCCGCACTGATCACGCGTTCCTCGCCAGGCAGGCCCATGGTCGCCACATACCATTTGGCTTCGCCCGGATTCACGTCGCGGACCGCGCGGTTGCTGCCGCGGGCCATGGCCGCATCCTGCAGATCATTCAGGATCTGCTGTGAGGTCCGCTGCACGCGTTCCCTGGCAAAAGTGGCGACGAATCCCTGGCGCAGGTTCTGGCCGTGCGTCTGGATCGGGAAATTGCGTCGGGCATCAGCAGTCACGAGGAGTTCATGCGTGCACAGCACGACGTGGCGGGCTTCGTCATAGGTCATGCCGGGCCGCACCCCGACGACGTCGTCGACTGGCTCACCCGCGGCCCGTGCCGGCAGCGCCGCCTTCGCGGGACACTTCAGTTTGCCCCGGGCCTCCGCCGCCACCTGCGCCGCGCTGGCATTTCCGGAAGCCGGGATCGCGGTTTCGCGCGACGCCGCTGCGCGGGGTGTCGCGGTCTCGTTGCCGGACTCGCCAGACCCAGATCCAGAGCCACAGCCTGCCAGCGTGCAGCCCATTCCCACCACTACTGCCAATGCCCACTGTCGCATGTCGTGCTTGCCTCTCCCCTCGACCGGTCTGGCCGATCCGCGCCATCTGGCCGCAGCGGAGCGCTCCTGTCCTCACGCCGACCTCACCAATTCCTAACCTGGCGGGAAGGGCCTTCCGCTTCAGTGACTTATGGATGAGGATAGGCACACGACAACAACAACAAGTTTCGAAAAGACAGGAGTCATGAACAACGAGACCAGGGACACCAGGCCGTCACAGTTCCGTTTCCGCTTCGGCACCGCCCAGTTCGACGAATCGCGCTTCGACCTGTGCGTGTCAGGACTGCCGGTGGACGTGCAGCGCAAGCCGCTGGAGATCCTGAGCCTGCTGCTGGCACGGGCCGGCGAAGTGGTGACCAAGGAGGAGTTGCTCCAGTCGGTATGGAAGGGCCGCCCCACCGTGGAGAACGTGCTCCCCAACGCAGTGGCCAAGCTGCGCGGCGCGCTGGGTGAAGAAAACGCCGCCCGCATCGTCACCGTGCCGCGCGTGGGCTACCGCTTCGAAGGCCCCCTGGTGCGCACCGTGGTGGGGCGCGTGTTCGTCAGTCCGCTGCAGCTTGCGCCCGGCGCGCCCGTGCCGGGTCGGGACAGTTTCCTGCTCGAGCGTCCGCTGGGGCAGACGCGGAACAGCGAGGTGTGGCTCGCGCGTCAGCCCCGCAGCCGCGATGTCCGCGTCTTCAAGTTCAGCCTCGACGGCGCGCAACTGCCGGCGATCAAGCGCGAGGCGACCATGATGCGGGTGCTGCGCGACACCCTCGGTGAGCGCGAGGATTTCGTGCGGGTCCACGACTGGAATTTTGATGCGCCACCGTTTTTCCTCGAATGCGAGTACGGTGGCCAAGCGCTGCCGGAATGGGCCGCGGAGGGCGACCGGCTGGCCGCGACGCCACGCAACCAGCGCATCGCATTCTTTGCCCAGGTCGCCGACGCCATCGCCGCGGCCCACAGCGTCGGCGTGCTGCACAAGGACCTGAAGCCCGCGAACATCCTTGCAGCGCCCGCCGGCGACGGGTGGCGGCCGCGCCTCACCGATTTTGGCAGCAGCCGCCTGCTGCACCCTGACCGCCTCGAGGAGTTGGGCATCACCCGGCTGGGACTGACTGTGGAGGCCGGCAGCGACTGCAGCTCCGGCACGCCGCTGTACCTGGCGCCGGAGCTGATTGCCGGGCAGCCGCCCACGGTGCGCAGCGACCTCTATGCGCTCGGCGTGATCCTCTATCAGTGGCTGGTGGGTGACCTGCGCCGGCCGATGGCGCCGGGCTGGGAACGCGAGATCGACGACCCCCTGCTGCGCGACGATATCGCCGCGGCCACCGACAGTGATCCGGCGCGGCGCCTCGCCGATGCGGCCGAACTGGCCGCGCGGCTGCGAGGGCTGCCCGAGCGGCGCGCGGCGCGGCAGCAGCGCGAGGCCGAAGCACTGGCCGCAACAGCGCTGCACCGCGCGATAGAACTCGATCGCGCGCGCCGCCCGTGGCTGATCGCGGCGATGGTGCTGCTCGCGGTGGGCGCAGCCTGCAGCAGTGCGCTCTGGTGGCACAGTGAGCAGCAGCGGGCCGTCGCACAGCGGCAGATCGCACGCGCCGGGGCCATGGTGAAGTTCCTCGATCATGCGCTGGGCACCATCAGCACTGGCAACAGTGGCCATGGCAATGACGCCACCATCCGCGACATGCTCGAGTACGCGTCTGTGCCGGGCAACGGCTACCTTTCCGACGACCCGGAGGTGCGCGGGGATATCCACACGCTGCTGGGGCGCTCGTGGCGCAATCTGGGCGATTCCACGCGCGGCGTGAAAGAGTACCGCACCGCGGTGCAGGGCTACTCCGAGGCATTCGGCGATGCGCACCCGCTGACACTGCGCACCCGCTATGCGCTGGTGCGCACCCTGGCTTACGTGCAGACGCCGGACAGCTTCAGCGAGGCGGCCGCACTGCTGGAGGAGACGGACAGTCTGTTGAGCGCGGTCCCGCGGGACGGGCGTCTGGAAATGCAGGCCGCGCTGGAGCGGGGCATCTTCCAGCTGCGCCGGCTGCAGATGGAGCCGGCGCTGCGCGCCTTGCGCCGGGCCGACCAACTGCAACGCGAGGCTGCGCCCGAGGATGCGGGCACGGCCGCGCTGATTCGCAGCAACATCGCGGATGCGTTGCGACGTTCGGGGCAGCCGGAGGAGGCGCTGGCATGGGTGCACGCCACGCAGGCGGACCCGTTGATGGACCCCTCGCGCGTCGGAAGCGTCAGCGAGGCGCTGCTGCAATCGGCCGTGGCCGGGGCGCTGCACGACCTGGGACGCCATGCCGAAGCGTTGCCGCTGGCAACGCGCGCGGCCGAAACTGTCGCGCTGTTTCTCGGCGCCGAGAACTATCTGGCACTGGTACAGGCCTCCTCGGTCGCGAGCATCCTGCAGGCGCTCGGGCGTTGCACCGAAGCGCTGGACCTCGCGCGCACGATCCGCGACGGCATGCTCCGCTGGTTCGGCGCCGACATGCAGGCCACGCTGATCGAGACCGGCAATCTCGGGCTGCGCGAATATGCCTGCGGCGACCGCGTCACAGGCCTCGCCTTCCTGCGGCAGGCCGAGCAGGACCTGCGGCGGGGATTCGGCGAAGACAATCCCGCCGCGCTGGGATTCCGCGATGCGCTGGGCCTGACCATATCGGGGGGCGACCCCGCTCACGCCGACGCGTGGCCGCTGGCGGCCGACGCGGGCTGAGCACGCAGGGCCGGCGACTGCCGTCCGCATGCAGCCGTCCACCACGCAGCAGGCATTTCATCATGCGCAGACTTCACCCTCACTGGGCCGCGCCGGTTGCCATCGCGGTTGCGTGCGCCGTCACGCCGGCGTTGGTTCCGGCGCAGTCGACCGCCACGCAGATCGGAGAGGGCACGCAGCAGGAACTGGACGAGGTCAGGGTGACCGCATCCTTCAGCCCCGTGATCGGCGTGGCCAGGGGCGAGCGATCTACGCGGTCCAGATCCACCATCACCCATGCGCATCTGGCGACGCAGCCCGCGGGCCAGAGCGTCGCGCAGTCCCTGAACCTGGTGCCCGGCGTCGTTTTCACCGGCAGCGATGCCTACGGTGGTGGCGGCGGCAACCTGCGCATGCGCAGCTTCGATGGCAGCCGCATCGCGATGATGCTCGATGGCATACCGCTCAATGACAGTGGCAACTATGCGATCTATACCGGGCAGCTCCCGGATCCGGAGATCATCGCGCTGGCCGCGGTGAGCCCCGGGACCACGGATGTGGACAGCCCGACGGCATCGGCGACCGGCGGCACGATCCACATCCTGACTTCGCGCCCGGGTGCGACGCCGGCGATGACCCTGCGGCCCAGCCTTGGCAGCGATGCCTTTCGACGCTTGTTCGTACGGGGCGAGACCGGTGCGTTCGGTCCATGGGACACCACCGCATATGCCACGTTTTCAATCCAGCAGTATGACAAGTTCAAGGGGCCGGGGAACCTGCAGCGTCAGCAGGTGAACGCGCGCCTTCACCAGGATCTGGGCGCTGGAGATTTCCTCAGCCTGGCGGTGCATTACAACCGCGGACGTAATCACTTCTATCGCAGTGCCACTGCGGAGCAGCTGCGCCTCCACGGTCGCGGCTTCGACCATGACGACACCTGCAGGCGACCGGCAGCCGAGGGCGGCACCGTGCAGGATGAGAGCGATCCGGCGCATTCCTGCGCGAATTACTACCAGGTGCGGGTGAATCCCTCGGACACCGGCAACCTTCGCGTGCAGGCCAGCTTCGGCCTCACACGTCATCTGCGCCTGACCTTTGATCCATCGTTCCAGTCCGTCCTGGCCAATGGCGGCGGCCACACCGTGGTCGCCGAGGACGATCTGCGGCTGCGGGCCGATCCGGCACTGCTTGGCGTGGACCTGAATGGCGATGGCGACCTGCTCGACCGTATCGCGCTGTACACGCCCAACAACACCGACACGCGGCGCCTTGGCCTCAACGCCGCGCTGCTGTGGGAGGTTGCGCCGGGCAGCCGGATGCGTCTTGCTTACACATTCGACCGTGCGCGGCACCGCCAGACCGGGGAGGCGGGCTGGTTCGGACCCGACGGAGATCCGCAAAATGTCTTTGCGGGCCGGCGCGGCGAGGCCGTCCCCGCAGCCGGGGGTACGGTGTTGCGACGGCGCGACCGCTCGTCGATCGCGCTGTTGAACCAGATCTCGCTGGCGTTCTCGGGAACCTACCTGAATGAGCGACTGCGACTGGACTTCGGCCTGCGCGCGCCATTCTTCGCACGTCGGCTGGACCAGTACTGTCACACCCCGGTGGCCAACCCGGGCGGCGATGCCTGGTGCACGACCCAGACCGAAGCCGCTGCGCCGGATGCGGCCGGTCACGTGGTGCTGACCGGCAGCGGCGACGCGCGCTTCGTGCCGCCGTACCGCGGCACGCAGCGCGATGGTGCGCTGCTGCCGGGCATCGGCATCGCGCTGCATCCAGAGGGCGGTGCCAGCCATCTCCACGCCCATTACGCCAGGGGCTTCTCGGCGCCACGCAACGACAACCTGTATGGCCTGCAGATCATTGATGTGCAGCCGGAGACCACCGACACCTTCGAGGTTGGTTATCGCCATCACGGCCACACGCTGCTGGCCAGCGGTGCGATCTGGAAGACCCATTTCGTCAATCGCATCATCAGCGCGTGGGATGACGCACAGGGCATCCTGACCGACCGCAACGTCGGCACGGTGAAACTGTGGGGCGTCGATGCGGCGGCGGAATTTGAACTTCGACCGGGGCTGCGGATCTACGGCAATGCGGCCTATGTGCAGAGCGAGGTGACGCAGGACGTGCGCCTCGGTGCCGGCACCCTGGCACCCACCGCAGGCAAATCGCTGGTGGATACGCCGGCCCTCACGGTGGCTGCGCGCCTGCAGGTTGAACACGCCGGCTTCGTGGCCGGGCTGCAGGGACGTCATGTAGGCAGTCGCTGGGCCAATGACATCAACACCGAGAAAGTCGGCGCTTTCATGTTGTTCGACTTCGACGCGAGCCGTGCGTTCACGCTGCACGGGCGTCCGGTCAGCATGCAGATCAACGTGCTCAACCTGTTCGATCGCCCGCGCATCGGCGCGGTCAGCACGTCCATCGCTGGCGCGGCACGCCACGCAGTGGGCCCACCGCGCACCGTGCAGCTCACGTGGACACTGACGCTGGATGGTCCCGGGCGAGCGCGTAGGACAACACCCCGAGCTCCGGCCGCAACATTGTGATGCGCTGCTTGAGGGACGTATCCTCGCCCGGCACGTCCGCAATGTCGGACGCCTCAGACGAAGGGAACCATCGTCATGCACAGACCGATCCATGGATTGCACGCGGCACTGCTCGCAGGCCAGGTACCGCTGTTTCTCGGCGTGCTGTTCTGTGACCTCGCATACGCGAACACCTTCGAGATCCAGTGGAAGAACTTCTCCTCGTGGCTGCTCGTCGGCGCGCTGGTCTTTGCCGGCTGCGCGCTGGTGTGGTCGATCATCGACACCTGGCTCGACCGCGTCCGGCCCATGGTGCAGATCATCTATGCCGCAACGCTGCTGCTGATCTGGATACTGGGCTTCATCAACGCGCTGCTGCATTCCGCCGACGCCGCAGCCAGCCTTTCGGCCGCACTGGTGATTTCCTGGATCGTTGCCGTGCTCGCGATCGGCGTGACATGGCTGGGATTTGGCGGGCTGCGACGGGGGGTGAAGCCATGAACCATCGGTCCGTGTCCTTTGTGGCACTGCTCGCGCTCTGTGCCTGCAGCGGCGATCCGGATCTGGCGCAGTATGGTTCCGCGCCCCCGTTGCCCGAGCCGCAGCGCCAGCTGCTGCCGACCATGAAGATCGCCGATCCTGCTGAGTGGGGCGACCGCGAGCCCCTGGTGCCGCAGGGATATGCCATCCGCGCCATTGCCACCGGGCTCGCCATTCCGCGACAGACGTTGGTGCTGCCCAATGGTGACATCCTCGTCGCGGAGGGTCGCGGCGGATACGCGCCGAAGCTCACGCCGAAGGATGTCGTCGCGGCCTACATCAAGGCCAAGGGCACCAGCAGCGTCAAGGGTGGCAACCGCCTGACGCTGCTGCGCGATGCGGATGGCGATGGCCGCTACGAGCTGAATACCGTCTTCGCCTCGGACCTCAATGCGCCGTATGGCCTGGCGCTGGTGGGCTCCTCGCTGTTCGTCGCGAACCAGGACGCACTGGTGCGCTTCGACTACCAGGACGGCCAGACCGAGGCGGCCGGGCCGCCCGAAAAGCTCGCGGATCTGCCGGCGGCGCTGAACCATCACTGGACCAAGGCGCTGAC
>CAZWDR010000033.1:0-4229 GCA_964632365.1 uncultured Steroidobacteraceae bacterium
TGTAGGAGCGCGCCCAACGCCGCCGCGCGGCGCGCGCCGATGGGCCGCCGTGGGCGCCACGCGCACAGTGGAATCGTGGGCCGGCAGTGACAGGCCAGATGGCCGGCCGGCGTGGCGACCCCTTTTGCAGGAGCAGGAAGATGGGAATCAGTCTGAAGAAACTCGTGGTACTCGGTGCGGTGGGTTGGGCCGGCTACGCGCTGCTGTGCGGCAAGCGCGATGCGAACCGTCGTCGCCACTGCAATACGCTGCTCGAGGATGGCCTGGAAGGCACCTACCCGGCCAGCGATCCGGTGTCGACGCAGGACTTCGGCATCCCGGTGAACCGCCAGGGCGGCGCGACCGCCGCGGCCGCGGCCACTCAGTAGGGCTTGAACACCATCAGGTAGAAGATCGCGAGGAACGCGAACAGCGCGACCGTGCCCAGCGCGGTCCACCATCCGAAGTACACCCGGTAGGCCCGCGGCAGGCGCGTCTCGAGCGCCGCCGCGCTGGCGTTGGCGACATCGCGCATGCGGATCTGCAGCCACAGCACGGGCAGCCAGCTGGCGATCGCCAGCGCATACAGCACCGAGGACCACAGCAGCCACTTGCTGGTGATGGGTTGCCCCAACAGGTTCATCAGCCAGACGCCGGTGATCGGCTGCAGGATTGCGGTGGGGGTGGTCAGCAGCCAGTCGGCGATCACGACCACGCGCGCCGTGGCCGCCACATGCTGCGGATCGCCGCGCAGGCTCGCCATGAACATGTGGAAGGCCGAGCCCACGCCGGCGCCGAACAGCACCGTGGAAGACAGGATGTGCAGCCACTTGATCGTCAGGTATTCCATCGTGGCACCGCCAGGCGTTGCAGCATGTAGAACGAAGCGAGCAGCGGGATGTTCTTCGACAGCGGGCCGAAGGGATGCAGCCAGAAGTCCGGCAGCCAGATCGTGATCACCACCGTGTAGAACACCACCAGCACGATCTGCAGGCGCCACACCATCGGGCGCCGCCCGGCGAGCAGCACGGCGAAGCCCAGCGCGATGTCGCAGGCCGCGGCGCCGAACAGCATCAGCGGCTGCAGCGGCGAGGGAATGCCGGTGGCCGCGAGCATCGCGTAGCTCTGCTCCAGCGGAAAGATCCCCATCGACACCAGCCCCGAGATGAACCACAGCGCCGCGATCGCGATGCAGAGCAGCGGCGTGGTCCAGGCCAGCGTCGCATGCGAGGCGACGGCGGGCGCCAGATCACGCGGGATGAAGTCCGTGGCCGGTCGTGGCGCACGTCCCAGCACTTTGGTGAGCGCGGCCGGGTCCGCGGTGCTGCCCGACGCCAGCATGCGCATCGCATCGGCGCCGAGCAGGCCGCTGCGCGACAGCGGTGGCACCAGCCTGCCCAGCGCCATCAATGCATCCGGCACCTCGATCACGCGCGCCGCCGGCAGGCCGAGCTGGCGGCGCAGTGCCTGCAGGTAATCGGTCAGCGTGCACGACGCAGGGCCGACGACCGCCACCGGTTCGAGCGGGACCTTTGCGCCTTCGACCAGCGCCACAACGGCCGCGGCGAGGTCCTCGACATGCACCGGCTGCACGCGGCTGCGGAACACGCGCGGCACCACCAGCAGCGGCATCGACGCGACGGCGAGCATGATGCCGGCGCTGGCGCCGCCGATGCCGAACACCAGCGACGGCCGCAGGATCGCGGCATCCAGCGGCAGTCCGAGCAGGTGGCGGTCTGCGGTCTGCTTGGTGGCGAAATAGGGTGTGGACGCATCGTCGGTACCCAGCGCCGAGATCTGCACGACGCGCGACACGCCGACGCGCACGGCGGCATCGAACAGTGCAATGGGACCGGCGCCATGCAGGCCCGCGAGCTGGTTGCCGGGACGGTCCATGAACGCGCCGGCCGCGTTGACCACCACATCGATGTCGCGCAGGCGCGGCAACCAGTCGTCCACCTGCGTGTCGCGGGCCAGGTCCACCTGCAGCCCGCCCGCCGAGGCGCGCCGCGCGGCAGGCACCACGTGGTGACCGGCCGCCTCCAGCGCCCGCCACAGGTGGCGGCCAATGAATCCGGTGGCGCCGATCAGCAGCACGCGCCGCGCCGGCGCCAGCGGGTCAGCCGCGGCCACGACCTCGTCCGCGCGTGATCAGGTGCGTGGCGATGCCGAGCGCGGCGCCGAACCCGGCATAGACCACCAACAGCGAAGTGCGCGACAGCTGCTGCTCGAATCCCGGCTGCAGCCGCTTTGGCGTGCAGCGGTAATCCACGAAGCAGGCAACCGCCGCAGTGGCCGCGCCCTCGGCGACCCGCCGCCGCAGCGTGCGCTCCTGGTGCGGATCGCGCACGAACAGGGCCTGGTGAAGACGACCCCAGAACAGCGCCGAACTGTGATGGATCACATAGGCCGGCACGGTGTGCCGCCATGTGAAGTTGCGCCGCTGCGCGGAGCGGCGTCCGTAGATCCACTGGCTCGGGCCGTTGTTGGGGCCGACCGGATTGCCGTTCTCGACCAGGCCACACAGCGACAGCAGCGCCGTGGAGGTCACGGCAGCCGCACTGCCGGAAACCAGCCAGCTGCGTTCCGCGAGTGTCTTGCGTCGGCCCGGGTATTCGATCTCGCGCGGCATGACGGCCTCCTGCTGCTGGAAGCCCGAGTCTGCCCCGCGCGCGGAACGCGGTTCTGTAGGTCGTTGGCGCGGTGCTGCGTCAGCGCGGCGGTGCGTCATGGCACGGCGGCGGTGCGCGCGTTTTCGCGGTGCGGGGGGAGATCGTCGGCGTTGCGCGACAGCGTCCGCGTCGTCAGGACACTCCCACAGCCTGCCTGCGACGCAGGAGGACGCGCTGCCCCGATCGATGCCTTGAGTATCGACCGTCCGGGCCGGGCCGCGGGGCCACCGATTGATCCGTGCAGCGATGAGGAGGAAGAGATGGGCAGGAAATGGAGTGAGCACGATTCGCGCCGTGAGGAACATCTGGTCATGCGCGACGACGACCACGGCATCCGCCGTGAGGAGCGCAAGGCCTACCGGATGAGCGACCGCGACCGGGACATCGCGGCGCGCTTCGGCGCCATCGAAGAGGAAGCCATGGGGCCCACCGGCGCTCCGCTGGATCTGGACGCGCTCGACGAGGGCGAGGAGCGCTTCTTCAGTGACGAGGAAGCCCTCGACTTTGGCGGTGACGCCGGCGAGGGGCGCGCATCAGGTGAGCAGCGTGAATCGCACCGGGATCCGCGCGACCGCCGGTGACCCGCGCGTCCGGCCCGGGATCAGTTCCGGGCCGGACGATCGATGGCCTTGAGCGCCTTGATGGCCGCGCCCAGTCGCTGGCGCGAGCGCTCGTAATCCTTCCACGGCTTGTTGCCGATCTTCAGGCGATCGCCCTGGTTGGCCACGCTCCACTCCGGCCGCGTGGTGAGTGCAGGCAGTTCATCCCAGCGCAGCGGCACCGAGATGCCCATGCCGGGTCGCGCACGTGCGGACCAGGCCGCCACCGTCGTGGCGCCGCGTCCGTTGCGAAGGAAGTCCGCGAAGATGCGGCCGACGCGGTTCGTCGGGCCGCTCTTCGCGACGAAGCGCTGCGGCAGCACGCGTGACAGGTGCCGCACGACCTGCGCGGAGAATTCCTTCACCTCGTCCCAGCCCAGCGCGGGTTTCAGCGGCAGCACGATGTGCAGCCCCTTGCCGCCGCTGGTCTTCAGGAAGCTCTCGAGCTCCAGCTCCTCGAGCAGCGCGCGCGTCAGCACGGCGGCCTCGGCCACCTGCTTCCACTCCACGCCCTCGCCCGGATCCAGGTCGAAGATCAGCCGGTCCGGCTGCTCGATGGCCGCGCTGGTGGCATTCCACGTGTGCAGTTCGACCACGTTCATCTGCGCGGCGCCGAGCAACGCATCGCGCGTCTGCACCACCAGCAGCGGACGGTGTTCCGGATCCATCGACTTCGGCAGCCGCGTCAGCTGCTGGAGCGTGTTCGTCTCCGCATGCTTCTGGAAGAACATCTGGCCGGCGATGCCCGACGGGGCGCGCAGCATTGCCACGGGACGGTCCTCGAGGTGCGGCAACATCAGCTCCGCCACGGCGGCGTAGTACGCGACCAGCTCGCCCTTGGTGATGTTGGCGGAGGTGTCGATCACGCGTTCCGGATGCGTGACGCGCACGTCGGTGACCGCGGGGTGAGACTGGCGCGCGGGCGTGCTGGATTTCGACTTCGCCGTGGGCTTCGCTGCAGCCGTGGCGCTGGCGCTGG
>CAZWDR010000033.1:4329-20052 GCA_964632365.1 uncultured Steroidobacteraceae bacterium
GTGCTGGATTTCGACTTCGCCGTGGGCTTCGCTGCAGCCGTGGCGCTGGCGCTGGCCGTCGCGCCGCTTCGGGCTTTGCCGGTCGCCTTGGCTTTGTCGTTCGCCTTGGCTTTGACTTTGGCTTTGTCGTTCGCCGCGGCTTTGACCTTGGCTTTGCCCTTCGCCGCGGCGTTGGCCTTCGCCTTGCCTTTCGTCTTCGCCTCGGCCTTGGCCGGCGTCCCCGCATTCGCCTTTGCCTTCGCCTTCGCCTTCGGTTTCACCGCTTCACGCGCCACGTCGTCCTCTCCTTCGTCGCCGCCCGGCGCGCGGGCGCGCTCCAGCGTGATCTGTCGCGGCGGCTTGTCCTCGCGCAATCCATGGAACACCGCATGGCGCACGCTGTTGGCCGAGGTCCATCCCGCGAAGGACACCTCCGCCACCAGCTTCGGCTTCACCCAGTGCGGCACGGCGAGCCGCGTGGTGCCGACGCGCTTCGGGCCGCCCTCGAAAGGTGTATCCGGTGTCTCCAGCGCCTCAAGCCGGGCGTGCAGCGTGCGCAATGTTTCCTCGTCGAAGCCGGAACCGACATTGCCGGCATAGCGCAGCGCGCCCTGCTCGTCGTGCACGCCGAGCAGCAGCGACCCGAACCCGGAGCGCGAGCCTTGTGGATCGGTGTAGCCGCCGATGACGAATTCCTGCCGCAGCCCGGCCTTCAGCTTGATCCAGTCGCGGCTGCGGCCCGAGCGATACACGCCGTCAGCACGCTTGCCCACCAGGCCCTCGAAGCCTGCGGCGCGCGACGCGGCCAGCAGCTGTTTCGGGTCGCCCTCGAGCGTGGGACTGGGCTGGATGATCGACCCCTGCTCGCGCGCACTTTCGAGCAGCGCCGCAACGCGTTCGCTGCGCGCCTTCTGGCCGGCCCCGCGCAGGTCCTCGCCATCGGCGAACAGCACGTCGAACACGATGTAGCGCAGCTCTGCCGCGGTGCGGTGCTCGAACGAGTTCTGCAGGCGCTGGAAATCCGGCACGCCCTGTGGATCGAGCGCAACCAGTTCGCCATCGAGCCAGCAGGGCGGCAGGTCCAGGCCCTTCAGCGCGGCGACGATGCGCGGCACCCGATCGGACCAGTCGTTGCCATTGCGCGTGAAGCAGCGCACATCGGCGCCATCGACGCGCGCCAGCAGGCGATATCCGTCGAGCTTCAGTTCATACAGCCACTCGCCCTGCGTGGGTGGGGCGGTGACCAGCGTGGCGAGCTGCGGCGCAAGCAGTGGTGGAAGATCGACGCCGGCGGCCTTCGACTTGCTGCGCTTCGCGGTGGTTCGCGCAGTGCCTCCCGCCGTGGACCGTGAAGTGGATCGCGACGCCGATCGTGCCGCGCCGACGCCCTGCGCGCGGACGCTGGCACGCGTCCCGGCACTCGCGGCGGCGCCGCGCCGACGGCCAGCCTTCGCCCCGGCGCCTCCTGCGGCATTGGCGCCGTCGAGACCCTTCACGCTCTCCGCGCGCTCCTCGAGCACATCGAACTCCTGCGTGGCGCGCGCGTGTTCGTCCGTCTCCTTGATCAGCAGCCAGGAGGTCTGCCGATCGTTCTCGCGCTGGCGCAACCGCACCAGGTTGAAGCCACCGTGCAGCTTGTGGCCATCCAGCGTGAACTTCAGCTTGCCCTCGCGCAGGCCGCGCGCCGCGTCGCCCACCGGCGTCCAGCGCCCGGTGTCCCACAGCACGACGGATCCGGCGCCGTAGTGACCTTCGGGAATGATGCCCTCGAAGTCGCCGTAGGAAACCGGGTGGTCCTCCACCTGCACCGCCATGCGCTTCACCTTCGGGTCGAGGCTCGGTCCCTTCGGCACGGCCCAGCTCAGCAGCACGCCCTCCCACTCGAGGCGGAAGTCATAGTGCAGGCGGCTCGCGGCATGCTTCTGCACGACGAAGATGCCGGCGCCACGTCCGCCGCCGGCCTTGCCGGGCGGCTCCGGCGTGCCACGGAAATTGCGCTTGCGGTTGTAGGTCGAGAGACTGCCTTGCGCCATTGAGGGACCCTCAGGCTGCGCGCTTCGAAGCGCGCCGTGACTTCGCGCGCGCCGCCGGCTTGCGCGTGGCGGCCGTGGAGCCACCCGCCTTGCGGGGCGTCTTGCGCTCCCCCAGGCTGCGCTTGAGCAGCTCGGCCAGGTCGATGATGTCGGCACCCTTCGGCGCCTCTTCCTCCGGCTCGATGACCTCCTCCGTCTTGCCCGCCTTCGCGCGTTTGGCCACCAGGTCCATCACCTGTTCACGGAAGCGGTCGCTGAATTCCTCTGGCTCGAACTCGCCCTTCATCGATTCGACCAGCTCCATCGCCATCTTCATCTCGCGCGCGGCGACGCCGGATGACTTCTGGCCGTCCTCGGGAATCCCGAGGCCCTCGTGGCTGCGGATGTCTGAATCCCAGCGCAGCAGGTTCAGCACCAGCACCGGCCCGTGCGGCAGCAATGCGGCGAAGTGCTGCTTGGTCTTGATCACCACCCGCGCCAGTCCCGCGCGGCCGCTCTTCTTCAGCGCCTCGCGCAGCAGCGCATAGACCTTGGCACCCTTGCCGGTCGGTGCCAGGAAATAAGGGCGGTCGTAATAGATGAAGGGGATGTCGGCCGCAGGCACGAAGGATTCGATCTCCACCATCTGCGTGGAGCGCGGATAGACCTCGGCGATCTCCTCATCGGAGAGGATCACGTACTTGCCGTCGCCATGCGCGACGCCGCGCACGATGTTCTCGCGCGTGATCTCGCGCCCGGTGCGCTTGTTGATGCGCTTGTAGCCCACCGGATCCATCGAGCGCTTGTCGAGCCAGTCGAAGTCGATGCCGCTGTCGCCGCTGGCCGGATGCAGGCTCACCGGGATGTGCACCAGTCCGAAACTGATTGCGCCCTTCCACAGCGCGCGCTTGCTTCTGGTCCTGGCCTTGGCCATTGCAGCTCCTTCCCCTACGGCATGGAGCTTGATGGTGCGTCCCGCTGGCGCGCGGCAGCAGCCGCCTGCAATGCAGACCCGCTGTGGGAAACTGCCTACCCTGCCGCGATCGGCTTCTCGCCTACCAGATGGCCACGCGCCGCTCGCCGGCGTTGACCATCGGGTCGGTGTCCTTGCAGCCGAATGCCGCGGCAAAAGCCGGATGGTTCGTGACCGGCCCGTTGACGCGTGTCACTGCCGGCGCGTGCGGATCGGAGGCGATCTGCACGCTGAGCGCCTCGGGCCGGTACTGCGCCCGCCAGATCGCCGCCCAGCTGTAGAAGAAACGCTGGTCGCGCGTGAGCCCCTCGATCATCGGATCCTCGCTGCCCGCAGAGGCGCGCAGCAACGCGTCGTGCGCGATCGACAACCCGCCGAGATCGGCGATGTTCTCGCCCAGCGTCAGGTTGCCGTTCACCTTCATGCCGCCGACCTCGTAGCCGTCGTACTGCTTCACCAGCTTGCCGGTCAGCGCCTTGAACCGCCGCGCATCCTCCTCGGTCCACCACTGCTCGAAATTGCCGCTGGGGCCGAAGCGCGATCCCTGGTCGTCATAGCCATGCGTGAGTTCATGGCCGATCACGCCGCCGATGGCCGCATAGTTCAGCGCATCGTCGGCTTGCGGGTCGAAGAACGGCGGCTGCAGGATGGCGGCCGGGAAGACGATCTCGTTCAGCAGCGGATGGTAGTAGGCGTTCACCGTCTGCGGCGTCATGCCCCACTCGGTCTTGTCCACCGGCTTGCCGATCTTGCCGATCTGCCATTGGTAGTTGAAGGCCGCCGCGGCGACCGCATTGCCGAAGAAGCTGTCGCGGGCGGTCTTCAGGCCGTCGAAGTCGCGCCACTTCGACGGGTAGCCGATCTTCGGCGTGAACGCCTCCCACTTGGTCAGCGCGCGCGCCTTGGTCTCATCGCTCATCCACGCCAGGTTCTCGATGCGCGTCTTCAGCGCGGCCGACAGGTTCGTGACCAGATCCTCCATGCGGGCGCGTGACTCGGGCGGGAAGGCGACATCCACATACATCTGCCCCATGGTCTCGCCGGCCGAATCCTCGATCACCGCCAGCACCCGCTTCCAGCGCGGCCGCTGTTCCTGCTGGCCACGCAGCGTGCGTCCATAGAACTCGAAGCGGGCATCGGTGAAGGCATCGCTGAGATAGGGCGCGGCCGCATCGGCAAGGCGGAAGCGCAGGTAGGCCTGCCACTGCGCCACCGGCACATCGCCCAGCATGCGGCTGACTTCGCGATGGAAGTCGGGGATCGCCAGCGAGAACTTCTCCGGTACCTCGATCTGCTGCGCGGCGAAGAACTGCGACCACGGGAAGTTCGGCGCCAGCGCGTCCGCCTCGGCCACGGTCACCGGGTTGTAGTACAGCGACACATCGCGCGAGATGTCTTCCTGCGAGCGGGAGGCGCGCGCCAGGCGCGTCTCCAGGGCCATGACCTGGGCCGATTGTCGTGCGGCATCAGCCGCCGGCACGCCCGAGAGCTCCAGCATGCGCGCGATGTGCTTCACATAGGCGTCGCGGATCGCCTGCTTGTCCTGGTCGAAGTAGTACGTCTTGTCGGGCAGGCCGGTGCCGCCCTGCATCGCATAGCCCATGTTCATCGCGGAATTGTTGAAGTCCGCCTCGGGGCCGAAGGAGAACAGCGGGTTCTCGCCACGCGCCGCCACGGTGCGCAGGTATGCGGCCACGGAGGGCCCGTCGGTGAGTGCCTCGATCTCGGCGATGCGGCTCGCCAGCGGCGCGGCGCCGTCGGCGTTGAGCTTGGCTTCGTCCATGCCGGTGACCCAGAAGTCCGCGACGATCTTCTCGATGCCGGTGGGGTTCGCGCGCGCGGCGGCCTGCTCGGCCAGCTGCTTCTGCACCTGCAGCGAGCGCTCGGCCAGCACATTGAACGCGCCCCAGGAGGTCTGGTCGGCGGGGATCGGATTGGCCGCGATCCACTTGCGGTTCACATGCGCGCCGAAATCGACGCACGCGGACACTTGCGGATCCACGTCGCTGGCGGCAAAGCGGATCGGCTGCAGCAGCTGGGATTCGTCCAGCCGGAACGTCGCGGCCGCAGTCGACGCGGCCGCGTCCGGCCCCTTCTGGCAGCCCGCCACGGCCAGCAGCACGGCGGCGGCAACGGGCGTCGAGGCGGCGCGGAAACGGGAAACACGCATGGGAGCTCCTGGCTGGCGGCGTAGACTGATCGCGGCAGTTTATCCCGACGTCCGACAGTGGCGCGAAAGCCCCCGCCGCCCATGCGAAAATGCGCGGCATGAGCGAGCGCCTGTTTGTGATCTCCGCCCCGTCGGGCGCCGGCAAGACCAGCCTTGTGAAGGCCCTGCTGCAGCGTCTGCCCGACCTGCGTGTCTCCACGTCGCACACCACGCGCGCGCCGCGCCCGAACGAGGAAGACGGCCGGGAATACTTCTTCGTGACCGCGGAGCGCTTCGCGCAGCTGGTCAACGAAGGCGCCTTCCTCGAGCACGCCCGGGTGTTCGACAACCACTACGGCACGTCGGTGGGGCAGCTGCGCGAGAAGCTGGCCGCCGGCCACGATGTGATCCTGGAGATCGACTGGCAGGGTGCCCGCCAGGTGCGGGCCGCGCTGCCCGGCTGCACCACCATCTTCGTGCTGCCCCCCTCGCTGGACGCCCTGAAGGCCCGCCTGAATGGCCGCGCCACCGACAGTCAGGCGGTGATCGCCCGGCGGCTGGCCGATGCGGTCAGCGACATGTCGCACTGGGCCGAGTTCGACTATGTGGTGGTCAACGACGACTTCGAGGAGGCGGTGCGGCAGCTGATGGCCATCATCGGCGGCGCCGGGGCCCCCTTCCTGGCGGGCCGCCCGGAGCTGGGCGCCACGCTGGCAAATCTGCTAGAATTTCCAACCCCTTAGAGCAAACCCACCAGAGCACCATGGCCCGCGTAACCGTCGAAGACTGCCTGCCGAACGTCGAGAACCTCTTCCAGCTGGTGCTGCTGGCATCCGCCCGCGCCCGCCGGCTCGCCAATGGCGCCGAACCCACCGTGCCGGTCGACAACGACAAGGTCACCGTGATCGCGCTGCGCGAGATTGCCGAGGGCAACATCACCGCCGAGATGCTGGTCGAGCCCGAGCCGGTGCCCGAGCCCATCGTCAACGACATCGACGCGCAGCTCGAGAACTTCCGCGCGCCGCAGTTCGGCCTGGTGGGGGAATAAGCCCGACCTTCTATGGATTATGCGTCGTCGCTGCTTGGCCTGATTCCAGGTACCAGCGCCCGGCGCACTCCCGGCCTGAAGGAGCTGCTCGCCCGGGCCGGTGAGTACCTGCCCACCGAGCAGGTCGATCGCATCCGCGATGCCGCGGAGTTCGGCGCCGAGGCCCACTCGGGCCAGAAGCGCCTCTCGGGCGAACCCTACATCGCGCATCCCCTCGCCGCCGCGCAGCTGCTGGCGGAGCTGAACCTCGACGCCGACACGATCATCGGCGCCATCCTGCACGATGTCATCGAAGACACACCGGTCGCGAAGGACGAGATCGCGCGCCGCTTCGGCAACGACGTGGCCGAGATCGTCGATGGCGTCACCAAGCTCGACCAGATCAAGTTCAAGAGCCGCGAGGAAGCGCAGGCCGAGTCCTTCCGCAAGATGCTGCTGGCGATGGTGCGCGACCTGCGCGTCATCATGGTCAAGCTCGCCGACCGCACGCACAACATGCGCACCATCGGCGCGATGTCGGTGCAGAAGCGCCGGCAGATCGCGCGCGAGACGCTCGAGATCTATGCGCCGGTGGCCGAGCGCCTCGGCCTCTACAAGATCAAGCTGGAGCTGGAAGACCTGGGCTTCCGCGCGCTGTATCCGCAGCGCTACCGCGTCATCGAACGCGCGCTGAAGCGCGCCCGCGGCAACCAGAAGGAATTCCTCGGCAAGATCGAGAACGTGCTGCGCGAGGCGCTGGAGAAAGCCGGCATCCAGGCCACGGTCGAGTCGCGCGAGAAGCATCTGTACAGCATCTATCGCAAGATGCGCCGCAAGCGCTCGCTGCTGGCGCAGGTGGTCGATGTGTATGGCCTGCGCATCCTGGTCGATTCGGCCGACACCTGCTATCGCACGCTCGGTGTGGTGCATGCCACCTATCGCCCGATGCCGGGGCGCTTCAAGGATTACATCGCCATCCCGCGCGTGAATGGCTACCAGTCGCTGCACACCACCCTGTTCGGGCCGAATGGCGTGCCGATCGAGGTGCAGATCCGCACCAGCGACATGCATGTGGTGGCCGAGGCCGGCGTCGCCTCGCACTGGAAATACAAGGCCAACGCGACGCCGGGCGAAGGCACCGAGTCCGCGCAGCAGGAGCGCGCGCGCGCCTGGATCAGCCACCTGATGGAGATGCAGGCCAGCGGCAACGCCGAGGAATTCATCGAGAGCGTCAAGGTCGACCTGTTCCCGGACAAGGTCTATGTGTTCACGCCGAAGGGCGCGATCCTGCGCCTGCCGCGCGGCGCCACCGTGGTCGACTTCGCCTATGCCGTGCACACCGACATCGGCAACCGCTGCGTGGCCGCGAAGGTGGACCGGCGCCTGGCGCCATTGCGCACCGTGCTGCGCAATGGCCAGACCGTGCAGATCATCACCGCGAAGGGCGCCTCGCCGAATCCGGCGTGGGTGAACTTCGTCGCCACCGCGAAGGCGCGCAGCGCGATCCGCCATTACCTGCGCGCGCTGCAGCGCTCCGAGGCGGTGGAACTGGGCGCGCAGCTGCTGAACTCGGCGCTGCAGGATTTCCACCTGACCGTCGATCGCATCGAGGCGGACGTGATGGCGCAGACGCTGCAGGAGCTGAACCTGCGCGACCGCGAAGAACTGCTGGCGCAGATCGGGCTGGGCGAGCGCCTGGCGCCGCTGGTGGCGCGCCGCCTGCTGCCCGGCGGGCACGACGAGGCGGGCAAGATCATGCCGCTGACCGTGGCCGGCACCGAAGGCCTGCTGGTCACCTATGCGCGCTGCTGCCGGCCCATTCCGGATGATCCGATCATCGCGTTCCTGTCGGCCGGGCGCGGCATCGTCATCCATCGCGATGCCTGCGGCAATGTCGAGGACTACCACAAGCATCCGGAGAAGTGGCAGCCGGTCACATGGCAGAAGTCCCTCGGCCGTTACTTCAGTGCCGAGGTGCGCATCGAGGCGGCGAACAAGATCGGCATGCTGGCCAGCATCTCCGCGGCGATCGCGAACACCGACACCAACATCGGGCAGGCCTCGGTGGAGCAGCGCGATGGCGATGTGTCGCTGATCAAGCTCGAGGTCGAGGTGAAGGATCGCAAGCACCTGGCGCGCGTGGTGCGTACCATTCGCCAGATGCCGGATGTGGGGCGCGTCTCGCGCTACCTGGCCTCCCGCCGCAACCAGGAAGATTCATGAAGCAGGCCATCAGCACCACCGGGGCACCCGCCGCCATCGGCCCCTATTCGCAGGCCATCCGCGCCGGCAGCACCGTGTGGTGCTCGGGGCAGATCCCGCTCGACCCGGCCACTGGCGAGCTGGTCAGCGGCGACATCGAGGCCGAGATCGCGCGCGTGTTCGACAACCTCGCCGCGGTCGCGAAGGCCGCCGGCGGCACGCTCGACCATGCCGTGAAGGTGAACGTCTACCTCACCGACCTTGCCCACTTCGCGAAGGTCAATGAAGCGATGACCCGCTACTTCACCCAGCCCTGGCCCGCCCGCGCCGCGGTGCAGGTGGCGGCGCTGCCGCGTGGTGCCCGCGTGGAAGTGGAGTGCGTGCTGAGCCTGTAGCGGACGCGGCCGCCCGCGCCGATCCGCTGTTCCTGCTGCCCGCGCGCTACGAAGACCGCACGCGCATCACGCCGATCGGCGCACTGTTCTCCGGCGTGCGCGCCGTGGTCGAGGGCGAGGTCCAGATGGCCGACGTGGTGTTCCGCCGCCGGCGCTCGCTGCTGGTGCGGATCAGCGATGGCAGCGGGTTCCTCACGCTGCGGTTCTTCCATTTCTCGCGGGCGCAGCAGGAAGGTCTTGCGCGCGGCACGGCCTTGCGCTGCATCGGCGAGGTGCGGCGGGGTCCGCAGGGACTGGAGATGGTGCACCCGGAGTATCGCCGCGCCGGCGCGGCAGGTCCGCTCGAGGACCGGCTGACCCCGATCTATCCGCTGACCGAGGGTCAGACGCAGGGCCGGGTGCGCGCGCAGGTGGATCGCGCGCTTGCGCGGCTGGCCGCCAATGCGGCAGATGACCTCCTGCCTGCGGACGTCGTCGCGCAGCTCGAATTGCCGTCGCTGCGCGAGGCGCTGGAGTTCGTGCACCACCCGCCGGTGGGCACCTCGCTCGAATCCCTGGCGACCGGCCGTCATCCGGCGCAGCGCCGCCTCGCCTTCGAGGAACTGCTGGCGCACCAGCTGTCGCTCGCGCAGATCAAGCAGCTGGTGCAGTCGGAGCCGGCGCCGGAACTGCCCGATCCCGACGCGCTGACGGCGCGGTTCATCGCATCGTTGCCCTGGCCGCTCACCGGCGCGCAGTCGCGCGTGCTGGCCGAAGTCGCCGCCGACCTGCAGCAGCAGCGTCCGATGATGCGGCTGGTGCAGGGCGATGTGGGCTGCGGCAAGACGGTGATCGCCGCGGCTGCCGCGGCGCGCGCCGCGGGCAGCGGCATGCAGGCGGCCTTGATGGCGCCCACCGAGCTGCTGGCGGAGCAGCACTGGCGCGCGCTGGATGCGTGGTTCCGCCCGCTGGGGCTCACCGTTGCCCTGCTCACCGGCTCGCAGAGCGCGCGCGGCCGGCGCAGCGCGCTGGAGGCCGTGGCCAGCGGCGAGGTGCAGGTCGCGGTGGGCACGCATGCGCTGTTCCAGCAGGGCGTGCAGTTCCATCGCCTGGCGCTCGCCATCGTCGACGAGCAGCACCGCTTCGGCGTGCAGCAACGCATGTCGCTGAAGCAGAAGGGCGAAGGCGGCGGGCACACCCCGCACCAGCTCATCATGACCGCCACGCCCATCCCGCGCACGCTGGCGATGACCGCCTATGCCGATCTGGACGTCTCCGTGATCGACGAGCTGCCGCCGGGCCGCACGCCGATCCGCACCGTCGCGCTGGCCGAGGAGCGACGCGCCGAAGTGGTGGCGCGCGTGCATGCCGCCTGCCGCGAGGGGCGGCAGGCGTACTGGGTGTGCACGCTGATCGAGGAATCCGAGGAACTGCGCTGCCAGGCGGCCGAGGAGACCGCGGCCACGCTGGCCGATGCGCTGTCCGGCATTCCCGTCGGCCTCGTGCATGGCCGCATGCCGCCGCGCGCCAAGGAGAAGGCCATGCACGACTTCAAGGATGGCCGCACCCGGCTGCTGGTCGCGACCACCGTGATCGAGGTCGGCGTCGACGTGCCCAACGCCAGCCTGATGGTGATCGAGAATGCCGAGCGCCTGGGGCTTGCGCAGCTGCACCAGCTGCGCGGCCGCGTCGGCCGTGGTGCGCAGGAGTCCACCTGCGTGCTGCTGTACCGCGCCCCGCTGTCGCAGCTGGCACGCGAGCGGCTCGCGACCCTGCGCGATTCCACCGACGGATTTGCCATCGCGCAGAAGGACCTGGAACTGCGCGGCCCGGGCGAGCTGCTGGGCACGCGCCAGACCGGACTGGCCGAACTGAGGGTCGCGGATCTGGTCCGCGACGCGGACCTGCTGCCGCAGGTGCGCTCGACCGCCGAACAGCTGCTGCGGGACAATGCGCACTGCATCGCGCCTCTCACCCGGCGCTGGATCGGGAATGCCGAGGGTTATGGCCGCATCGGGTAATGCTCTTCTTCATGGGTGGCGCGGCGCGCCGCTGCTGCGCCGCCTGCATCGCCACGCGCTGCTGATGCGCATCGACCGGCCCATCGGCATCGGCCTTCTGCTGTGGCCGACGCTGTGGGCGTTGTGGATCGCCGCCCGCGGCCTGCCCGGCGATTCGAACACCCCCTCGGCGAAGCTGCTGTGGGTGTTCATCGCCGGCACCATCGTGATGCGCTCGGCCGGCTGCGTGATCAACGATTTCGCCGACCGCGACATCGACCCCCATGTGAAGCGCACTCGCGGTCGTCCACTGGCGCAGCGCCTGGTCTCGCCGCACGAGGCGCTGACGCTGTTCGGCGTGCTGGTGCTGCTGGCGCTGTGGCTGGTCACGCGCCTGGATGCGAAGACCGTGCAGTTCGCGTTCGTCGGCGCGGCGCTGACCATCAGCTATCCCTTCATGAAGCGGTTCTTTCCGCTGCCACAGTTCTATCTGGGCGCCGCCTTCGGCTGGGCCGTGCCGATGGCTTTCGTCGCGACGCTGGGCGGTGTGCCGCAGGCCGGCTGGCTGATGTTCGTGATCACCGTGATCTGGGCCGGCGTCTACGACACGCAATATGCAATGGTCGATCGCGACGACGACCTGAAGATGGGCGTGCACTCCACCGCGATCGCCTTCGGCGACATGGACCGCATGCTGGTGGGCGTGATGCAGGCGATGGTGGTGGGCGGCCTGGCGCTGATCGGCCACGCGCTGCTGCTGCGGTGGCCATTCTGGCTTGCGCTCGCCGCTGCCGCGGCGCTGTTCGGGTATCAGCAGTGGCTGATGCGTGACCGGCAGCGCGAGGGCTGCTTCAAGGCCTTCCTGAACAACAACTGGGTGGGCTGGCTGGTGCTGGCGGGGATCATCGCCGGGTAGGTGAACCGGAAGCCCTTGGAAAAAAGCGGCGGATGTCGCCATCCGCCGCTGCCTTTCAGGCCGCAAACCCGCGGCATTCGCGCGGGCGCGGCCATCAGCATCCTCGCGCGTCAGAAGTCCATCGACAGGTTCATCGACCAGCGCCGCCCACCCAGGTCGTCATAGGGGTTGAACGTGCCATAGCCCTCGGTCGGGTCGGTCCAGTTGTACGTGCCACGGCGCGGACCCTTGTTGAGCGGATCACTGACGCTGATCGACGCATTCACCGGCCCCAGGCGCGTGCCGCCGGTCACGGTGAACGTGTTGCCCACCGGGTAGCGCGACACATTGGTGTCGCAGCCGACATTGCCGAAACGCGCGATGCAGGTGCCGGTGCGGTACTGCCACGTCACGCCCACGCGGCTCGCGCCCCAGCTGTAGCCGACGTTGGTGCTCGAGCGGAACTTCGCCGCGTTGCCGATGCCGGCATAGTTGCGCGTGTTGCCACCGGCGGACACGGCCTGGATCTGGTCCAGCAGGAAGTTCGCGTTGATGCCGATCGACAGGCGGCCCACGGCATTGGCAAGACCCATGTCGGCCAGCGCCGCGCTCCAGTTCAGCGAGGTGTCGACGCCGCGCATCACCAGCTTGCCGCGGTTCAGGTATGGCGTGTGGGTCAGCGTGATGTTGCCCACCACCGGATCGCGTTCGAACTGGTTGCAGTATCCGTTCGGATCGTTCAGCTCATAGTTCGGGTTGTCACCGTAGGCATTGAAGCAGGCCCAGGCCAGCGTGCCGGCGGTGATGATCTCGACCGGATCATCGATGCGCGCCTCGTACCAGTCGATGGTCGAGGACATGCGGCTGAGCAGCGGATGCGTGAACGGGGAGCTGATCACAAGGCCGGCGGTCCAGGTCTGGCCCTTCTCGCTCTTCAGGTCCGGGTTGCCACTGACGATGGCGATGCCGTTGTTGTAAGTGGTGGTGCGCCCGAAGTTGTTTGGATCCAGATCGAACTCCGACGTGCCCGTGCCGCCGTTGGCCGCGATCTGCGCCGCGCACAGCGCCTGCAGCTGCGCCTGGTTCGGGTTGACCGGGTCATTCAGTGTCGACAGCGGCGTGGAGCTGGTGCCGTTGAGCACGTTCGCCACGGTGTTGGCCGACGGCACGGCACACGGGTCTGCACCGACGCCGCCGCTGTTGTTGGCGGAATCGCGCGTGTAAAGCTCGGCGATGTTGGGCGCGCGCTCGGCGCGGTTGTAGCCGCCGCGTGCGCGCATCCACGGCACCGGCTGCCAGCTCAGCAGCGCCTTCCAGGTGGGCACGTTGCGGCCGGTGCTGTACTTCGAGTGCCGCGCGCCGAGCTCCAGCTCCAGGTTCTGGATGCCGGGCAGGTCACGCAGCAGCGGGATCAGCAGCTCGCCGTAGATCTCCTTCACGCTCATGTCGGCGTCGATCTCGCCGATGCCGAACTGGCCGGCCGAAGTGTCACCCACGTAGTCGCGCTCGCGCAGCGAGTCGGGACGGTACACGTAGTCGTTCTTGCGATAGCTTGCGCCCAGGGCCGTACGCACCTCGCCGCCCGGCAGTTCGAACAGCCGGCCCTGCACGCTCAGCTCGTGCACGCGCTGGTCGGTGGCGCTGCGGTCAATCTGGTTCGACTGGATGGCGTCGATGCAGTCCTGCGAGGTGGGCACCGCGTCGAACGGCGACAAGCCGCTCTCGCAGGTCAGCAGCTTCGCGCTGCCGGGATTGTTGGTGTAGCCCATGCCGTAATTGGGCTGCGACATGATCAGGCGGTAGTTGGCCAGCGACACGAAGCCCGAGAACTCGGTGTTGGTCTGGCCCTGGCCCTTCGAGGTGTAGACCTCCCAGGTCCAGTCGCTGATCGGCAGGTCGCCACGCAGGCCGGCCGCGAGGCTCCAGGTGCGCTGCGTGTTCGTGGTGCCGCGCGGCGGCAGCATGCTGAAGCGGTCGTTGAACGACCACGCCGCGTTGGGTCCGCAGTTGTACGACGGCAGTCCCGTGTTCGGATCGATGGCATAGGTGACGCCCACGCCATTGGCGCTGGTGGCCATCGCGGTGCCCGGGTTCACGGCGCGCTGGTAGGTCACGCAGGAATTCAGGCCCGCGAACGGATTGGTGGCCGCGGTGCCGCCGCCGGCGCGTGTGCCGGCGGTGCGCGAGTTCAGCAGCGTGGTCAGCTCGGGCGGAACCGGGAAGGCCTGCGCCATCGTGCAGCCGCCGGTGGGGCCGCAGCCGGTGCCACGGGTGTTGGTGCCGCCGAACTCCACGGCGCGATATTCCGGCAGCGTGTCGCCGGCATTGGCGACCACGATGCCGTTGCGCGTGACCGTGTTCTGCGCCACCGATGGCAGGTAGACCGCGCCGGGATCGGCGTTGTAGGGCACCGTGGCCGCGAAGCCACCCGAGGCCGGGGACTGCTCGCGGCGCGTCAGCGTCTCGGAGGTCGCGAAGCTGATGTGCGAGAACGCCTCGACCTTCTCGGTCACCTTGTACTTGCCGCTCGCGAACAGCGTGTAGCCCTCGCGCGGGCTGCCGAGCCAGCGGTCCCAGTCCGTGCTGCCCAGCGACGGGTTGCAGCTGCGGTCCGGGAACAGCGTGTTGGGGCTGTTTGCCGAATAGGAGCAGGTGATCTCGTACGGGTTCTCTGGCGTGTTGACGGTAGTGCCGTTGTAGCGCTGCGGCCCGAAGTACATCGTGGAACCGGCGGGCGCGCCGCCGGGCGCCGCGCAGGTGGCCGGATTGCTGGTTGCGGTGGGCAGATAGCAGGAAGAGCTGCGCGTGAACAGCGAGCCATCCTGGTTGAAGAAGAAGCCGCCACCGCCGCCGGTGGTCGGCACGCAGTTCACCAGCGCTCCGCTGGCATTGGTGCAGTTGCGGTCGGTGAACACGCTGTTCACCGCAGCCTGCGACGGAGCGCCCTGGGTGCTCGGGGCGTAGTACGGGATGGGCTGGAACGCGGCATTCACGAAGCTGGAATACGGCGATTCCATTGCGTCGCGGAACCACGAGCGGTTGCGGTAGTAGGACACCTCGCGCTTGCTGTACTCGATGCCCAGCATGGCGTTGCCCTTGCCGCCGATCGAGGTGCCCATCACCGTGGACACCTGGTACTCGCCGCCGTCGCCGACTTCGTAGATGCCCCCGCGCACGCGCATCGTGATGCCGTCGAGGTTGTCGCGCAGCTTGATGTTGGTGACGCCCGCCAGCGCGTCCGCGCCATACACCGCCGAGGCACCGCCGGTGATGACCTCGATGTTCGCGATCATCGCGCTGGGGATCGTGTTCAGGTCCACGGTACCCGTGGCGTTGGTCGGCTGGCCGCGATGGCCATCGATCAGCGTCAGCGAGCGGTTGGAGCCCAGGCCGCGCAGGTTCACGTTCGCGGCGCCAGGGGTGTAGGTGCCGATGCGGCCGCCGGTGTCCGGCAGGCGCGCATTGTCGAAGGCCGTGCCGGTGCCGGCGCCGCCATCAAGCTGCTCCATGCCGCCGAAGGCGCCCACGCCGGTCTGGCCGGCCGTCGCGCCGAAGCCCGCACCACCCACCATGAACTGCGGCAGCTCGTTCAGCGCCTGCTCGATCGAGATGAAGGTGCTGTCCTCGAGGCGTTCGCGCTCGATGGTGACCAGCGGGCTGTTGCTCTGCGTGTCACGGCGCACGATGCGCGAGCCGGTGACGCGCACCTCGTCCAGTTCGTTGTCCGCCGCAGGCGCCAGGTCACCGTCGTCGGCACTGGCGCTGGTGGATGGGGCCTGCGCCTCGGCCGCGAAGGCGGCGCCCGCATGGCCAAGAAGCAAGGTGCTGCCGATGATCGCTGCGACGGACGCGCGCACGATACGGGTCCCGTCAACCGGAATGCTGGTCACGATAGTTCCCCCCGCGACAATCAAGAGTTTTGTGCATGGCCGCCGGACGGGTGCCGTGCCGGCGGGTCGCCGCATGAAAGCGGCTGTCCGTGAATTTGCTCAGGAGTTCCCCCGCCGACAATCGAGGGGAGCCAGATCGGTGTTCACACCACCAGATTGCCGGGAGGGATGGCGGAAAGCGCTGTCGGAATCGTCTTATGCGCCGGCGTCAGGCACGTCGCA